>NZ_NOXZ01000003.1:0-83997 GCF_002258225.1 Rhodococcus sp. RS1C4 | reverse complement strand
GTCGTCGTCGATGGTGATCCCGAACGCGGTCGCGACACCGGCCAAGCCGTCGGTAAAGCCTTGCCCGACGGCACGGATCTTCCAGGCGTCACCGCGTCGGTAGATCTCGAGGCACACGAGTGCATTCTCGGCGCCCAATGCGTCGGCCGGGTACGTGACGACGGTGGTCCCGGTGGAGTCGACGACACTTGTCTCGACGGGCCCGGAGGCAGCAAACGTCGGTGCACCGGTGCCGTCGAGCGAGGCAGTGATGGCCACTGTGTCGACACCTGCGGGAATTCGTTCGGGTTCGACGGTGATCCGGTGCCCGCTCGGATCCCGGTGGTACTGCACTCCGGCGCCGGAAGGCTGGTTGTAGAAGATCAGGTCGTCGTCCGAGCGCACTCTTCCGCCAGCGCCGAGCAGCAGTGCCGATACGTCGACTGTCGCTGAAGTTCGGAGCGTGACAGTCAACGTCCCAGGGGGAGCGGGGCAATTCTCCCCGCGGGCGAGGGTCTTCACGTGTTCCAGTGTGCACGACGTGCGGCGCGGCCCACAGGCGCAGGCCGCCACGCGTCGGGTTACCCGGAGACGTAGTGGATGCGTACGTGTCGACCAGCCACGATTTGGATTCGATCCGGTGCGTCCCCTACACTTGACGGGTTGCCTGTGGCAGCGGTGTGTCTTCGTGCGCCCGCTCCGCGGTAGCCGACCGCGCGTGTCGGGACGGAAATCCGGCACGTATGCACATCCAGGTCTAGGAGAAGTTTGTGATTCAGCAGGAGTCGCGAGTACGCGTTGCTGATAACACGGGCGCGAAGGAAATCCTTTGCATCCGCGTTCTCGGTGGCTCGTCACGTCGCTACGCCGGAATCGGCGACATCATCGTAGCTACGGTGAAGGACGCCATCCCCGGTGGAAACATCAAGAAGGGCGAGGTCGTCAAGGCCGTCATCGTCCGCACCGTCAAGGAGCGTCGTCGCCCGGACGGTTCCTACATCCGTTTCGACGAGAACGCTGCCGTGCTGATCAAGCCGGACAACGACCCTCGCGGAACCCGCATCTTCGGCCCGGTCGGCCGCGAGCTGCGTGAGAAGAAGTTCATGAAGATCGTCTCGCTCGCCCCGGAGGTGCTGTAAATGAAGGTGCACAAGGGCGACACCGTTCTCGTGATCGCCGGCAAGGACAAGGGCGCCAAGGGCAAGGTCATTCAGGCTTACCCCGCTGACTCCAAGGTCCTCGTCGAGGGCGTGAACCGGATCAAGAAGCACACCGCGGTTTCCGCGAACCAGCGTGGCGCATCCTCGGGCGGAATCGTCACGCAGGAAGCCCCGATCCACGTATCGAACGTTGCAGTCATCGACTCGGACGGAAACCCAACTCGCGTGGGCTACCGGACCGACGAAGAGACCGGCAAGCGCGTTCGTGTTTCCCGGAAGAACGGGAAGGACATCTGAGATGACTACCACTGAGAACACGCAGCCCCGGCTGAAGGCGCGCTACCGCGCCGAGATCAAGGACGCCCTGAACACCGAGTTCGCATACGACAACGTCATGCAGATCCCCGGTGTCGTCAAGGTCGTCGTCAACATGGGTGTCGGCGACGCCGCCCGTGACGCGAAGCTGATCAACGGTGCAGTTGCCGACCTGGCAGCGATCACCGGCCAGAAGCCGGAGATCCGCAAGGCCCGCAAGTCCATCGCACAGTTCAAGCTTCGCGAAGGAATGCCCATCGGTGCCCGCGTCACGCTTCGCGGCGACCGCATGTGGGAGTTCCTGGACCGCCTGACTTCCATTGCCCTTCCCCGAATCAGGGACTTCCGCGGCCTGAGCGGCACGCAGTTCGACGGCAACGGCAACTACACGTTCGGCCTCAACGAGCAGTCGATGTTCCACGAGATCGACGTGGACAAGATCGATCGTCCGCGCGGCATGGACATCACCGTGGTGACCACCGCAACCAACAACGAAGAAGGCCGCGCGCTGCTCAAGCACCTCGGCTTCCCGTTCAAGGAGAACTGAGTCCATGGCGAAGAAGGCATTGGTCAACAAGGCCAACAAGAAGCCGAAGTTCGCAGTGCGTGGTTACACGCGTTGCAACCGCTGCGGCCGTCCCCACTCCGTGTTCCGCAAGTTCGGCCTGTGCCGTATCTGCGTTCGCGAAATGGCGCACCGCGGAGAACTCCCCGGCGTTCACAAGAGCTCCTGGTGACCTCCAGGCCCTGAAACGGCGATGTCTCAGGGCCTCGCGTAGTTACCACGCTGACGCATCACGCTGACGGGCGTGGGTTCCGACAGGAACCCACGCCCGTTTTTCGTGTGCGCCCTCTACCTGCACTATCGACCTCGATCGACCCGGCTGCAACGGGTGGACGTTTCGAGTATCCAGACCACGCCTGCAGGTCTATCGTGAACCGAACCGACGCTTTCGGAGGTTCGCCATGGCAACACTGAAGCACGACGAAGCGCAAGAAGAACAAGGCGAACTGAAACGCGTCCTCGGGCCAGGGCTACTGCTTCTGTTCATCGTCGGCGACATCCTCGGTGCAGGTGTGTACGCCGTCACGGGCGACATGATCTCCAACGTCGGTGGTATCGCGTGGGTACCGTTCGTGCTCGCATTCGTCGTCGCGACTCTGACGGCCTTTTCCTACCTGGAATTGGTGACGAAATACCCGCAGGCTGCGGGTGCGGCTCTGTACACCCACAAAGCTTTCGGAATTCATTTCGCGACATTCATCGTGGCTTTCGCCGTCATCTGTTCCGGCATCACCAGCGCGGCGACGTCGTCGAACGTCGTGGCCGGTAATTTGCTCGCCGGGCTACACGAAACATTCAGCACCACAGACGGACTCGGTTGGTTCGACATACCAACAGGCTCGACGGCTCAGCTCGTCGTCGCGCTGCTGTTCATGGGCTTTCTCGCAGCGATCAACCTCAGGGGCGTCGGAGAATCCGTGAAATTCAACGTTGTCCTGACCGGAATCGAAATGGCTGCGTTGGCAATCGTCATCGTGATCGGATTCGTCGCGGTGGGCCGGGGGAGTGCCGAGGGCGATATCGCCAACCTCGTGGTGTTCGAGGACCAGAACGAGAAAGGCATGTTTCTCGCGGTGACGGTCGCCACGACGATCGCGTTCTTCGCCATGGTCGGTTTCGAGGATTCCGTGAACATGGTCGAGGAGACGAAAGAGCCGCAGAAGATCTTCCCGAAGATGATGTTGTCCGGTCTCGGCATCGCCTGCCTGATCTACGTGCTGGTCGTCGTCGCGGTCATCGCCGTTCTACCGCTGAACTACGATTCGGGAAGCGAAGGAATTCTGTTGCACGTCGTGCGCGTCGGTGCACCGAGTCTCCCCATCGACGAGATATTCCCCTACATGACGGTGTTCGCCGTGGCCAACACTGCACTCATCAACATGCTGATGGCCAGCAGATGCATTTACGGTCTCGCCCGGCAGCGAGTCCTGCCGACGGCACTCGGAGCAGTACTTCCGAAACGTCGATCGCCCTGGACCGCAATCCTTTTCACGACTGTTCTTGCGGTGGTGCTGATCGTCGTGGTCAATCGGCTGTCCGGCAATTCGGTGGTCAGCGCCCTGTCGGGAACCACCGGCTTGTTGCTGCTCGGAGTGTTCGCCGTGGTCAACGTCGCCTGCCTGGTGTTGAAGCAACGGGCGGACAAGACCTTCTTCCGAGCGCCGTTCTGGGTACCGGTCGCCGGAGCAGTGCTGTGCCTGTTCCTGGTGGGCCCGTGGGCTCGAACCGATGCACAGATGATTCAGTACAAGATCGCCGGTGCCATGCTGCTGCTCGGCGTCGTCCTGTGGGCGGTCACCTACGTCGTCAACCGAGCGACGGGGCAGGGTGCGCCGCGTATCGACGTCGACAGGCTGGATCAGGACTGAGGGCGAACGATTTGGAGTTTGCCCACCGGTTGCCTACACTAGTGCGGTTGCCCGGGCTTCGTCGTGCCTGCACACGAGTCCTTGCAATACAGACGCAACCTCGAGTTCTCCGCACGCGGCATCACCACGCGGAAGCTCGAAACACCTGGCAGTGCAGAGATGCATTGCTTGGAGCGCAACCCCTGACCGGCAACAGTCGGTCAGGACATGTTCACTTCGTTGTAGGCCCACGATGTGACGAGCCAGGCCCGGGTTGTTCGCCAACCCAGGGGGCACCAGTTCGCACGTGTTGCATGGGAACCGCTGCGAGAAAGGTGCACAGGTCACACCATGACGATGACCGATCCAATTGCAGACTTCTTGACCCGTCTGCGCAACGCCAACTCGGCGTACCACGACCAGGTGAAGCTTCCCCACTCGAAGCTGAAGGCGAACATCGCCGACATCCTGAAGCGTGAGGGCTACATCGCTGATTTCCGCACCGAAGACGCCGAGGTCGGCAAGACCCTCATCGTCGATCTGAAGTACGGGCCCAGCCGTGAGCGCAGCCTCGCGGGCGTGCGTCGTATCTCGAAGCCTGGTCTTCGCGTATACGCAAAATCCACCAATCTGCCCAAGGTTCTCGGCGGCCTGGGCGTGGCGATCATCTCCACGTCCACCGGTCTGCTCACAGAACGTCAGGCGGCCAAGCAGGGTGTGGGCGGAGAAGTCCTCGCCTACGTCTGGTAGGGGAGGCCACCACCATGTCACGTATTGGAAAATTGCCGGTCGCGGTCCCCGCGGGCGTCGACATCACGATCGACGGCCAGAACGTCGCGGTCAAGGGCCCCAAGGGTGCCCTGAGCCTGACGATCGCCGAGCCCATCCAGATCGCACGTGCGGATGACGGCAGCATCGCCGTGACCCGCCCCGACGACGAGCGTCGTAGCCGTGCATTGCACGGTCTCTCGCGCACCCTGGTCGCGAACCTCATCACCGGTGTCACCAACGGTTACACCACCAAGATGGAGATTCACGGCGTCGGTTACCGAACGGTGCTGAAGGGCAAGGATCTCGAATTCGCACTCGGGTACAGCCACCCTGTGCTGATCGAGGCGCCGGAAGGCATCACCTTCACGGTCGAGTCGCCCACGCGTTTCACCATCACCGGTATCGACAAGCAGGCAGTCGGCCAGATCGCTGCCAACATTCGTCGTCTGCGGCGTCCGGACCCGTACAAGGGCAAGGGCATCCGCTACGAGGGTGAAGTTATCCGCCGCAAGGTCGGAAAGACGGGTAAGTGATATGAGCCAGCAAACAGCAGACAAGGCGAAGGTCGACCGCACGCCTCGCGGCACGGACATCTCGACGAAGCGTCGCCTCTCGAAGGCGCGTCGCCACTTCCGTCTCCGCAAGAAGATCTCCGGAACGCCCGAGCGTCCTCGCTTGGTCGTCAACCGCTCTTCGCGCCACATCCACGTTCAGCTCGTCGACGATCTGGCAGGCCACACCCTGGCTTCCGCATCGACGATCGAAGCCGACGTGCGTGCGCTCGACGGAGACAAGAAGGCGCAGAGCGCAAAGGTCGGCGAGCTCATCGCCAGCCGCGCCAAGGCAGCTGGAATCGACGCGGTCGTCTTCGACCGTGGCGGCAACAGCTACAGCGGCCGCATCGCGGCTCTGGCCGATGCCGCTCGTGAAGGCGGGTTGGCATTCTGATGATGACTGCAACTGACAACGGAAGGACAGCCTGATGCCGGGACGTCAACGGCGTGACGGCGGAAATGGCCCCGCCGGACAGAACAGTGGACCCAACAGTGGTGGCGACAACCGCGGTGACAACCGTGGTGGACGCGACCGCCGTGACAACTCGCGTGGCGGAAACGCTGCCGAGAAGTCGAACTTCATCGAGCGCGTAGTCGCGATCAACCGCGTCTCCAAGGTCGTCAAGGGTGGTCGTCGCTTCAGCTTCACCGCCCTCGTCATCGTCGGAGACGGCAACGGCTTGGTCGGCGTCGGCTACGGCAAGGCCAAGGAAGTTCCCGCAGCCATCCAGAAGGGTGTCGAAGAGGCCCGCAAGAGCTTCTTCCGCGTCCCGATGATCGGCGGCACCATCACGCACCCCGTCCAGGGTGAAGCAGCAGCAGGCGTCGTCATGCTCCGCCCGGCCAGCGCCGGTACCGGTGTCATCGCCGGTGGTGCTGTTCGCGCCGTGCTGGAGTGCGCAGGCATCCACGACGTGCTGTCGAAGTCGCTCGGTAGCGACAACGCCATCAACGTCGTTCACGCCACCGTCGCAGCCCTCAAGGATCTGCAGCGTCCCGAGGAAGTCGCGGCTCGCCGTGGACTCACCCTCGAAGAGGTTGCACCTGCCGGAATGCTGCGTGCGCGTGCACAGGCAGGAGCGGTGAAGTAATGGCACAGCTGAAGGTCACTCAGATCAAGAGCACCATCGGCCAGAAGTCGAACCAGCGGGACAGTCTGCGGACCCTCGGACTCAAAGGCATCCGCCAGTCCGTCGTCCGCGAGGACACCCCGCAGACTCGCGGACTGGTCAACGTGGTGCGCCACCTCGTAACAGTTGAGGAGGTCTAACCATGACCATCAAACTGCACCACCTGCGCCCCGCACCCGGATCCAAGTCGGCGAAGATTCGCGTCGGCCGCGGTGAAGGTGGCAAGCGTGGCAAGACCGCAGGTCGCGGTACCAAGGGAACCGGCGCACGCAAGAACGTGCCGGCACGCTTCGAGGGTGGCCAGATGCCCCTTCACATGCGTCTCCCGAAGCTCAAGGGCTTCACCAACCCGAACCGTGTCGAGTTCCAGGTCGTGAACCTTCGCGACATCGAGCGCCTGTTCCCCGAGGGTGGCCAGATCAGCATCGCTGACCTGATTGCCAAGGGCGCAGTCCGCAAGAACGAGCCCGTCAAGGTTCTGGGCGACGGCAAGCTGACCGTGAAGGTCGACATCTCCGTCAACAAGTTCACCGGTTCCGCCAAGGAAAAGATCGCCGCTGCCGGCGGTTCTGCAACCGAGGTATAGCCGCGAACTCGACTCCGGTCGAGTGAGCACACAGTGTGACGATGGCCGCAGCGGCAACCCCTTTCGAGGGCAACGCTGCGGCCATCGCTGCAGTGCAGTAGCTCGCCCGCCGACCGGTCGGGTGGTGCGCGGACTGTCCGTCCGGCGGTTCGTCGCGCACTGTTAGAGTTCTAGAGTTACGTGAACATGCGTTTCATGCGGACGACCCGTGTCGTGCGCAATCCAAGATCGAACAGCCGAGAGCCTGGTGGCTCGATGCAAGTTTCGATGCCATCGCAGTCGTGCCAGGAGGATCTTTGCTTTCCGCCTTCGTGTCGGCCCTCAGGACCCCTGACCTGAGACGGAAGATCCTGTTCACACTCGGTCTGGTCGCCCTGTACCGCTTCGGCGCTACGCTTCCGTCGCCGGGTGTGGATTACGCCAACGTCCGAGCCTGCATCGACCAGGTCTCCGGTGGTGACCAAGCGGGTATCTACTCGCTTATCAACCTTTTCTCCGGTGGTGCGCTGCTGCAGTTGTCGGTCTTCGCGATCGGCATCATGCCGTACATCACTGCGAGCATCATCGTTCAGCTCCTGACGGTCGTCATCCCGAAGTTCGAGCAACTCCGCAAGGAGGGCCAGTCCGGCCAGGCGAAAATGACGCAGTACACCCGTTACCTGTCGATCGCGCTCGCGATCCTGCAGGCGACCGGCCTCGTCGCTCTCGCTTCACGCGGACAGCTCCTTCAGGGATGCCAGCAGGACATCATCGCCGACCAGTCGATCTTCGGACTCGTCATCATCGTTCTCGTCATGACCGCAGGTGCGGCCGTGGTGATGTGGTTCGGTGAGGTCATCACCGAACGTGGTGTGGGCAACGGTATGTCGCTGCTGATCTTCGCCGGAATCGCGTCGCGTATCCCGTCCGAGGGCAAGTCCATCCTCGACAGCCGCGGAGGCCTCGTCTTCGCGCTCGTCTGCGTCGCTGCGTTCCTCATCATCGCCGGCGTCGTGTTCGTCGAGCAGGGCCAGCGCCGAATCCCTGTCCAGTACGCCAAGCGCATGGTGGGCCGGAAGATGTACGGCGGCTCGTCGACGTACCTCCCTCTGAAGGTCAACCAGGCCGGAGTCATCCCGGTGATCTTCGCGTCCTCGCTTCTGTACCTACCGAACTTGATCGCCCAGCTCACGTCCGCAAGCACCGCCGTGGACCCCAGTTGGTGGCAGCGAATCATCAACGAGTACCTGGTGAATCCGGCGAACCCGGTCTACATCGCCATCTACTTCGGCCTCATCGTCTTCTTCACGTACTTCTACGTCGCCATCACCTTCAATCCAGAAGAACGCGCCGACGAGATGAAGAAGTTCGGAGGCTTCATCCCCGGAATCCGTCCGGGCAGGCCGACCGCCGATTATCTGAACTACGTCCTCAGCCGCATCACCCTGCCGGGCGCTATCTACCTGGGCACCATCGCCGTGCTGCCCAACCTGTTCCTCGACATCGGAAGCTCCGGCGGCGCGCAGAACCTGCCGTTCGGTGGCACCGCCGTGCTGATCATGGTCAGCGTCGGCCTCGATACCGTGAAGCAGATCGAAAGTCAGTTGATGCAGCGTAACTACGAAGGGTTCCTCAAGTGAGACTCGTTCTTCTTGGTCCTCCCGGTGCAGGCAAAGGCACCCAAGCAGCAGTCCTGTCGGAGAAGCTGGGCGTTCCCCACATCTCGACCGGCGATCTGTTTCGCGCCAACATCGGTGAGAAGACTCCACTGGGAATCGAAGCGAAGAAGTACCTCGACGCCGGTGATCTCGTCCCGAGCGAGCTGACCGTCGACATGGTCCGCAGCCGCCTCGCAGAGCCGGATGCCGTCAACGGCTTCCTGCTCGACGGGTTCCCCCGATCCGTCGGCCAGGCGGAAGCACTCGTCGGAATCCTCGCCGATCTCGGCGCCAAGCTCGACGCCGTCCTGTCCTTCGTCGTGGACGAGGACGTCGTGGTCGAGCGCATGCTCGCTCGCGGACGTGAGGACGACAAGGAAGACGTCATCCGCAATCGCCTCAAGGTCTACCGCGACGAGACCGCACCGTTGCTGGACTACTACACGGACCAGATCGTCACCGTCGACGCGATCGGCGACGTGGAAGAAGTCAGTGCTCGCGCACTGAAGGCGATCGAGGGCACCGACAAGTAATGGCGTTCGGTCGTAAGCGCAAGGTAGTGCCGTTTCGCAGCCCTGGCGAACTCGACGCCATGGCTGCGGCCGGCGCCGTGGTCGGCGCCGCACTGGTTGCCGTGCGCGACGCGGCCAAGCCGGGTGTCTCGACGTTGGAGCTCGACCGCGTCGCGGAAGCGGTCATCCGTGACGCGGGCGCAGTTCCGTCGTTTCTGGGTTACCACGGGTTCACCGGCAGCATCTGCTCGTCGGTGAACGACCGTGTGGTTCACGGAATCCCTTCCGCGTCGGATGTTCTCGTTGCCGGTGACCTGATCTCCATCGACTGCGGCGCAATTCTCGACGGCTGGCACGGCGACTCCGCCTGGACGTTCGGCGTCGGAGACATCATCGAAGCCGACGAGTTGCTCAGTGAGGCCACGAGGTTGTCGATGGAGGCAGGAATCGCTGCCATGCTGCCGGGCAACCGGCTGACCGACGTCTCACACGCCATCGAGAACGGAACGTACGCCGCCGAGAAGTTGCACGGCCGCAAGTACGGAATCGTCGACGGCTACGGTGGCCACGGCATCGGCCGCGAGATGCACATGGAACCGTTTCTGGCCAACGAAGGCGCTCCGGGCAAAGGTCCCGAACTCGTGGTCGGGTCCACTCTCGCGATCGAACCGATGCTGACACTCGGTACGTACGAAACCGAGATTCTCGACGACGAATGGACTGTCGTCACCACCGATGGCTCTCGTGCCGCGCACTGGGAGCACACTGTCGCCGTGACCGAGGACGGCCCCCGCATTCTGACATTGCGGCCGGAGTAGTTCGACGTACGAGTAGTCCGAGGTTCGAGTAGTTCGACGCACGAGTAGTTCGGCGCTCGAGTAATTCATAGTTCGACGGTGATGGTGACCGGTCCGTCGTTGACCAGTGACACTTTCATGTGCGCTCCGAATTGCCCGGTCTCGACGGTGGCGCCGAGGTCGCGTAGTCGATGTACGACGTGGTCGACCAACGGCTCGGCCGCGGCGCCGGGCGCAGCGCGGTTCCAGGATGGTCGACGTCCTTTCGAGATGTCGGCGTACAGCGTGAACTGACTGATCACCAGGATCGGCGCGAGTTCGTCGGCTGCAGACTTCTCGCCGTCGAGGATTCGCATCCGCCATATCTTGTCCGCCAGCGCGTCGGCGATCCGTGCGTCGTCGGACTGGGTGACGCCGACGAGGACGACCAGGCCCTGGCCTCCGGGGGCCGGTATCAGGGAGCCGACGACGTGGCCGTCGACCGTGACGGATGCTTCCGAAACCCGTTGGATCACCGCGCGCATCAGTTCAGCTTGCCATGGGTCGATCATGCATTTGGCCTGGTGCGACTTTGCCGGTAGCATAGGTCGGCGGTGCGCTCTGCGTTCCGGTTGTTCGCATGCCTGCGCAAGCCGGCGGTTGTTCGACCGGTTGCTTCCCCCGGCCTTCGGTCGGTGGCCAGTGAGCATCACGGTAACGCAAAACAGATGCAATCAACCAGGTGTTAAGCCAGGGACGCGGAGGATATGGCTAAGAAAGACGGTGCCATCGAGGTCGAGGGCCGGGTAGTCGAACCCTTGCCCAATGCGATGTTTCGCATTGAGCTCGAGAACGGCCACAAGGTGCTCGCACACATCAGTGGAAAGATGCGCCAGCACTACATTCGCATCCTCCCCGAGGATCGCGTCGTAGTGGAGCTCTCTCCGTACGACCTCACGCGTGGACGCATCGTTTACCGCTACAAGTAACAAGCTTCTCCGGCCAGGTCCGGTCGGAGAGAACCATGCTCGCGACGTACCGCTGTGCGGTGCGCGAGGGCTACACACAGGAGATCAACGACGTGAAGGTTCAGCCGAGCGTCAAGAAGATCTGCGAGAAGTGCAAGGTGATTCGTCGTAACGGACGAGTCATGGTCATCTGCGACAACCTGCGTCACAAGCAGCGTCAGGGATAACCACCGAGCATTCGCGTTTCTGCTTGGCACATAGCTAGAAGAAGACCTCCCAGCACCAACCGCAACATTCGAGTTGCGGCACACCCCCGGCACGGAGGCCGGGGCCCCACTGAGTTTTGGAGAGCCGCAAGGTTCTCGGCAGTACAGAGGCACAGGGGACGGACTGGGAGCAGACCTCCGGACATGAAAAGGAATGCCACATGGCACGTCTCGCAGGTGTGGATCTGCCGCGCGAAAAGCGCATGGAGATCGCACTGACTTACATCTACGGCGTCGGCCGTACCCGCTCGAAGGAGATTCTCGACGCAACCGGCGTGAGCCCGGATCTGCGTTCGAAGGATCTGTCCGACGAAGATCTGACCAAGCTCCGCGAGTACATCGAGGAGTCCCTCAAGGTCGAGGGCGACCTGCGCCGCGAGGTGCAGGCCGACATCCGTCGCAAGATCGAAATCGGCTGCTACCAGGGCCTTCGCCACCGTCGTGGTCTGCCCGTACGTGGACAGCGCACCAAGACCAATGCGCGCACCCGTAAGGGCCCCAAGCGCACCATTGCCGGCAAGAAGAAGGCGAAGTAATGCCCCCTAAAGCACGCGGTACAGGCCCGAAGAAGACGCAGAAGACGCGTCGCAGGGACAAGAAGAACGTCCCGCACGGATCTGCGCACATCAAGAGCACGTTCAACAACACGATCGTGTCGATCACCGACCCGGCAGGCAACGTCATCTCGTGGGCGTCGTCGGGACACGTGGGCTTCAAGGGCTCGCGTAAGTCGACTCCGTTCGCCGCGCAGCTCGCAGCCGAGAACGCTGCCCGCAAGGCGCAGGAGCACGGCGTCAAGAAGGTCGACGTGTTCGTCAAGGGTCCCGGCTCCGGCCGTGAGACCGCTATCCGTTCGCTCCAGGCTGCTGGCCTGGAGGTCGGCACCATCTCCGATGTCACCCCTCAGCCGCACAACGGCTGCCGTCCGCCCAAGCGGCGTCGGGTCTAGCGGGAAGGAAGGTTTAGAAAATGGCACGTTATACCGGTCCCGCTACCCGCAAGTCGCGTCGTCTGCGCGTCGACCTCGTCGGAGGCGACCAGGCGTTCGAGCGTCGCCCCTACCCGCCCGGCCAGCACGGTCGCGCGCGGATCAAGGAGAGCGAGTACCTGCTCCAGCTGCAGGAGAAGCAGAAGGCACGCTTCACCTACGGCGTCATGGAGAAGCAGTTCCGTCTCTACTACAAGGAAGCCAACAAGCGCCCCGGCAAGACCGGTGAGAACCTGTTGACGATCCTCGAGACGCGACTCGACAACGTCATCTACCGTGCGGGCCTCGCTCGCACGCGTCGTCAGGCACGCCAGCTGGTCACGCACGGACACTTCCTGGTCAACAACCAGCGAGTGGACATCCCCAGCTACCGCGTCTCGCAGTACGACATCATCGATGTCCGCGAGAAGTCCGCACAGACTCTCCCGATCCAGGTTGCACGCGAGAGCTACGGCGATCGTCCGGTTGCCCCGTGGCTGCAGGTCGTTCCCAACCGCCTTCGCATCCTGGTTCACCGGGTACCGGAGCGCGCACAGATCGATGTGCCGCTCCAGGAGCAGCTCATCGTCGAGTACTACTCGAAGTAAGGCGCAGCACGCCTGCGGGTGTCATCGATACCCGCAGGCGTTCTCGCCTCCACACGTGGACGTCAAATAGCGGACGTCCGTACAGGAGGAATACACAATGCTCATTTCACAGCGCCCGACGTTGACCGAAGAGGTCATCGCCGACAACCGCTCGAAATTCGTCATCGAGCCGCTCGAGCCTGGCTTCGGTTACACCCTCGGCAACTCGCTCCGCCGTACCCTGCTGTCGTCGATCCCCGGCGCTGCTGTCACCAGCATCCGCATCGACGGCGTTCTCCACGAGTTCACCACTGTCCCCGGAGTCAAGGAAGATGTCACCGACATCATCCTGAACCTCAAGGGTCTCGTCGTGAGCTCCGAAGAGGACGAGCCGGTCACCATGTACGTCCGCAAGCAGGGCCCCGGCTCTGTCACCGCAGGCGACATCGTTCCCCCGGCCGGCGTCACGGTGAACAACCCGGATCTGCACATCGCGACCTTGAACGACAAGGGCAAGCTGGAGATCGAGCTCGTCGTAGAGCGCGGTCGCGGTTACGTCCCCGCCGTTCAGAACAAGGCTTCGGGCGCAGAGATCGGCCGTATCCCGGTCGACTCGATCTACTCGCCCGTGCTCAAGGTCACCTACAAGGTGGAGGCCACTCGCGTCGAACAGCGCACCGACTTCGATCGGCTCGTTCTCGACGTGGAGACCAAGAACTCCATCACCGCGCGGGACGCGCTCGCATCTGCGGGCAAGACCCTGGTTGAGCTCTTCGGCCTCGCCCGTGAGCTGAACGTCGAAGCAGAAGGAATCGAGATCGGACCCTCGCCCGCCGAGGCCGACCACATCGCTTCCTTCGGACTCCCCATCGAGGACCTGGACCTCACCGTCCGTTCCTACAACTGCCTCAAGCGCGAGGGTGTTCACACCGTCGGCGAGCTGGTTGGCCGTACCGAGTCCGATCTGCTGGACATCCGTAACTTCGGACAGAAGTCCATCGACGAGGTGAAGGTCAAGCTGCACTCGCTCGGCCTCTCGCTCAAGGACAGCCCCGCGTCCTTCGATCCGACCACCGTGCCCGGATACGACGCCACCACGGGAACGTGGAGCGACACCGATGCTGGATCCTTCGCGGACAGCGAAGGCGCCGAGCAGGACTACGCCGAGACAGAACAGCTGTAATCAGCTCGCTTTGAGCTCTTACTAGGAGATTCATCATGCCCAAGCCCACCAAGGGCCGCCGTCTCGGCGGGTCGGCGTCGCACCAGAAGGCCATCCTGGCCAACCTGGCGACGGCACTCTTCGAGCACGGCCGCATCACCACCACCGAGTCGAAGGCCAAGCGCCTTCGTCCGCACGCCGAGAAGCTTGTCACCCACGCCAAGAAGGGTGATCTCGCTCATCGTCGTGAGGTTCTCAAGACGATCAACAACAAAGATGTCGTGCACAAGCTGTTCGCCGAGATCGGGCCGTTCTTCGCCGATCGCGACGGTGGCTACACACGCATCATCAAGACCGTCCCCCGCAAGGGCGACAATGCACCGATGGCCATCATCGAACTCGTCAACGAGCAGACGGTGTCCAACGAGGCAGATCGCGCTCGTCGCGTGAAGGCGTCGCAGACCGCACCGGCTGCTGCAGAGGCTCCCGCCGCTGCAGAGTCGGCCGAGGAGAACGTCGTCGAGGCTGTCGAAGCCGACGCGACCGACGCTCAGGTCGAGAACGCCGACGCCGTCGTCGAGGGCATCGAGGACAAGGACGCCCACGCGTCGGACGCGTCCGAGGCCGAAGCTGTGTCCACCGAAGACCAGGGCAAGAAGGACTAGTCCACTTTGGTCTCGGAGTTCAGCGCAAGCGGACCCGTCGTTCCCACCGGGAACGGCGGGTCCGCTTTTTCGGCGTCCCGGAGACTGCGCCTCGACATCTCCTACGACGGAACCGACTTCTCCGGCTGGGCACGTCAGCCAGGGATCCGCACGGTGTGTGGTGTTCTCGAGGAAGCCTTCTCGACAGTGCTACGTCAGCCCGTCGAGTTGACCGTCGCCGGCCGCACCGATGCGGGCGTCCACGCACGCGGACAGGTCGCGCATGCCGACGTCGTCGGTGGAGTCGACGAACCGGATCGACTGATACGACGAATGGCCAGGTTTCTACCGACCGACGTGCGTGTCACGGCATTGACGACGGTCAGCAAGGACTTCGACGCACGCTTCTCGGCGCTGCGACGACATTACGAGTACCGGTTCAGCGTGGCACGCTACGGAGTCGACCCGTTGGACCGTCGATCAATCGTGTCGTGGCCGCGGGAGATCGACCTCGACGCGATGCGCGACGCATCGGCGAGGCTCGTCGGGCTCCACGATTTCGCCGCATTCTGCAAGCGCCGCGAGGGTGCAACCACGGTCCGGGAGCTTCAACGGTTCGACTGGAAGCGGGACGGCGACCACGTCACGGCCTACGTGAGCGCCGACGCGTTCTGCTGGTCGATGGTCAGGAGCTTGGTGGGCGCTCTCCAGGCGGTGGGGGAGGGACGACGAAGTCCGGAGTGGACAGCGTCGTTGCTCGAGACCCGCTCGAGGTCCAGCGCGGTGACGGTCGCTCCGGCACACGGTCTTTCCCTGGTGGGTGTCGACTATCCACGGGACGAGGAACTCGCCGAACGTAATGCAGCAACCCGCGAAGTCCGTCCGGAGATTCCGGCCTCCGGATTCTGTTGTTGACCGGTCGCCGTTAGGCTCGACCGATGAGCAGTGGTCGCATCGAACTCGCGGTGATCGTCGGGAGCGTCAGGCCGCAGCGGTTGGGGCCTTCGGTGGCCCAGTGGTTCGTGGATGTCGCCGGGCAGCGGGCGGAGTTCTCCGTGTCGCTGCTCGATCTGCTGGAATTGGAGCTGCAGTCGGATCTGTCGCCGTCGGCGGGTGCCGAGAGACTGGCCGAGACGATCTCGTCGGCCGCCGCGGTCGTCGTCGTGACGCCCGAATACAACCACGGTTACCCGGCGTCGGTGAAGACCGCCCTCGACACGTTGAAGTACGAATGGCGAGGCAAGCCGATCGGGTTCGTGTCCTACGGTGGCATGTTCGGAGGTGCGCGAGCGGTGGAGCAGTTGCGTTCGGTTGCAACCGAACTGCACATGGTGACGGTGCGAGACAGCGTCGGATTCGCACGTGCGCGAAAGGTGTTCGGCGGCAATCGGATTCCTGAGACCGGCCCCGAGTTGGATTCAGCGAACCGAATGCTCGATCAGCTGTGGTGGTGGGCGTCGGCTGCAGCGGCACGAGTCGCTGTCGACCCGTATCCGCATTCCTAGGAGCCGGTCAGTAGGTCGAGTTCGAACGTCGCAGACTGCGCGGTCGGCCGATGAAGGCTGTCTCCTGTGGGATGGTGACCAGGACCAGTTCCACCTCGCTCGTGGACGTTCGAACCCGGATGCGATCACCGGCCGCGCCCGGCTGGTGAATGGACACCGTCGGGTCCGGCATCGGTGTTCGTGAAATCTGCTCGGTGAGTGTCAGCACGGTGACCCCGTCGTTGCGGACCTGACCCGGTGTGCTCATCGTGTCGGAGAAGTCGTGCACCACCAGATCCACCCGTGTACCGGTTCGGTGTGGGCCTCCGTCGATTCTCAACCGCTCCGGAGTTGCGAGCGAGTCGACGAGTGGACCCCACGCGTGGGGTCTGTCGGTACGGATCAGAATACGTGCACCCGTGGCGACAGCCCTGAAGACCAGCTGCTGGGCGAGATACAGCTCGCCGGCGACGTGAACCGATCCGATGTCCGTGCCGTGGATCCGCGCCGCGACTCCGTGGCCGGATGCGTCCGAACCGAGAAGTTGCCCACATCCCGACGTCGGCAACCGGAGCTGTGCTGCGTGATCCTGGTCGATGGATCTGACGGGATCGGCGTACCCGCGGGCGGTGATCGCGAGTGGCAGTGACGTGAGCAGGGCTTCCCGTTGGCGACCACGCATCGACACCGGACGCGGAATGGACGGCGTCGGGACTGCCGACCTGGTGACGAATCCGCAGGATCCGGAGAGCAACACCACGCCGACACCCGAACTCGGCTGGATGCGGAGGACGACGGTCGACGTGGACGCGGGCACCGACCACAGATCTTCGAGAGTTTCGGTGTCCAGCCCTCGGCAATCGATCCCGAAACCGGTCCTGATCACTCCCGGCAGAGGAGCGATCGACCAACGCTGGGTGAGGGATTCGAACGACGTCCCGCGGCACATGCGTGAGGCGGCGGCGTGAATCTCCGAGCGTGTGAGCGTCCGAGTACGTACGCGACCGGCCTCCAACGCCCGCGCAACTCGCCGGGTAGCGATCGCGATCGTCCGGTCCAGACCGTCGCGGCCGCCGCCACGGGCGTCGACTGCTTCACGGTTCTTCCGCTCGTCCAGCGTCACGGTGACCCACACCGACCGAGCCGAGACGGCGGGGAGCGGGCCGATCAGGTTCTCGTACACGTCCGTCGCAGGTGATCCCGGTGCCGTTCTCGACCCGTGCGAGACGATGTCGATTCGGCTCAGAGAAATGTCGTGTTGGACAAGAGATTCAGTGAGGTCGCCGAGGCCGAACGCAGAGTCGGTCATGGCGGTCGACCGTCCGAGCCTGGTGGTGGCTCCAGGTGTCGGGAGAAGTTCCAACACACACGAGACCATGGTCCCTCGCCGGTGCACTCCGACGGCGGTTCCGTCGCCGTCGATGTACTCGGTGGTGACGCCTGTCGAGGGGACGGTCCCCGCCAGATATCGAGCCGACGTGAACCCCCAGTCGAGGAGGGGGCGTCCGCCCACGACGACGAACGGAAGCAGCGCGAACGGCAGTGCACACAGCACGACGGTGAGGGGCGGAAGCTCGGCAAGCACCGCCGAGAGGCAGACCAGGACCGCGAATACTTCGACTCCCAGAGCTCGACGCAGGGTCGGTGCTCGAAATACCGACGTGCGGGCCGGGCGACGGCGCCCCGGTAGCGCGGCCATCATGAAATCCTCCCCCCGAAGGCTGTCCGTGTGACGAGCCGGACCCCCATCGCGGCTCAGCGGCGACTCTACGCTGTGCGCAACGATGTTGAAACCTCGTGCTCGCCGTCCCCGAGCGGTCGTCGACGGCGGTCGTGGCCGGGTGGGTAGTAGGGTGTGCGCCGGGGACGGACCCGAGGGTGTGTCGGGTCCGAAGAAACGGTAGGGGGCACCGTGGCGGCGACGCCGACAACGAAATGGCAGGTCGGCGGATACAGATTCCTCGTTCGCCGAATGGAACACGCATTGGTTCGGCGGGACGTGCGAATGCTGCACGACCCCATGCGCTCTCAATCCCGTGCACTCGCAGTCGGTCTCGTGATCGCGTGCATCGGACTTGCCGGGTGCGCAGCGCTCGCTCTGCTGCGGCCCCAGGACAAGATCGGCGACTCGGCGATCGTAGTCGGCAAGGAATCCGGCGCGATGTTCGTCCGCGTCGACGAAACCTTCCATCCCGTGCTGAATCTCGCGTCGGCACGCCTCGTCGTCGGGCAGGCGGACGATCCGACGATCGTCAAGGACAGCGAGCTCGCGAACAGGCCGCGAGGGGCGTTGGTGGGCATACCCGGTGCGCCGTCGTCGCTGCCGTACGACGTCGACGGTACGTCGGTCGCGTGGAGCGTCTGCGACACCGTTGGCGCGGCGGGGTCCGTGGCGGGCACGACCGTGATCGCAGGCGATCCCCGACACGGTGACGGCATCGAACAATTGCAGGACACCCAGGCTTTCCTGTGGGAGACCGGAGACGGGGTCTTTCTCGTCTACGACGGTGTACGCGCCGCGATCGATCTGAACGACAGGTCGGTCGTTCGAGCGCTCGGGCTAGAGAACACCGTGCCCTCCGGAGTCAGCGAGGCACTGGCCAACACCGTGCCCGTGGTTCCTCCGATCACACCGCCGCTGATTCCGCGGGCGGGCGAGTCACCCGCCTACTCGCTCGCGGGGAAGACCGTCGGCTCGGTGGTGAAAGTGGTCGACACCGAGGATCGTTACTACGTGGTCCTCTCCGAGGGGATTCAGGAGGTCAGCGTTGCCACCGCGCAGCTGATCACGTTCGCCGACTCGCAGGGGAGTCCGGAGATCGACTCGTTGACTCCCGACGCACTCAGCGATGCACCGTCGGCCGACTCGCTCGGGGTGAAGACTTTTCCGCGGTCCCGGCCGTCGATCGTCGATCGTCGGTCCGAGCCGGTGGCCTGCGTGGCCTGGCTCCCACAGGACGCGCCCGACGGCGGCCCCACCGCACGTCTCGAATTCTCCTCGGGCAGAGTGCTTCCGCTGCCGGACTCTGCTCGACCCGTTGCGTTGGCCCAGGCCGACGGTGGGGGACCTGCGGCCGACGAAGTGTTCGCGGCGCCGGGTAGCGGAGGTTTCGTGCAGACCACGGGGATCTCGCCGACGAGCGTGCGACGAGACGGATACTTCTTCGTGGCCGACACCGGCGTGCGGTACGGGGTCGCGGATGCGGACGCGGCCAAGGCACTCGGCTTCGGAGCGGCTGCGTCCGCACCCTGGCAGATAGTCGAATTGCTCGGCGTGGGGCCGGCTTTGAGTCGAGACGCAGCCTTGACCGCTCACGACGGTGTCGGACCAGATCCGGACGCAGCCCTGCTTCCATCCGAATGAGGGAGGACTCGGCGCCGCAGGGGCAGTGACAATCCGAGACCGAGAACGAGGACGACACCGACCGCCGCCGCGCCGGTCAGAGCCACCGTCCGCGGCTGGGTGTCGGGCGGCTCCGGCACGAGTGGCGCGGCGATGTCGACCGGCGAGGCAGGGAAATGCGCAGAGTCGTCGAGTACCTGCCCGGTAACCGCGGCCAGCGGATCGACGACGCCGTGACCGACGAAAGGATTCCAGCCCTCGGCGGGTGCGTGCGCTGTGGCCTCGATGCGTTCGATGACCTGGGCGGCGCGAAGGTCGGGCCGGTGCGCCCTGATCAGTGCAGCAACCGCGGCGACCAGGGGAGCCGAGAAACTCGTTCCTTGAATCGGAGTCACACCGCCCTGATTGTCGATGGTGCCGCCGGCGAGTCCGGTGCCCGTCGGCGACAGAGACGTCATCGCCGTGCCCGGTGCCGCGACGTCGACCCACGGGCCCGCGAGGGTGAACGCCGCCGGTGATCCGTCGGGGTTCACCGACCCGACGGTGAGAACCTGATCGTCGAACCATGCCGGTGTTGCGATCGTGGCGACGCGATCCCATTGATCGGCGAACGGATCGGTCGGGTCGGGTAGGGGGTTCTGCGTGGCGCACGCGGACCCGCCGCCTCCGGTGTTGCCTGCGGCTGCGACCACGACGACGTCCTTGACCGTGGCGGCGTACTCGACGGCCGCGCCCAGGGGGCCGTCGACAGGACCCGTCCCACCCGGTACGCACGCCATTTCGGAGATGTTGATGACGGTCGCGCCGAGGTCCGCGGCAGTGCGTACGGCCATCGCCATCGTCATCACGTTGCCGTAGCCCGACGCGTTCGCTGCAGCAGGATCCTCGGAGTCGGGCTCACCGCCTTCGCGGACGATCCGAAACGCGTTGCTCGACTGACGGATCGACAGAATCTGTGCTTCCGGAGCGCCGCCGGCGAAGCCGCTGCCCTCCACCCGTGACCCGGCGATGAGACCGGCGACGAGAGTTCCGTGGGCGTCGCAATCGGACAGTCCGTCGCCCGTGTGAACGTAGTCGCCTCCCGGCCGCAGACCAGGCAGTCGCGGGTGCGGTGAGACGCCCGTGTCGATAACGGCGACGACCTGCCCGGCGCCTCGGGTGATGGGCCACACGGACGCGAAGTCCAGAGCCTGAAGCTCGGCGGGAATCGCGCTGCCGTCCGGGATCTCCGAGACAGGAACACAGGCGTTTCGTTGCTCGGTGGGATCGAGAGGGGCGGCAGGCCCCGGTTCGGGCAGCAGCCCCGGATCGACGACGGGCCGGTCCGCGCTCGCGACTCCGGCTCCGACGGTTGCCGAGATCATCGCGGCAGCGATCGGAACCGTCAGTGTTCGTGCCCGGGCGCGCCGACTCGATCGGACCGTCACAGCGCGCGCATGGCCGTGTACAAGCCACACACCCAGCACGCCAGTGGGATCACGGTGGCGATCGCCGCGTACTCGATCAGTTCTGCAGTGCGCCGAAGGACCGGGGAGTACTCCCGGGTGGGCACGGCCGAACCGAAGAACAGCGCCACGAGCGCCACAGCGACGCATGCGACGAAGACTGCCGGCTGGATCGCGTCCGAATCGGATACGGCCGGCGTGAACACGACGGCCGCGAGCAAAGTCAGAAGGATCGAAGCACCGCCGAGGACGAGAGGAAGCGCGTGGGTCACCTGCGCGAAGGTTCGCCCGCGCAACAGCAGGAGCAAGGCCGTCGCGAGTGCAAGGGACACGCCCGGCCGATAGATGGCGTCGCTCGATCCGAGCGCAGCCAGAAGGGCGCCACCCGTGGCCGCCGCGCCGCCGGCACACACGAGACCGGTCAGGTGACTACGGGCTCGCCGCGCCCGATCGGCGAGTTCGGCCGCGCCGGTGGGGTCTTCGTCGCCTGCGTCGTCGAGCGGAGCTCCTGCCGTCGGTACGGGAGGTAGTGGAAGTCCTGCCTGCATCATCGACACACGAGGTGCGGCCGCCAAGGCGGCCAACGCAACCACGGTGGTCCCCGCTCCGATGGTGCTCACCGGAAGATCGGTGAACATCGACACCGTTGCGCCTGCGCACACGGTGACTGCTGCGGCACTCGCCGCGGTGAACACTGCGGATCCGTGGCCGCCGGTACGCAGTGCAAGAACGGCTGAGGCGCCGACCAGAGCCCCGCCGAGCAGGAGGTGTGGTGCCCCGAATTCTCCTGGAACGAACCGAGATCCGGCCACGAACATAAGTGGGAGCGCGCATGCGGACAGAAAAACACCGGTGCTGTCGTCCCGATAGAATCTCCCGACGACGGTTCCCGCGACGATCATCAGCACTGCGGTCGTCGCCGCGGCCACGGCTGCAGTGACGCTCCGGGCGCCGACCTCACCGGCGTCGACGCGACCGCCGAGTTGCAGCAGTGGAAGCATCACGGCGATGCAGGCGAGCAACACCGCCGACGCACTTGTCACGAAACCCACTCGCCGCGCGGTGGCGGCTGTCCAGAGGCCGTCCCTCGAGCCATCCCCCGAGCTGTCGACGGACGCCACCGCGAACATCAGATCGTCGTGAAGGGGAGGTAGCGCCGGGGCGTCGGCGGTACCGAGAACGAGCAGCTCACCGTCGCGAACCGATGCCTCGTTGAGCGTTGCCGTGCCCGAGATCGGCGGCATCCCCACTTTCGACAGCACCCAGTCTCGGCCGTGTCTGTCGTTGGCAGCTGTTGCACGGGAGTCGACGATGTCCACGATGCCGGGGATCAACAGCGAGATCGGCACGTCGGTGGGTAGAGCCATGTCCACCTGTGCGGATTTGCCGAGCACCGTCAGTCGACACAGGTCGAGCGGCGCTGCAGCGCCACGATCCCGCACGTCGCTCCTGGTGCTCGGTTCCACCGAGTTCGGCTGCAACCGCGCGCCGTGTCCGTTCACGGCCTGCGAAACATCCCCCGTCACTGCTCGTCCCTCGTCACTGATGTTCCCCCGTCGTGCACAGTCACCCCGCTCGTGCCCCCCTGGCTACGAGCGTGGCCCACGATACTCGGAAGCAGGGGCCTGCGGCGACGTGCCGGACGGTTCGATCAGACTGCGCTGGTCGCAGGTTCCTCGCTCCGCAGATTCGTCGCCTCGGCAAGGAGTTCGTAGGACCGCAGCCACGACGCTCGGTCGACGACCCCGGACGCCACGATCAACTCGTCGGCGTCGGCGTGGCGTACGAACCGATCGAGGTAATCCCGGACCGTTGCCGGTGTTCCCACCGCCGAATACTTGGTCATCTGCATGATCTGTCGGCCCTGCGGCGCGTCGAGAAGCATGTCCGCTTCCTCGTCGGTGAAGGTTCGCCCACGGCCGAGCAGCAGGCTGACGCGACTGCGTTTGGTCGCGAGGAACTGTTGCTGCGCATCGGCTTCGGTGTCGGCCGCGATCACGTTGACACCTGCGATGACGTAGGGGGCGTCCAGCTGGTCCGACGGGCGGAACTCACGGCGATAGATCGATACGGCCTGCTCGAGCGCATCGGGTGCGAAGTGCGACGCGAAAGCGAACGGCAGACCGAGCGCGGCCGCGAGCTGCGCGCCGAACAACGACGACCCCAGAATGTACAGCGGTACCCCCGTGCCTGCTCCCGGCGTTGCCACCACGCCCGGCACGAGAGAATTGTCGGAGAGGAACCCCTGCAATTCCTGAACTTCCTGCGGGAAGCGGTCCGCCGACGACGGGTCTCGGCGCATCGCACGCATGGTCTGTTGGTCGCTGCCCGGTGCTCGGCCGAGGCCCAGATCGATGCGTCCCGGGTGCAGCGTGGCCAGGGTGCCGAACTGCTCTGCGATCGTCAGCGGCGCGTGGTTGGGCAACATCACTCCGCCCGACCCGAGCCGGATGGTGGTTGTGTTCGCGGCGACGTGACCGATCAGCACACTGGTCGCCGACGACGCGATGGTGCGCATGTTGTGGTGCTCGGCGTACCAGATTCGCCGGTAACCCCATTTCTCCGCGTGTCGAGCGAGTTCGACGCTCGCATCGAAGCTGTCCCTGACGCTTTCACCTGGACCTATGTGTGCCAGATCGAGGATCGACACCGGTACGGAGAACGGTTGCGACGGGGATGAGGACATGCGCGCTGCCAGCCTTTCGACGAGAAATATCGTGTTCGAGAGCGACCGAACGCTCTTCGTGAAGACAACCAGCGAGGACTGCGAGCTATTCCGACGCTCGACGCGAGGGCTGGCTCACCGTGCGCGCATGCGTTAGCCTTCGGGCCGGAGTCGCTCTCGCCTGGGAACGAGCGCGGTCTTCGTGTCGGGGGGGACAGCGCGAGACGGTGGGGGCAGCAGCGTGAGTACGGTTCGTTTCGTTCGTGGTGCCCGCCGTCCGGTGCCCAGAACCCCTGGTGGCGAGGTCACCCTTCAGGCGCCGCCGGAAATTCCTCGGATCGTGCCGGGAAATCTGCTGATGAAGCTCATGCCGGTGGTCATGGTGGCGGCGATGGTCGGCATGGTCGCGTTGATGTTCACCTCCGGCATGGCCGCGAACCCCATGATGCTGATGTTCCCGGCGATGATGCTGGTATCGATGCTGGGGATGGTCGCGGGCGGAGGAAAAGGCGGCGGCGCGCGGACCGCCGAGGCGAACGAGGACCGCAAGGACTACCTTCGTTACCTGGACCAATTGCGCAAGGACGTGCGCGTCACGGCCGACGCACAGCGCACAGCCCTCGAATGGTCGCATCCGGATCCGGCCGTCCTCTGGTCGTTCGCCGGAACCCACCGAATGTGGGAACGACGCACCGCGGACCCCGATTTCTGCCACGTGCGGATCGGCCGTGGCACGCAGAGATTGGCCACCCGGCTCGTGCCACCGGAAACCGGCCCGGTCGAGGAATTGGAGCCGGTGTCGGCGGTATCCCTCAGGCGCTTCGTGCGTGCGCATTCGGTCGTGAACGACCTGCCGACCGCGCTGTCGCTGCGCGGATTCGCGGCGATCGCCCTCACCGGGGACCGTTCCGCTGCGAGGGCGACGGTGCGTGCGATGATCGCGTCGCTGTGCACCTTCCACGACCCGGATCAGGTGCGCATCGCAGTGGTGTGCGGGCCGGACACGGTGATGCACTGGGACTGGATCAAGTGGCTCCCGCACGCGCAGCACGAGCTTCTCGAAGACGGAGTCGGCAGTGCTCGGATGATCTACGGCTCGTTCCTCGAACTCGAAGGTGCTCTGGGCGAGCAACTTTCACTGCGCAACAGGTTCACGCGCGGCGCGCCGGCAACAGCCGGTGTCGCGCACATCGTGATCGTCGTCGACGGGGGATTGCTGGACAACAGTGGCACCGACGTGACACGAACCGGGTTGGAGGCGGTCACGGTGCTGGATCTCTCCGGATTCGCGACGTCGCTCGCGTCCAGTCGAGGGCTGCGACTCGTCACCGAGAACGGAACGGTGGGTGCGGTCAGCGGCCCCGGCGTCGAGATCTTCGGGCAGGCGGACACGCTGAGTGTCGCAGCAGCGGAAACGGTGGCGCGCCGGCTGTCTCCCTTCCGTACGACCACCGCTCGGCACAGCGACGTCACCGTCGACGAGGGTGAGTCGATATCGACATGGAACCGACTGCTCGCGATCCCCGATGTCGGTGACCTCGATCCGATGCGTGTGTGGACGCCGAGGCGTGGGCGCGACCGGCTGCGAGTACCGATAGGCGTCGCGCCCGACGGAAGCGCGGTCGAGATCGACCTGAAGGAATCCGCGGAGAACGGCATGGGTCCGCACGGACTGTGCATCGGTGCAACGGGATCGGGAAAATCGGAGTTTCTCCGGACATTGGTTCTGGGGTTGGTGGCGACCCACTCCCCGGATCAGTTGAACCTGGTCCTCGTGGACTTCAAGGGTGGCGCGACGTTCGCCGGGCTCGAGGACGCGCCGCACGTCGCCGCCGTGATCACCAACCTGTCCGACGACCTCGCACTCGTGGACCGGATGAAGGATGCGCTGGCCGGTGAGATGAACCGCCGTCAGGAACTCCTCCGAGACGCCGGTAACTTCGCCAACGTCACGGACTACGAGAAAGCCCGATCGTCCGGCGCGGCCTTGGCGCCGATGCCCGCACTGTTCATCGTCGTCGACGAATTCTCGGAGTTGCTCAGTCAGCAGCCGGAATTCGCCGATCTCTTCGTTGCCATCGGACGTCTCGGACGATCGCTGCACATGCACCTGCTGCTGGCCAGTCAGCGACTCGAGGAAGGCAAGCTTCGCGGGCTGGACAGCCACCTGTCGTACCGGATCGGATTGAAGACGTTCTCGGCGAACGAGTCTCGGACGGTCCTGGGGGTTCCCGACGCCTACCACCTGCCGGCGCAACCCGGCGCGGGCTACCTCAAGTGCGACTCTGCCGAGATCATGCGGTTCGCGGCGTCCTACGTGTCGGGTCCGTACGTTCGTCCGCGTACGGCACGTCAGGTGAACGGACGTACGGACGTCGACATCGTTCCGAAGCTGTTCGGTGCGTTCCCCGTACCGGTTTCGCCCGGCGACCGGGCGCGCGAGGTGGAGGAAACGCACCCGGTCGACACCGCGGACCTCCTGGCGGACGGCGCCACGAGCGTGGACGACACTCAGGACGTCCGTACGGTTCTGGACGTCGTCGTCGAACGTGTTCGTGGGCACGGTAACCCGGCTCACGACGTCTGGCTCCCTCCGCTCGACCGGTCGCCGGCGCTCGACAGCCTGGTCGGAGCCACGGATCCGGCGGCGCTCGCCCAGCGACCGGCGACGCTGCGGGCACCGATCGGCATCGTCGACAGACCGTTCGATCAGCGCCGAGATCTCCTGCAGGTCGATCTGTCCGGCGCACAGGGGCATCTGGCGATAGTCGGTGGTCCCCAGACCGGAAAGTCGACTGCCGTGCGCACTCTGATCATGTCCATGGCGTCGACGCACACGCCGGAGCAAGTGCAGTTCTACTGCCTCGATTTCGGCGGTGGAACCCTCAACGCATTGATCGACCTCCCTCACGTGGGCTCGACGGCGAGCAGGCTCGACGTCGATCGTGTTCGTCGCACGGTCGCCGAGGTGACGTCGGTGATCAGTCGCCGTGAGCGTCTCTTCCGCCAACGGGGTATCGATTCGATGGCCGAATTCAGACGCCGACGGACCGAGCATCCCGTCGATCCCGAGGATTCGTTCGGAGACGTGTTCCTGGTCATCGACGGGTGGGGGAGCATCAGAACGGATTTCGAGCCGCTGGAGCAGCAGCTCGCCGCCGTCGCCGCGCAGGGGCTGTCGTACGGCGTCCATCTCGTCGTCACTGCGACGCGGTGGGCCGAGATCCGGCCCGCGACGAAGGACCTGATCGGTACTCGAATCGAGCTCCGTCTCGGTGACGCATCGGACTCGGAGTTCGGACGGGTCAAGGCGGCCAGGGTGCCGGAGAACAGGCCCGGCCGCGGAATCACGAAGGACGGGCTGCACCTGCTGGTCGGCCTACCGCGCCTCGACGGTGCGTCGTCGACCACGGATTTGGGCGCAGGAATCACCGCTGCGCTGCGCAGTGTTTCGGCTCGATACGGCGACAGAGCCGCTCCTGCCGTACGCATGCTTCCGGACAGCTTGCCCCTCGCGGACCTCAGGCGGGTACTGGTCGGTCGATGGCCGCGGGTGCGCGGAGACGTCGCGGAGCTGTGGGTTCCGCTCGGCATCGACGAGGCCGAACTGAAACCCGTCGCGATCGACTTCGCCGAGCAAGCCCACTTCCTCGTGTTCGGAGACACCGAATGCGGAAAGACGTCGTTGCTGAAGTCCATCAGCTCCTCACTCGTGGAAGCGAACACGCCTCAGCAGGTCAAGATCATCTTCGCGGACTATCGACGGACGATGCTCGGTCTGGTGGACACCGATCATCTGGCCGGATACGCCGCGTCGCAGCCGGTTCTGACCACCATGATGACCGAGCTGGCGTCCAAACTGGCCGAACGCATGCCAGGCCCGGACGTCACGTCGCAGCAACTTCGCGAACGGTCGTGGTGGACCGGGCCGGACATCTTCGTGATCGTCGACGATTACGATCTCGTGGCCACCGCGTCGGGAAATCCCCTGACGCCGTTGACGGAATACCTTCCGCACGCGCGAGACATCGGCCTGCACCTCGTCGTCGCGCGGCGGTCCGGCGGAGCCTCGCGGACGATGTACGACCCGGTGATCTCGCGCATCCGCGATCTCGTGTCACCGGGGTTGGTGATGAGCGGCTCTCGTGACGAGGGCAACCTCGTCGGAACGGTCAAACCGTCGCCGATGCCGCCGGGACGGGGAATGTTGGTGGACCGGCGTGGACAGTCGCTCGTGCAACTGGCCTGGTCCCCGGCATGAGGGTGCGGGCCGCAGACTCCGCTGGAACCTACGCCGCAGTTCACCTCGGTGAGGATTGCGTGTCCGTGTTGGTGAGTTCGGCGGCTGGAGTGCAGTGCACCAGGTTCGACATCGCGCTGACGATGGACGAAGGCACCCTGCTCTTCCTGCGTTCCGATCCGCCGGACGTGGCGGCCGAGCATGCAGCGGCCGTCTCCGAGACCGAGCGGCGACCGTGGTCGTTCGTCGACGACGAAGCCGTACTCGTCGGATCGACCGTAGTTCCCACGGCTCGGGTGTTCGGCGGAATCGTGGGCGACGCACTCGCACGGTCCGGCGTCGTGGGTCACGTGGACCTGCTCGAGATCGCGTGTCCGTCGGCGTGGGGTGACGCTCGCCGCGACGTCGCACGGCGAGCCGTCCGTTCCTCGGCCTGTGAGGTGACGGTGATCGACTCCGCGACGGCGGTCGTTCGATCGCTCGGAGAGCGTGCCCCCGAGTCTGCTGTGGTCGTCGAGGTCGACGATCTCAGCTCGGTCGTCGTCGGTCTCGATCGACGGCGAGACGAGCCGGGGGTCGACGGGCAGCCACACGGCTACGTTCGCGATGTGCGCTGGGACGCGGTGGGCAGCAGAGACATCGATGTCGACGCCGCCGCGAGCCGCTCCGTTCTCGACCGTGTGGCTGCTCTCGTCGCGGCCGAACCCAGGCGTGGACGAGTCGACGTTTTCGTCCTCTCGACGACAGGCGACGAACCCGTCCTGCCCGGACTCACCGGACCCGGCGTCGGCGAGCCAGCGTCGGACGACCTGCACGCGTATCGGATTCACCGTGCGACGGGTCCGACCGTCGTTCGATCGATGGCGGCCGCCGTCGGACTGTCGGATCCGGGTGACGCACCCGGGGATTCGTACCGTTCGGCAGACGCGGGCTCGGCGTACGAGCCGGCCGCGGACACCCCCGACTGGGCCAGTCCGTTCGCAGCAGACATCTACGCGGCCGGGGTGCGCGGTGAAGTGGGGGCCGGTGACTTTCGAGCAGATCCCACGGTGCACCCGCCGGTGCCGTTGGGCCGAGCCGCGGCGTGGTTGACCGAGGCGACCGCGCCGTCGCCTCCGACGCGCCGTGTTCCCGCGCCGGCTGTCGGCGCGCTGGCTCTCGTCCTCCTGCTCGGCGGGCTGGTGTTCTTCGTGTTCCGCGCGGAGAAACCTGTACCTTCCGCCCAGCCTGTTTCCGCCCAGCCTGCATCCTCTCGACCCGTCCCGGCAGTGGCGCCGACGTCCGAGCCGCCGGTAGCCGGATCGTCGACGCGGGCCGCCGAGCGCTCGACGCCCGTGTCGACACCGAATTCGACGCCGGACCCGGTCTCACGGTCGGAGTTCGGGAGAGTCAGTATCGCCGGGCCTGCGACCTGGACGACGCGCAGCGAGCAGACGCGAATTCTGTTGATACCGCCGGACTTTCCCGAGCGGCGGATCGTCCTCTCCTCGACGGAACTGACACCGGGTGCATCGTTGGATTCGGTGGCCGAGGATCTGCAGCGACAACTCGACGCGCGCAGCGACGAGGGGTCGATCGTGGAATTCACCGCCGCGACCGATTTCGGTGAGCGAGTGGGCATCTCGTACGTGGAGAACCCGCCCGACGGTTCGACGGTGCAGTGGCACGTCTTCGTCGACGGCGGGCTGCAGGTCAGCATCGGATGCCAGAGTTCTGCGGGCTTCGCGGACGCGTTGATCGACGACTGTGCGCGGGCGGTGTCGAGCTTGTCCGTCTCGCCGGCTCGGTAGATTCGCACATCGCTTCGAAGATTCTTCGGATCCGATGGAACCGAACCACCGGCCGGTTGCGTCCAATCAGATGTAGGGGGAGATCTGCTGGTACGCCATGGCGAACCGGTGCCTCGACCGAGCATTCACCAGAGTGCTCGACACCGATGAACACGAAGGGGTCGACATGGCACAAACCGATATTCAGACCATGCTCGCAGTGTCTGCAAAGGTCGACGGCCTGCGAGGCGAAATTCACGATCTGCTGTCCGCGCTGCGCGGCGATGTGAACCACGCGGCGTCCGGTATCTGGCAGGGTTCGGCATCGACGACATTCGCCCAGGTCATGACCAACTGGGATTCCAGCGCCAACAAGCTGGAGAACGCTCTGTCCGGCATCGGGGAGTCGATCAAGACCAGTGGTGTGCAGTACGACCAGTCGGAGCAGGACAACACGTCTCAGCTCAACTCCGTCGCGAGCAGCTTGAACCTCTGATCGCTCGCGCTCGGCTCTCGAACGTACGGACCAATCAACTCGTCGGCCTGAAGTCGATGGACACGAATGCGAGGAAACGATGACCAGCGGTGAAATCAAGTACAACTTCGGTGCGATCGGCGATCTGGCCGGCGGCATGACCACCAAGTGGTCGCAGCTCAACGAGAAGCTCGACGACGTCAAGTCGTCCATCCAGCCGCTCGTCGCGACGTGGCAGGGTGCCGACTCCGATCAGTACCAGGTCAAGCAGAACGAGTGGAACGCTGCGCAGGCCGAACTCAACGGCGTTCTGCAGAGCCTGATCGGCGCGGTGAACTCCGGCAACCAGCGGATGCAGGAGCAGGAAGCGGCCAACCGCGCGCGCTTCTCCTGATCTTCGTCGTCCATTCGGCCCCGACGTCCTCGCGACTTCGGGGCCGAATTGCGTGTGCGCCGGACTGTCGGTGACGCGGGGGTTTCCATCGGACGCCGCGCGATGTTCACTGGACCGCGTGACGGATCAGCTGGGCAGGATCGAGGAGGCGAGGTCGGTCGTCGCTGCTCGGCTGGAGTCTCTGCGGTCTCAGTTCGCCGCGATCGTCGAGGGCTCACGGCGGTCCACCGACGACGACGAACACGACCCGGAGGGTTCGACCATCGCGTTCGAGCGTGCCACGGTCGCGTCGCTTGCCCGCGATGCGGAATTGGAGTTGCGCGAGCTCGATGCAGCCACGGAACGCGTGGCGTCCGGCACCTACGGGATCTGCGAACGGTGCGGAGAATGCATCGCCGACGCTCGTCTCGACGCATTGCCCGCGGCACGCCGCTGTATCCGGTGCGTCCGTGCACGGTGAGTCGGGCGCACCTTCCGGTCGACGGGCGTTTTGACCTGGGGGCCACGCAGCCGGTATCGTCCATCGTTGGCGTGTATGGGAACGCCGCGCACAATGCTGCGCGGCCGACTCCTTGATCTCGGGTCTCAACTGGCCGCCGAGGTCATCAATACGTCTTGGCCAGCAGCGACATCATGAAGACAGGACTTTTACGTGTCTACATACAGCCCGAAGGCCGGGGACACCACCCGGACTTGGCATGTGATCGACGCCACGGACGTCGTGCTCGGACGCCTTGCCGTCCAGGCCGCGACTCTGCTGCGCGGCAAGCACAAGCCGACCTACGCACCCAACGTCGACGGTGGCGATTTCGTCATCATCGTCAACGCCGAGAAGGTTGCCATCAGTGGCAACAAGCTCGACGGCAAGTTCCACCACCACCACTCCGGCCACCCGGGCGGACTGAAGTCGCGTTCGACTCGTCAGGTGTTGGAGAACAACCCGGACCGTCTCGTGGAGAAGGCCGTCAAGGGCATGATCCCCAAGAACAAGCTCGGTAATGCAATCGCGGGCAAGCTCAAGGTGTACGCGGGACCGAACCACCCGCACGCAGCTCAGCAGCCCGTTCCGTTCGAGATCAAGCAGGTGTCCCAGTGACGGCGCCGGAGGGAAATGACGTGACGTCGCAGGAAATCCCAGAAGAGGCAGTGGAGATCGCCGCGGACGAGTTCGTCTCCGTGGAAGAGCCCGAGGTCGTCGAGGAGATCGAGGCAGCTGCCGCCGCTCCCGCGCCCATCCTGTTCGACCGCCCGGTTCAGACCGTCGGCCGTCGTAAGGAAGCTGTCGCTCGCGTCCGGTTCGCTCCGGGCACCGGCGGATTCAAGCTCAACGGCCGCAGCCTCGAGGACTACTTCCCGAACAAGGTTCACCAGCAGCTCATCAAGGCTCCGCTGGTGCTCGTCGATCGTGCGGAGTCCTTCGACATCGTTGCACTGCTGCACGGTGGCGGACCGTCCGGACAGGCAGGCGCGCTGCGTCTGGCCATCTCTCGCGCCCTGATCGAGGTCACCCCCGAGGATCGCCCGCCGCTGAAGGCTGCCGGCTTCCTCACGCGTGATGCTCGTGCAGTCGAGCGTAAGAAGTACGGCCTGAAGAAGGCACGTAAGGCGTCGCAGTACTCCAAGCGCTGACGCGCCGCACAGTTCTACCCGCGAGGGCAGGCGTCCACGAAGTATCGGATGCCTGCCCTCGCGGCGTTTGTTCGACAGTTCTACATTCGAGCGGAGCCTGCGGAGCGACCGCATGCTCCATTCGAGCGGAGCCTGCGGAGCGACCGCATGCTCCATTCGAGCGGAGCCTGCGGAGCGACCGCATGCTCATTTCGGCGAAGGGGGACATGCCCGCATGACTCGACTGTTCGGTACCGACGGAGTACGGGGGCTGGCCAACGACCTGCTCACCCCCGAGTTGGCGTTGAAGGTGGCCAAGGCTGCGGCCGCGGTTCTCGCGCCCAGCTCGCCGGGTACGACTCCCGTCGCGGTGGTAGGACGTGATCCTCGTGCGAGCGGCGAAATGCTCACCGCTGCAGTCACTGCCGGGCTCACAGCGTCCGGAGTGGACGTCGTCGACGTCGGGGTTCTTCCCACGCCCGCAGTCGCATTCCTCACCGCAGACCTCGGTGCCGCACTCGGTGTGATGATCTCGGCATCGCACAATCCCATGCCGGACAACGGAATCAAGATCTTCGCCGCGGGCGGCCACAAGCTCGACGACGATGTCGAGGATCGAATCGAAGCGCACATCGCAGGCGATTTGCAGGGCGCCGCGCCGACAGGTGCAGGAATCGGCCGCGTCCGCGCATCGTCGGACGCCGCGGGTCGATACGTCGCGCACGTCGGACGTGCGTCGACTCATAGTCTCGACGGGCTGACCGTTGTCGTCGACTGCGCGCACGGGGCGGCCTCGGTGGTTGCACCCGCGATCTATGCGCAGGCAGGTGCCGACGTGATCGCCATCAACGCCGACCCCGACGGTCTGAACATCAACGACGGGTGCGGATCGACTCACATGGAGGACCTGCAGAAGGCCGTCGTGGAGCACGGCGCCGACCTGGGAATCGCACACGACGGCGACGCCGATCGGTGCCTCGCCGTCGACTCGACGGGTGCGATCGTCGACGGCGACGCGATCATGGCCGTCCTTGCCGTCGGTCTCAAGGACGCGGGCGTCCTGACCGACGACACGCTGGTTGCCACCGTGATGAGCAACCTTGGCCTGCACATCGCGATGCGCGAGGCAGGGATCTCGGTCCGTACCACCGCGGTCGGTGACCGGTACGTGCTCGAGGAGCTGCGGTCGGGCGGATACGCGCTCGGTGGCGAACAGAGCGGGCACGTGGTGATTTCGTCGTTCGGTACCACCGGCGACGGCGTTCTGACGGCCTTGCTGTTGATGGGGCGGATGGCCGAGACCGGACGTTCCTTGGCCGACCTGGCATCGGTGATGACGACGCTGCCTCAGGTGCTGATCAACGTGAAGGTGTCGGACAAGCGCGCTGTCGCGTCGGCCCCGGCTGTTCTGGATGCGGTGTCCGAGGCGGAACGGATCCTGGGTGACTCCGGGCGAGTCCTGCTGCGCCCCAGTGGAACCGAGCAGTTGGTGCGGGTGATGGTGGAAGCTGCCGAGGTGGATCTGGCGAACCGGCTCGCCGAGGATCTGGCGAGCCGGGTCGGCCAGGTCTGACCGGTGGTCAGGCCGTCAGTTCCCGTAGCTTGGTCAGCTGCGCGACGCGGCCGGCGGTGTTCTCGGCAAGTGGCGCGACGTTCAGCGTGGTGACCCCGGCTTCGGCGAACGCGGCGACACGCTCCTTGACGTAGCTTTCGGGACCGATCAGGTTGACGGCGCGGACCAGCTCGTCGGGCACAGCCGCCGCGGCCTCCTCCTTCTTTCCCGCGAGGTAGAGGTCCTGGATCTTCTCGGCTTCGGCCTCGTAGCCGTATCGCTGCGCCAGGTCGTTGTAGAAGTTCTTGCCCTTTGCGCCCATTCCGCCGATGTAGAGGGCGAGATGCGGCTTCACCCAGGGCAGGAACTTCTCGGCGTCGTCACCGATGGCGAGCGTCGGGCTCGCGAACACCTGCAGGTCGCCGAGCGACGGATCGCGCTTGGCCTTGCCTGCGGCCAGGGCGTCACCCCAGACCTGCTCTGCCTTCTCGGGGAAGTAGAAGATCGGCTGCCAGCCTTCGGCGATTTCGGCCGTCAACTCCACGTTCTTGGGTCCCAATGCTGCGATGACCACGGGGATGCGTTCGCGCACAGGGTGATTGATCAGCTTGAGTGGCTTTCCGAGACCGGTGCCCTTCTCGGCGGGAAGGGGGATCTGGTAGTACTTGCCCTGGTGTTCGACCTTCTCGCGGCGCCACACCTGGCGGCAGATGTCGATCACTTCCCTGGTCCGAGCGATCGGCGCGTCGTATTTGACGCCGTGGAATCCCTCGACCACCTGAGGTCCCGATGCGCCGAGGCCCAGAACGAACCGGCCGTCGGAGACGTAGTCCAAGCCGGCTGCCGTCATCGCCGTCAGCGACGGCGTGCGGGTGTAGATCTGGAAGATGCCCGACGCGATCTTGATCGTCGACGTCTTGGCGGCGAGGAACCCGAGCTGGCTGACGGCGTCGAACGAGTACGCCTCGGGGACGAAGATGATGTCGACCCCGGCCTTCTCCAGCTCCGCGACCTCGGCGACGGTCTCGTTGAACCCGCCCGAATAATTCAACATGGTTCCGATGTGCATGGGACTCCTCGCAGGTAGGTGCTATCCGATGTCGAGTCTTTCCGCTGGCTCACTGTGACCCGGCGGGTTCTTGTTATCGGACGATACCTGGGCACGGTGGAACCGAATGTTCTCGGGCTGCGTCGAACAGAGAAGGAGCACCGAACGGGTGCCGAGCAGTTCGTCGACATGGGGGAACGTCCGAGTATGGAAATCGACATCGAGAAGGTCGGTCGGGTGGCGGTGGAGTTGGACGCGTCCTCCCGGACGGTGGCGGATGTAGCTCTGGTGGCGACGACACTGTCGTTCGGGCCGGCCGCGGCCGGTCGTGACTACGGCGACGTCGGTCTGCGCATCGCCGCAGGGTACGACGGCGTGGAGACGGGAATTCGGCGGTGGAGCGAGGCCGTCGAGGACAATGCGGTGTCCCTGCGTGCCGTCCTCGACGCCTACCAGGCCGCCGACGGCCGGACGTCGTGGGCGATCGCGACCGCGGAAGGTCTGCGGTGAGTCCCACCGGACGCAGTGTCGACGAGATCCTCGACGCGGGGGCAGTGGGCCTTCTGTACTTCGAGAGGTACCTGCCGATCCTGCACCGACTCACAGCCGACACAGCGTGGGCGTACCCGGCCCTGTGCGCGCGGTACGACCAACAGCGTGGGCTCGACCTGGCGGTACTGTCCGAGGACGCGCGGCTTCTCGGCGACGGCGTCGTGTCGGCTCGGCGAGAGCTCGACAAGCAACGCGCACTCTTGGGCGACCTCGCGCAGGCCTGGGTCGGCTCTGCCGCGGAGTCCGCGGTTGCCGACATCGCATCGGACACGACGTTGGCCGATCAGCGTGTGCTCGCGACCGAACAGCTGGCACAGGTGCTCGGTCAGGCCGCCGAGAGGATTCGCGGAGCGGTGGAGCAGAAGGCGTCGGAGACGGCCCGGTTCGATCCGACCGTCGCGTCCGAGTGGGGAGCGATCGACGGCAAGATGCTGGAGATCGTCGAGCGTATCGACACGGTCGCGACGGTGGACCTTGCGGACCCGACGTCGTTGGATCGCGCGAAACAAGCCGCGGATGCGCTGGTGGACATGCTGCCGGTGTTCGACTGGCCTGCATCCAACGGACCGCTGTCTGCCGACTCCGCACCACGGAAGTTGATGCAGAACGCTCGGGACGTGTGCGACGAGTGGCTGCGCACGGTTCTGGTTCCCGTGGTCTCGGCTGCGTGCCGAACCTTCACGGACATCTGCTCATCCATCGATCAGGCAGTTCGGGACCACCTGACGACCGTGGCACTGGTCGCCGAAGCCGTTCGGTCCGAGCCGTTCCCGTCCGCCCCGCAGCCCCCGTGGGGTTGCGACGGTCCGAACCGACGAGCAGACGGGGGAGGGGGCACCCAGACCCTGCCTCCCGCTCAGCAGAACCCTCCCGATCCTCGGCACGACGGAGTGGTCCTGCCGGCACGCGTGCAGGAGTTCGGGCCGGACGTCGTCGACAGCCAACCGGGATCGGCTCCGATCACCCCTGGAAACGTCGCCGTTCCTGGCGATCCCGCCACCTCCGGTGAGCGCCGGATCGATCCGTCGGAGATACGCGCCGGTCTCGAGTCGCTGCTCGGTGAGGTTCCGAGCGGCAAGGACATCATCGCTGCCATCGAGCGCTCCGGCGCCGAGATGGTCGAACGTACCGAAGTGGCAATCGAGGCTCTCCTCGATCATCTGAACTCACCCGACGACGTCGGTGAAAACCCCTTGCCGCCAGCGGCATCGAACGACGCACCGCAAAGTCCGAGGCCGTCCGATGCGAGCGACCCAGCCGACACGACCGAGCGGAATCGGCCCGACGAACGACCGGATCCATCCGTCGCACAGAATCATCCGGTCTCCCCATTCGTTCCCGGACCGCCCGTCATGCCACCACCCGTTGCGGGCGGCGACGCCGAACGCGGACATGTCGAGGCTGCTTTCGACGGGCACAGTGCTCGATTGTCGTTGGCGCACAATGGGAATGTGGCGTTGCAGCTCGGAACTCCCGACGGCGAGAGTCGTCGTTTCGAACTGAAGCCGGGACCGTTCGGTCTTCCGATCGTCGAGTGCACGACGAACCCGGAGCCTCCCGCTCCCGCACCGGGGCCACCTGCGCTTCCACCGGAATCCACCGCGCTCCCCTCTGAATCCGCCGCGTCCGGAACCGGGCAGGCGCCTGCGCCGGACCTCCCACCAGCACAACTACCGACACCCGAACCGCCGACACCCGAACCACCGACACCCGAACCACCGACACCCGAACCACCGGTTACTTCAGAGCCGGACATGCCCGCACCCGCACCCGCTGGTTCCGGTGCTCGTCTGACCCAGGCGGGTCCCCTGTGACCCAGGCGGGACCGTCATGAATCAGCCCTTTCTGGATTCGGGCCGGTGGTGGCGGGAACGAATGGACCGCGCATCCCTGGAATGCGCGGAATCGATCGAGGCCGCGGGCCGCGGATACGAGGACGTCGTCAGACGTGTCCTGACGCGTGACTTCGAGGCGGACCCGGTCGCGGCGGCAGCTACAGGGCCCTCGCCGGGGTCCGACGTACATCGGCCCGCGTCGTGGGAGGAGGACGAGTACCGTACGGCGTCGTTCCTGACACCAGCGCAGCACGACCGCACTGTCCGGCCGGTGACCGGGCAGGACCGCAGTGACGGACAGAACGGACAGGAAGATCCGCACCAGGCGGAGACCAGGAGTTGGTTGGTCTGACCCGGCGGCGGTTCCGCAGCGAGTTCAGCGGCCGATCACGCCACGGATCGCGGTCAACGGGTTGGGCTTCGGCTGGTCCTGGACCGGCGCGTGCGGATCGACGACTCGCGTTCCCTTCAGCTCACCCGCTCCGGCGAGTTCGGCGTACTGCTCTTCGCCGGTGAGGTGGAACAACAGGAACGCGGTCAGGAGAGCGCGGGTGGTTCGGACGGTCGACTTCTCCGTCCCGCCGACTCCGAGGGGGCTCAGCAGTCGCCGGCCCTCGACGATTCCGTCGGACGACGCCTTGTCCAGACGCCGGAACGTCGTGGGGGAACGCAGTGCACCTGCGAGAGACACGGTGTTGTCGTTCAACGAGTCGGCCAGGGCCGCGTCACCCAGGACGATGCTCGGGATGTCGAGCGTCGCTGCCGCGTCCTCGGCGCTCGGTGCCGACGGCGCCGGGTACAGAGCAGCGACGGCCTTGACGTCCGATCGCGCTGCAGCGGTGAGTACCGCGATGCTGGCGCCCATGCCGTGGCCGGCCACCGCCAGTTTGTCCGGGTGAACGCTGATGTCTCCGGTTCCGAGCCGCACTCCGGTGACGATGTCGAGGGTTGTGGCGAGGTCGGCAGCCAGTCCGCGGTGTGACGGAACCGGTCCGCGCTCGGTGTCCGGAGCGGCGGCGACGATGCCCCACGACGCCAGGTGCTTCAGCGTGTCCGCGTACCGTTCGGCACTCAACAGCCAGCCGTGGCCGAACGCGACCGCAGGCAGGTTGTAGCCCGTGGCCGGGGTGAACACGACGCCGGGCTGGCCCGCCAACGCGAGGTTGCCGCGGAGCACTGGGTGAGGACCACGTTTCCCGAGCTGGGCGGCGAGCTTCTTCGATGTCGACACAGCGGCAACGCTATCGGATCAAGGCGGAACTGCGTGGGTACGGGGCAGAGAACGAGCAAGCGCCACGCTGATCGGGGTCCGGTGGCGGGTACCCTGAACCACCATGTGTGGAATCGTGGGATATGTCGGCCACCGCCCGGCGTTGGGTGTTGTCGTCGAAGCGCTCAGGCGCATGGAGTACCGGGGCTACGACTCTGCAGGCATCGCCATTCTGGACGGAAACGGCAACACCGCAGTCGAACGCAAGGCCGGTCGTCTCGCCAATCTCGAAGCTGAGCTCGACGAGGTCGGTGCGGAGAAGTTCGTCGGAACGTCGGGCATGGGCCACACGCGATGGGCAACGCACGGGCGGCCGACGGACCGGAACGCGCATCCGCACCGCGACGTGAGCGGCTCGGTGGCGGTCGTGCACAACGGCATCATCGAGAACTTCGGCCCCCTGCGCGCCGAGCTGGAGTCCACGGGCGTCGAGTTCTCCTCCGACACCGATACCGAGGTGGCGGTTCACCTCGTCGCCGCGGCGTATGCAGACGGCCCGACTGCGGGTGACTTCGTCGAGAGCGCCAAGAGGGTTCTCCGTCGACTCGAGGGCGCGTTCACGCTGGTCTTCACGCACTCCGATCATCCGGACACCATCGTCGCTGCTCGTCGTTCCACTCCGCTCGTCGTCGGTGTCGGCAAGGGTGAGACGTTCCTCGGATCGGATGTCGCGGCGTTCATCGAGCACACGCGTGACGCGGTGGAGCTCGGTCAGGACCAGGTGGTCGTCATCACCGCCGAGGGCTACACGATCACCGATTTCGACGGGAGCCCTGCAGAGGGCCGCCCCTTCCACATCGACTGGGATCTCGCTGCCGCCGAGAAGGGCGGTTACGACTACTTCATGCTCAAGGAGATCCAGGAACAGCCGGCCGCCGTCGCGGACACGTTGCTCGGTCACTTCGAGAATCGTCGGATCGTCCTCGACGAGCAGCGACTGTCCGATCAGGAGTTGCGTGACGTCGACAAGGTGTTCGTGGTCGCCTGCGGAAGCTCGTACCACTCCGGCCTGCTGGCCAAGTACGCGATCGAACACTGGACGAGGCTGCCGGTCGAGGTGGAACTGGCGAGCGAGTTCCGGTACCGGGATCCGGTGCTGGACAGGTCGACGCTGGTGGTGGCCATCTCCCAGTCCGGCGAGACTGCGGACACATTGGAAGCGGTGCGGCACGCGAAGGAGCAGAACGCCAAGGTACTGGCTGTCTGCAACACCAACGGATCGCAGATTCCTCGGGAGGCCGACGCGGTCGTCTACACCCGGACCGGACCCGAGATCGGAGTGGCCTCGACCAAGGCCTTCCTCGCGCAGATCACCGCGAACTACGTCGTCGGACTCGCGCTCGCCCAGGCCCGCGGTACCAAGTACCCCGACGAGGTCGCTCGCGAGTACGCCGACCTCGAATCGATGCCGGAGCTGGTGCAGCGAGTGCTCGACACCGTGGAGCCGGTACGGGTGCTCGCGCGCGAGCTCGCCCACACGCCGACGATCCTGTTCCTCGGCCGGCACGTCGGATATCCTGTGGCACTCGAGGGTGCGCTGAAGCTCAAAGAGCTGGCCTACATGCACGCGGAGGGATTCGCCGCGGGTGAACTCAAGCACGGCCCCATCGCGCTGATCGAGGACGGCGTGCCGGTCATCGTCGTGATGCCGTCGCCGAAGGGCCGCGCGGTCCTACACTCGAAACTGCTGTCCAACATCCGCGAGGTCCAGGCTCGCGGTGCGCTCACCGTCGTCATCGCAGAAGAAGGGGACGAGGCAGTCAGGCCGTTCGCGGACCATCTCATCGAGATCCCCGCCGCTCCGACCCTGCTGCAACCGTTGCTCTCGACGGTTCCGCTGCAGGTGTTCGCAGCCGAGGTGGCACAGGCTCGCGGATACGACGTCGACAAACCTCGGAACCTCGCGAAGTCCGTCACCGTCGAATAGATCCGGCAGGAAGGCATCGTGCGCAGCTACTACACACCCGACCAGGTTCGTGACGCCGAGCGTCCGCTGATGCAGTCACTGCCCGACGGTGCCCTCATGCGGCGTGCCGCGCACGGACTGGCCGGGGTGGTCGCGGCGGAACTGCACAGCAGGACTTCCGGGGTAGTCGGGCGCAACGTGTGCGTGCTCGTCGGATCGGGGGACAACGGCGGCGACGGGCTCTGGGCGGGCGCGATGCTGCGACGTCGGGGCGTGGCGGTCAGCGCTGTGCTGCTCACCCCGGAGCGCACGCACGCAGCCGGTCTCGCCGCGTTCCGCCGCGCGGGCGGGCGGATCGTGGATTCACCCGGTCGGCCGGACGTCGTCGTCGACGCCGTGGTGGGGATCTCCGGTCGTGGACCGCTGCGGCCCGAGGCCGCCGACGTGGTCTCGCGCGTGTCGGCTCCGATAGTGGCGGCCGACATTCCGAGCGGTGTCGATCCGACAACCGGTGCGGTGGACGGCCCGGCTGTCCGAGCCGACGTGACGGTGGCCTTCGGTGCGCGCAAGCCGGCCCACGTGCTGGCCGTCCCATACTGCGGCAGAGTCGACGTCGTCGAACTGGGCCTGAAACTCGGATCGCCGTACCTGCGAGCATTCGAGCCGCCCGACGTCGGTGCTCGATGGCCCGTTCCCGCCGCGACCGACGACAAGTACACGCAGGGAGTCGTCGGGGTCCTCGCGGGCAGCGCGCAGTACCCGGGCGCTGCGATCCTGTGCTCCGGAGCCGCGGTCGCTGCGACATCCGGGATGGTCAGATACGTCGGAAGCGCTGCGGCGGACGTGGTAACGCACTATCCGGAAGTCGTGGCGGCAACCGGAATGAAGGAAGCAGGACGGGTTCAGTCCTGGGTGGTCGGCCCGGGATTCGGCACCGACACCTCGTCCCGTGACGTGTTGTCGCAGGTCCTGACGTCGGACCTGCCCGTCGTCGTCGATGCCGATGCTCTCACGATCCTGTCGTCGTCGCCGGAGCTGGTTCGCGGACGCACCGCGCCGACGCTGCTGACCCCGCATGCCGGTGAGTTCGAGCGTCTGACCGGTGCGGCTCCCGGCTCCGATCGGGTCTCTGCCGTGCGGGAACTCGCGTCGACGTGGGGTGTGAGTGTTCTTCTCAAAGGTCGCGCAACCGTGATCGCGGGTCCCGACGGTGCCGTGGTGGTGAGCGATGCCGGCGGGTCGGCCGCGTCGACGGCGGGCTCGGGCGACGTGCTGGCCGGGATTCTGGGTGCCCTCCTGGCATCCGGACTGGACACGGTCACCGCGGCAGCTTGCGCGGCGCGGGTCCACGCTTTGGCCGCCGCGACAGCGGCACACGGTCGCGGCGGCGAGTTCGCCGCTCCGATCTCCGCGAGTCCGCTGCTGGGGGCAGTGTCCGACGCAATCCGAACTGTTCGTTCGGTCACAGGGCGTGCGTGATCGTTCACAGATCTCCACGGACCCGATGCACGATCGCGTCGCAGTGGTGGCACTATCGGGTGCTGTGGACAACGTGAGTGCGTCAACGGTGGATGCCGAGGAAGCGGACACCGGTGCGGGCGGGTCGGTGACGATCGACCTCGCAGCAATCGCGCACAACGTCGGTGTGCTTCGTGAACACGCGGAGAACGCCGCAACGATGGTCGTGGTGAAGGCGGACGGATACAACCACGGTGCCGTCCAGGTGGCGCGGACTGCACTCGCGGCAGGTGCCTCCGAGTTGGGAGTCACCACGGTGGGAGAGGGCATCGCACTGCGTGATGCCGGGATCACGGCGCCCATCCTGTCCTGGCTGCACCGTTCGGACACCGATTTCGCGCCCGCACTGACGGCCGGGGTCGGCATCGGAGTGTCCTCGCGCGCACAACTCGCCTCGGTCGTCGACGCCGCACGCCGCGTCGGTACCACCGCGGCAATCACGCTCAAGGTGGACACCGGACTCAACCGCAACGGGATCGAACCACAGGACCTCGACGACGTGTTGACCGTCCTCGGCGGCGCGGTCGCCGAGGGGTCCGTTCACTTTCGCGGCATGTTCTCGCACCTCGCGTGCGCCGACGAGCCCGGGCATCCGCTGAACGACCAGCAGGCGATGGTGCTGCAGGAAAGCGTCGTCAGGGCCGCAGCGGCCGGTGTACGACCCGAGATCGTTCACCTGTCCAACTCCGCCGCCACCGTGACACGGCACGATCTCCGCTTCGACATGGTCAGGCCGGGAATTGCGATGTACGGACTGTCGCCGATCCCCGAACTGGGCCAGTTCGACCTGATCCCGGCGATGACGGTGTCCGCGCAGGTGGCGCTGATCAAGAAGGTGCGGGCAGGAGACAGCGTGTCCTACGGCCACACGTGGACGTCACCCGAGGACACCGTCGTGGCGCTGATACCGATGGGCTACGCCGACGGTGTGCGACGCACACTCAGCGGTCGGTTCGACGTCACCATCGACGGCAGACGGTATCCGTCGGTCGGGCGAGTCTGCATGGACCAGTTCGTCGTGAATCTCGGACCCGACGGCGGATCCGTCGTCGAAGGCGACACGGCGGTGCTGTTCGGCGCCGGCGAGAACGACGCCCCCGTAGCGCAGGAATGGGCCGACGTACTGGACACCATTCACTACGAGGTGGTCACCGGGATAGGCGGACGGGCACGCAGACGCTACGTCGGGTCCGACTCGGCGTCGACCGAGCGACATGCCGCCGACACGACCGAGGAGGTTGCTCGGTGAAGTTGGCCGAGAGCTTCGGGATCTTCGGCAGTGTCGGGATCGCGCTGCGCGAGACTTTGCTGAGGTCCAACAAGGACCCGCTCGCAGGCGAGAACCTCGAGCTGATGGACGCCGACCGAGGATCGATCGTCATCGCCGACGACGGAGTTCCGCTGGCCGTGCGGGAAGTCGGGCCCACCGACGCGCCCATCACCGCAGTGTTCGTCCACGGGTACTGCCTGCGGATGGCGTCGTGGCACTTCCAACGTCAGGCGCTCGAGCAGGAGTGGGGCTCGAAGGTGCGCATGGTGTTCTACGACCAGCGAGGACACGGCAAGTCCGGGATCCCGACGCCGGAGAGTTGCACGATCGCCCAGCTCGGCCTCGACCTCGACGCGGTCATCCGCGCTGTCGCGCCGCGAGGACACCTGATGCTGATCGGGCATTCGATGGGTGGGATGACCGTCCTGTCCATGACAAGGCAGAAACCCGAACTGGTCCGTGAGCGGGTCGTCGGGGTCGGATTGATCTCGACGACGGCGGCAGGCCTGGCGGAGACAGGGCTCGGTCGCAGCCTCGACAACCCGGTGGTCGACGCGTTCCGGCTGGCCGTACGCACCTCGCCGGGCGTCGTACAGTTCGGCCGCGGCGCGGCGAAGACGCTCATCGCACCGGTTCTGCGCGCGGCGTCCTACGGAACGCGAGTGAGTCCGCGGCTGGTGGATTTCTCGCAGAAGATGATCGACGACACCTCTGTCGTGACCATCGTGAACTTCCTCGAGACGTTGGAACTGCACGACGAGAGCGATGCGCTCGCCGAGCTGCTGCGCATTCCGACGACGGTCGTGTGCGGCGACGACGATTGGATCATTCCGTTCGACAGTTCGGTTGCGCTCGCCGATGCACTTCCGGAAGCCGAGATGGTGCGGATTCGTCAGGCCGGCCACCTCGTTCAGCTCGAATTCCCGGACAAGGTGAACGCCGCACTGGTGCGGCTCGGAACCCGAGCCATGGAGCTGAGGGCACAGCGTCGATCCGGTAGGAGGGGCATTGTCTGACCTCACGGACCCGGGCGCGGACACCGACACGGACATGTTCGACGGCACCGAGCGCCTTCTCGAGACGGCGACCGACACCGAAGCGTTCGGACAGCAACTCGCCCGGCACCTGACCGCCGGTGACCTCGTTGTTCTCGACGGCCCCCTCGGTGCGGGCAAGACCGCGATGACACGCGGCATCGCGGCGGGTCTCGGCGTCCAGGGACGTGTCAGCTCACCGACGTTCGTCATCGCTCGCGAGCATCGACCGGGCCGGCGGGGCGAGGGCCTCGATCCGGTGACGTTGGTTCACGTCGACGCGTACCGACTGGGGATGACCGGCGAATCCGCGCTCGACGAGTTGGATGCGCTCGACCTCGATTCCGACCTCGCAGACGCCGTGGTCGTCGTCGAGTGGGGAGAGGGATTGGTGGAGAAGTTGGCCGATTCCCACATCTCCGTGCGCATCCGTCGTGATCCGGAGTCCGACACTCGTCGTGTACAGGTGCGGCGGATCGCCCAGCACTGACCCGCCGTGCTCGTGCGGGTACTCTGAGATACCGTGCTCGTTCTCGCCGTCGATACCTCCACGCCCGCTGTGACCTCCGGTGTCGTCCGATTCGAGGGCGGTGTCGCGCACACCCTCGCAGCCCGAGTCGTCGTCGATGCCAGATTGCACGCTGAGGTGTTGACGCCCAACATTCTCGAATGCCTCGCCGAGGCAAACCTGACGCCTGCAGATCTCGACGCCGTCGTCGTCGGCGTCGGCCCTGGTCCGTTCACCGGCCTGCGCGTCGGAATGGCAACCGGCGCGGCATTCGGTGATGCACTCGGCGTCCCGGTGCACGGCGTGTGCAGTCTCGATGCCATCGCGGTGCAGGTCGACACCGTGGCCGAGCTGCTCGTGGTCACCGACGCACGCCGCCGTGAAGTCTATTCGGCGCGGTACCGAGCCGGCGTGCGAGTGTCGGGCCCGGACGTGGGTGCCCCCGCTCTGGTCGATCCCGGTGACGCAACCATGATCGCCGGATCTGCGGGGCATGTCGGATTGTTCGATCTCCCTGCGGCAGAAGCCGAGTCGCCCACACCCGCGAGTCTGGTCCTGACGGCAGCCGACGGTTTGACGTCGGGAATCACCCCCGAGCCGTTGATCCCGCTGTACCTGCGCAGGCCCGATGCCAAGACGATCGCCGAGCGCGAGGCCGCAAAGGCAGCAGGCCGATGAGCGTCGACATCACCCCGATGGTCCGGTCGGATGCGCCGCGGTGCGCCGAACTCGAGGGCATCCTGTTTCCGGGTGACGACCCGTGGACCGAACAGGCGTTTCTCTCCGAACTCGCTGCGCCGCACAATCGTTACTTCGCGGCGCGAGAAGACGGAGAGCTTCTGGGGTACGCCGGAATCGCGTTGCTCGGACACGGCACCTCGGCGGAATCCGAGGTGCACACCATCGGTGTCGACCCGAGCGCGCATCGCCGCGGAATCGGTGGCGCCCTCATGGACCGACTGCTGAGCGAAGCGGATGCTCACGGCGGTTCGGTTTTTCTCGAGGTGCGCACCGACAACACACCCGCGATCGAACTGTACGTCCGAGAAGGCTTCGTGGTGGTCGGCACCCGCCGCAACTATTACCAACCCAGTGGCGCAGATGCTTACACGATGCAACGGCCCGATCCGAGGGCAGGTGCAACCGCATGAACGTGATGGGGATCGAAAGTTCCTGTGACGAAACAGGAGTCGGCATCGTTCGATGGAAGGACTCGGGAGTGTGCGAACTCCTGGCCGACGAGGTCGCCTCCAGTGTCGACGAGCACGCGCGCTACGGCGGCGTCGTTCCAGAGGTGGCGTCCCGCGCGCACCTGGAAGCAATCGTTCCGACGATGCGGCGTGCGCTCGCCGCGGCCGACCTGGATCGACCGGACGCGGTGGCCGTCACCATCGGACCCGGTCTCGCCGGAGCGCTTCTGGTGGGAGTCGCTGCAGCGAAAGCCTATGCGGCTGCCTGGGGTGTGCCGTTCTACGCGGTGAATCACCTCGGTGGACACGTCGCCGTCGACACGCTCGAACACGGGCCGATGCCGTCCTGCGTGGCGCTTCTGGTCTCCGGTGGCCACACACATCTTCTGCACGTGAACGATCTGGGCGAGCCCATCGTCGAGTTGGGGACGACCGTCGACGACGCCGCGGGGGAGGCGTTCGACAAGGTGGCCCGGCTGTTGGGCCTGGGCTACCCGGGTGGTCCGGCTCTGGACGACGCTGCGCGGCAAGGGGATCCGACCGCCATAGCGTTCCCTCGGGGTATGACCGGACCGCGCGATGCTCGATACGACTTCTCGTTCTCCGGGGTCAAGACGGCCGTGGCCCGATTCGTCGAAGCCAGGCAGCGAGCGGGAGACGCCGTTCCTGTCGCCGACGTGGCCGCCTCGTTCCAGGAGTCGGTCGCCGATGTGTTGACGATGAAGGCCGTGCGCGCCGCGACCGACGTCGGTGTCGACACCATCGTCCTCGGTGGTGGCGCCACGGCCAACTCACGCATTCGATCTCTCATCGGGTCGCGCTGTGAGCAAGCAGGTTTGACGCTCAGGATTCCACGACCGCGGCTGTGCACCGACAACGGTGTCATGATCGCGGCGCTCGGCGCCCACCTCGTCGCGCGAGGGGCCGAGCCGTCGGATCTGCGGGTGGCCACCGACCCGGGACTGCCCGTGTCCACCAGTCGGGTCACCGCTGCCCGATAGCGAACTGTCCGGTCACGCAGTCGGCGTCGTCGCTCCGCCGGCCGTATCCGATTGTGTGGTCAACGACGTGCTCGGAGCGCGCGACGGCGTCGGTTGCGCAGTGTCCTCGTCCGAAGCCCCGGCGTTCGGCGGGGGCGACCACACGGTGGTGGGAGGGCTCAAGCCCGGGGTCGTCGGCGTTCCGTTGACATCGGTGGTCGGGATACTCCCCGGAGTCGACGGAGGAGGGCTGAGTTCGGTGGACCCACCCGGTGCCGAGGTGGGCGGCTGAGGTGTTGTCACTGGCGGCGTCGTCACCGGCGGGGTGGTCACCGTCTCGCCCGGATCGTCGGTCGGCGGGGAGTCCACTCCGCCGCCGGGCGGTGATGTCGGAGACTGCGGCGCGGGCCGGGTCGTCGACTGCTCCGGCGGGCTGGCCGGCCACGGTATGACGGGGAGATCGGGAGCCGGACGCAGCGACGGCGTCGTCGATGGTCGGGTGGTGCTGCCCGACGTGTACTGCGTCGAGTCGACGACCGGCGGCCGAGGAGAACCGGTGCTGGGCGCGGCCGAGGAGCCGCGGGTGCCGGTCGGCGGCGCGCCGATCGGGTTGTCGTCTCCGGCGGGAACGTTCACGGCCTCGACGTCCTCGGACGTCGTTGCGGCCGAACCCGCGGGCGAAACGCCGGAATCGTTGCTGGGAGTGAGAGTCTGGATTCCGTAGGCCAAGACGATTCCGCCGACGAGCAAGGCCCCCGCGAGCGCAGTGCCGTAACGGCCGAACGACCGCGCACTCGAACCTCTACCGTCGGTGACGGTAGGAAAACGTCCTGGGGCGGCGTGCAACGCAAGCAGGGCCGCGCCCTGCGCGAGGACGGTGTCCGGGTCGGACGGGAGGATCACCGGAAGATCCAGCACCGACACGAGAACGGCGCGGATGGACGGGATGCGGGCCCCTCCACCGATGAGGACGACCGCCTCTGCATCGGCACCTGCGGATGCCGCGACTCGGCGTGCGAAGTGTCCGACCTTCACCACGTGTGGACGTAGTGCGGTCTCGAACTCGTCCCGGCCGTCGTCGCTTCCACCGCGTTCGAGAAGATCCCACTCCAGACGGTCCGCGAGATCACCGCCGAACTGCGACGTGCGTTCCGCATGGCGAACCTCGCCGGAGGCTGTGTCGATGACCGACGTGGTGGTCCCGGTGGCGCCGACGTCGACGACGGTCACCGTCCGGTAACGCGCGATCGAGCCCGCATCGTCGAGAAACGCATGCGCGGCGGCCGTCTCGGGCACGAGTACGACGGTATGGGTGGAGCGTCCGCACGCCGACCTGATGGATGCGGCGTGGTCCTCGGTGCGGTGGGTGACCGCGATGGCCTCGGGACGAACCCGCTCACCCGTGTGGGCACCGACGCCGTCGGGCGGCGGAGCGAGGGCCAGCACGACATCGATTGCCGACGCGACCAGATCGCCGACGTCGGTGTTGACCTCGCTGTCGGCGGAGACGGTGCGGTATTCGACCGTGCGGGAACCGTTGTCCTCTTCGATGACCAAAGCGGCACAGACGACCTCGGTGCCGGTGGATACGCCGATGGCAGTCCTCACCGTCCACCTCCCGTCCTGTCGGTCCCGTGCTGTGCCTGCGTTCGCTTCTTACGTCCGGTGGACATATCGGAGTCTCGTTATCTTAACGTTACAGAAGCGCCCAAGCGAATGTGAAACGCAGCACCGCCCCTGCGTCGAGGGCGCAGCAGGCCTCCACACGTGCGTACGAAAGTTTCCCCTGGCCTACATTTCCGCTCACAACGGCTGGTGAGTGCCGTGGTCGACGGGGTTTCGCTGCGGGCGTACGACTCGCCGACGGCCTTGCACCCTTAGGGGTTGAGTGCTGGCACTCGCGTGTATAGAGTGCTAGACAGCGATGCGCGAAGTCCCGGAACCCGCGACGACGGGAACAAGCGCAGAGCAGTGAACGTGCAGTACAAACACAGCAGTCCGGGGATCCGACCCCGGACGCGTACCCCATAACAATGGAGGGCTCAACGTGGCGAGCGTGAAAATCAAGCCGCTCGAGGACAAGATCCTCGTCCAGGCCAACGAGGCCGAGACGACGACCGCCTCCGGTCTGGTCATCCCCGACACAGCCAAGGAGAAGCCTCAGGAAGGCACCGTCGTCGCTGTCGGCGAAGGCCGTGTCACCGAGAAGGGCAACCGGATCCCGGTCGACGTCAAAGAAGGCGACACCGTCATCTACAGCAAGTACGGCGGCACCGAGATCAAGTACGCCGGCGAGGAGTACCTGATCCTGTCGGCACGTGACGTGCTGGCTGTCATCGCCAAGTAGGCCGTAAACGCTTCCCGCCCCGGAACCCGATTTCGATTCGGTCCCGGGGCGGAGTGCGTTCAATCGAGTTCACTGACTCGAAGGAGTAATACCGAAACATGGCAAAGCAAATCCAATTCAACGAGGAAGCCCGCCGGGCCCTCGAGCGTGGCGTCGACAAATTGGCCGACGCCGTCAAGGTGACGCTCGGACCGCGCGGACGACACGTGGTGCTCGCCAAGGCATTCGGTGGCCCCACGGTCACCAACGACGGCGTTTCCATCGCCCGCGAGATCGACCTCGAAGACCCGTTCGAGAACCTCGGCGCGCAGCTCGTCAAGAGCGTCGCCACCAAGACCAACGACGTTGCGGGCGACGGCACCACCACGGCCACCGTGTTGGCGCAGGCACTCGTGCGCGGGGGCCTGAAGAACATCGCGGCGGGCGCCAACCCGATCGCACTCGGTTCCGGTATCGCCAAGGCGGCCGACAAGGTTGCCGAGGCACTGCTCGCGGCAGCGACACCCGTCGAGGGCAAGGAAGCAATCGCGCAGGTCGCCACGGTGTCCTCGCGTGACCCGGAGATCGGCGAGCTCGTGGGTGAAGCACTCACTCGCGTCGGCGCCGACGGCGTCGTCACCGTCGAGGAGTCCTCGACGCTGAGCACCGAGCTGTCGGTCACCGAGGGCGTCCGCTTCGACAAGGGCTACCTGTCGCCGTACTTCGTCACCGACGTCGACTCGCAGCAGGCTGTGCTCGAGGACGCCTACGTCCTGCTGCACCGCGACAAGATCACCTCCCTTCCCGACTTCCTTCCCCTGCTGGAGAAGGTCGCCGAGAGCGGAAAGCCTCTGCTGATCATCGCCGAGGACACCGAGGGTGAAGTCCTGTCCACGCTGGTCGTGAACTCGATCCGCAAGACCATCAAGGCAGTTGCAGTCAAGGCACCGTTCTTCGGCGACCGCCGCAAGGCGTTCCTCGACGACCTGGCTGTCGTGACGGCCGGTACGGTCATCACCGCCGATGTCGGCCTCAGCTTGAAGGAAGCAGGCCTCGAGCTGCTCGGAACCGCTCGCCGCGTCGTCGTCACCAAGGACGACACGACGATCGTCGACGGTGCAGGCACGCAGGCGGACATCGACACCCGCGTCGCCCAGCTGCGTCGTGAAATCGAAGCAACCGATTCCGAATGGGACCGCGAGAAGCTCGAAGAGCGTCTGGCGAAGCTGTCCGGCGGAGTTGCCGTCATCAAGGTCGGCGCGGCAACCGAGACCGAGCTGAAGGAACGCAAGTTCCGCGTCGACGACGCCGTGAATGCAGCCAAGGCTGCTGTCGAGGAGGGCATCGTCCCCGGCGGCGGTTCGGCACTGACACAGGCTGCGTTGTCGCTCGCGGACAACCTCGGTCTGACGGGTGACGAAGCGACCGGTGTCGCTGTTGTGCGTACTGCACTCAACGCGCCGCTGTTCTGGATCGCCACCAATGCGGGCATCGACGGATCCGTCGTGGTCAGCAAGGTCGCGGCACTCGACAAGGGCCACGGCTTCAACGCCGCGACCCTGACCTACGGTGACCTGCTCGCCGACGGTGTCGTCGATCCGGTCAAGGTGACCCGTTCTGCGGTCGTCAACGCAGCGTCCGTTGCGCGGATGATTCTCACGACCGAGAGTGCTGTCGTCGAGAAGCCTGCCGAGGAAGAGGAGCCTGCGGCCGGACACGGCCACAGTCACTGATTCTCTGTATCTCGCAGCACGAGAAGCGGGGCCTTTCCTTCGAAGGAAAGGCCCCGCTTCTCGTATGTGGTCCTGCTACACCGCGATTCGTCGACGGTTGTGGCGTGCGTACATCTCCCGCTCGGTCTCGGACATTCCGCCCCAGATTCCATAGGGTTCCGAGACGCTGAGCGCGTGGGACCTGCACTGTGCGAGAACCGGGCAGGTTCGGCACATCTCCTTGGCACGCATCTCACGCTGAGCACGTGCTCGGCCGCGTTCGCCGTCCGGATGGAAGAACATCGACGAGTCGACGCCACGGCACAAACCGTGCATCTGCCAATCCCAGATATCTGCATTGGGCCCAGGGAGGTGATTCGGCTGCGGCATGAGAACTCCTAGGGTGTCTGCTCGCCGCAACGGATGCGGCGACGCTCCTGTGGAAGACAGAAGAAATGCGAATTCGTGGTTTCGTCCGGCGGCGGCGCCGAACTTGTGGTGAACTCGTTCCGCGAGATACTGCAATCGCGGTTGTCGTGAACAACGCCAACGTTATTCGTGGCGATGAAATCGAGTCAATAGGCCATCGCCGTGGCGAGGTGCATAGTCGTATCTCGAGAAATTAACGCGGGCGACATTTACTTCGACACAACTTCATGGGTCGATTCGTTGAGGAGTTCTCGATCGCAGCATGAACAGCGGTCTGACGGACTTCGGTCACGATCGAAAGCAAAGGGCACTGGCCTGCAGGTTCGTGGTCGTGTCGGAAGAAGGATCGCGGAATTCGTCTGCCGGATTCGAACGACTCGATCAGGTCGCGAGCAACACTGGTCCCCGGGTAGTGAATCCCGCGATTAACCTTACGGCTACATTCTCGTCAGAAAGCGCTCATCAAATGCATCCCGGGAGCGCATGTTAATTCCGTGAAACAAACGAGAATGTCGCGCGACGGATTCGACGATATTCGGCGATGGGCACGAAGCGGCCAGGAGTATCCATCCATTCGACGGTGAACCGAGAGGAATGCCGAGCCTCACGGTCGCAGGGGCCGCTCCGGGTCGTAACGTCGACACGATGGACGATCGGCTTCATCGCGCTGCCTGGGGCACCGAACCCGGTATGTGGCCACTGCCCGCTGCATCGACCGTCCGCGAGCGGTGGGACCGCGCCGTCGCACTCGGTGGGCAAGGCAGGTACCTCGCCGCGTCGGCCGAGCTCGATGCGGCTGCGCTGTCGGGCCCTGTTCCACCGTCTCTGCGGTCGCAGATGTATTCGACTCGCGCATCATGGATACGGCAGAGGGGAGTGCACAGTGCAGCGGCGCGGGTGGACGGGACGGCGATCGCTGCGGTCGGGCTCGACGAGCGCAGTTCTCCGTCGGGTGAGGACGGCAATGAGGCTGCTGTCGTTCGTGCGCGAGCGGATGCTCTCGTCGGCCTTGCCGCGGACGCCCTCGGCGTAGGCAGATTCGGCACCGCGGACGCGCTGCTGACTCGATGCGAGCACATCGTGGCGCGAGATGGGCGCGAGGACGTTCTGTGGCGTCAACATCTGAGGCTCGGGTGGGTCCGCGCGGAACTCGCGATGTTCTCGGGAAAAGGGCCCGACGCGGTCCGGCATGCGCTCGACGCGCGCGGGCGTGCCGACGAGATCGATTCGTTACGCCACATCGTCAAGACCGACCTCGTGCTGGCTGCCGCCTACAGCTCCGTGGGAGATCTGTCACGAAGTGGTGACGGCGCCCAGCGTGTACTCGATGCCTGCGAGGTGCACGGACTCCTACCGTTGCGCTGGGCGGCAGCGATGTTGTGGAGCGGCGTCGGGGGAGGAGCGGCCGCGCAGTCGGTCGCGCGGGAGTGCGAGGCGGAGCTGGCTCGGCGCGGTGGTCGGTTCACGGCCGTGTGAAGTCACGGACCGAGTGGTTCGATCGAGTGGGGTGAAGGTCGCTATCCTTACTAGGTTCCACTTCGGGTGGAAGCGCTGTCGAGATGCGGCGGCGTCACTGTAACGCGGGGAATCCTTGAGCGATGAACAACACGGGTGAGGAGTTGGACTCCTTCGTCGCTGCCGCAGCGCAGGGCGAGCGAGCCGCACTCTCCCGAGTTCTGGAAATCATCCGTCCGCTCGTGGTGCGGTACTGCCGCGCACGTGTGGGCTCCGCCGAGCGTGGTCAGCTCTCGGCGGACGACGTGGCTCAGGAGGTCTGCTTGGCAGTCATGACCGCCCTGCCGCGTTATCAGGACCAGGGCCGACCGTTCATGGCCTTCGTGTACGGCATTGCCGCCCACAAGGTCGCCGACGCACATCGAAGCGCCTCCCGTAACAAATCGGACCCGGCCGCCGAAGTACCAGATGTCGTGTCGACGGAACACGGACCGGAGCAGCGAGCTCTGGACTCCGAGTCGAGTAGACAGATGACCGCCCTGCTGGACACCTTGCCCGCCAAGCACCGAGAGATTCTGGTGCTCCGACTCGTCGTCGGATTGTCGGCCGAGGAAACGGCAGCGGCAGTGGGTAGTACCGCAGGTGCCATCCGCGTGGCTCAACACCGAGCCATCGCGAAACTGAAGAACGAAGTTGTGAAAGCGGGTGAAATGTATGGCTAGGAACAACGGCCGTGATGGCATTCCCCGTATCGGCCGCCCGGATGGTTCCACGCCATCCGAGGATTCTCTCGACAGCACCCTCGTGGGTTCGAGTCCGGTGGACATCGCAGCGGTACGCCGAGACGAGGAATTCATCGAGGCAATCCGTGGCGACGGACCGATCGCGACGGACGACGCGGACGAGTACCAGCTCGCTCTGCTCCTCGCCAACTGGCGTGCAGAAGTCGTCCACCCCGCGCTCCCCGCAGGTCCCGACCTCGACGAAGTGGCGGCAGCCGTCGATCAGGAGATTGCCGCGACAGGGCTACGCCGCAAGGCGTCGAGCCGCGGACGTCAGCGTCTGCTCCGCCCGGTAGCGGGCGCCGCAGCGGCGATCGCGCTGGTGATGGGCGGCTTGGTCGTCTTCTCCTACAACTCCTCACCGGGCGACGCGCTGTGGAGCGTCAAGTCCGTGGTGTTCTCGCAGCAAGCAGATTCGACCGTCGCGCAGATCGACACGACGTCGAAGCTCGAGCAGGCAGAACAGCTGATCGCAGCAGGCGACGTCGAAGGTGCACAGGCTCTGCTCGACGGTGCGTCGGGTGCGGCCGGCGCGGTCACCGACGACGCGCAGCGCACGGATCTGGAGATCTGGCTGCAGCGGTTGATCGAGCAACTCCAGACGATCATCCCGACGATTCCTCCGCAGTTGCCCCTACCGGTCGATCCGACGTTGCCTGCGCCCGTTCAGAGTGCACCCGAGTTGGGCTCGGTTCCGGTCACCACGGATCCGCTGCCTCCGCCGGTCTCCGGCACGGTCGACCCGTCGCAGGTTCCTTCGACCAGCGATCCGGTTCTCCCGACGACCGAGCCGCCCGCAGTCACCACGACGCCTCCCGGGCCGACGATTCTGAATCAGACCGGTGAGACGACGGCTACGGCCAGCGGTTCGAGTGACGGTACATCTGCTCCCCGGATCGACACGCTGGACACCAACGGAGGCTGATCGCCCTCCGGCCCTGCACCGCATACGACTGATGCCCTACACGAAAATCGTGTAGGGCATCAGTCGTATGATCGGGTGACTAGTTCTCGAAACCGTCGCCGTGCAGAGCGTCGTTCATGGACGCGTCCGCGTATCCGCGGCAGTAGTCCCATGTGACGTACGCATCGGGAACGGGGTCGTACGCAGGCTCGTGGGGACGAACGGTCCCGTCGACCAGGAGCTGGAGAAGGTTGGCTCGCAACATGTCCCAGTCGTGGTAGTGATCCTGCTGGCAGTCCTCGCAGCACACCACGAGTCCGCGAATACCGCGGTGTCCGAGGAGTGCCTCGTACACCGCGAGATCGGCGAGGTCTTCCTCGACGGCGAGCCGCTCCTGGGGGTCCAGAGGCTGGCCGGGCTCGATTGCATCGAGGGCGGCCGAGGGGTCGGCGGGGTCACCGGCGAAGGGATCCGGCGGTAAACCTGGAGGCAGTTGATCGCGCACGCCTCCACGGTACGCAGGACTGGTGGGTCTGCGCCAGCCGTTCACGCTTCGTGTCGACGCGCGACGAGGTCCACCGGGCGGCCGATCGGCCGCAGTCGGGGTGCGGTCGACCTGCTCGAACGACGCCGTCCGGTGCGCGTTCACGAGCGAACGGCGGAGCCGATACCATGTGTGCAGGCGCTGAGCGAGCGTACGCGTCCATGTTTTTTCGTCCGCACTGTCTCCATCCGCTTTCGAACACGCCGTCTTCTCCGGTGCACCGCCCGCGCGCTGCGAGAAGGGCACACAGGCTCTAGGGAGGGCCAGATCCGCATGAGTAGTTCCGGAGCCCACGTCCGTACCGGTGGCGACGACCCCAACAAGGTCGCCATGCTCGGTTTGACCTTCGACGATGTTCTGCTGTTGCCCGCTGCGTCGGACTTGATTCCCAGCGCCGTGGACACCTCCAGTCAACTCACCCGCGAGATCCGTCTGCGCGTCCCACTGGTCAGTTCCGCGATGGACACCGTCACCGAGGCGCGCATGGCCATCGCCATGGCCCGCGCGGGTGGCATGGGCGTCCTGCATCGCAACCTGTCACTGCAGGATCAGGCGTCCCAGGTGGAAACCGTCAAGCGGTCCGAGGCGGGCATGGTCACCGACCCGGTCACCTGCAAGCCCACCGACACACTCGCCGAGGTCGACGCGATGTGCGCACGGTTCCGCATCTCGGGTCTGCCGGTGACCGACGAGACCGGTGCCCTCGTCGGCATCATCACCAACCGTGACATGCGTTTCGAGGTCGACCAGAACCGCCGCGTCGCCGACGTGATGACCAAGGCACCGCTCATCACCGCGCGCGAGGGCGTCACCGCCGAGGCAGCTCTCGGTCTTCTCCGTCGGCACAAGATCGAGAAACTCCCCATCGTCGACGGACAGGGCGCTCTCACCGGACTGATCACGGTCAAGGACTTCGTCAAGACCGAGCAGCACCCCCTCGCCACCAAGGACCGCGACGGGCGCCTGCTGGTCGGAGCGGCAGTGGGTGTCGGGCAGGACGCGTGGTCGCGTTCCATGGCGCTCACCGACGCCGGTGTCGACGTGCTCATCGTCGACACCGCGCACGGGCACAACTCGTCGGTGCTCGAGATGGTCAGCAAGCTGAAAGCCGAAGTAGGAGAACGCGTCCAGGTCGTCGGCGGCAACATCGCGACCCGCGCGGGCGCATTGGCACTCGTCGAGGCAGGCGCGGACGCGGTCAAGGTCGGCGTCGGTCCCGGCTCGATCTGCACCACCCGCGTCGTCGCAGGCGTCGGCGCCCCGCAGATCACCGCGATCCTCGAGGCGGTCGCCGCGTGCAAGGCGCACGGTGTTCCGGTCATCGCCGACGGTGGTCTCCAGTTCTCCGGCGACATCGCCAAGGCGTTGGCTGCGGGCGCGTCGACGGCCATGCTCGGCTCGTTGCTGGCAGGTACGGCCGAGTCGCCGGGCGAGTTGATTCTCGTCGGTGGCAAGCAGTTCAAGAGCTACCGCGGCATGGGTTCGCTCGGGGCGATGCAGGGACGCGGAGCGGCCAAGTCGTTCTCCAAGGACCGTTACTTCCAGGACGACGTCCTCGCCGAGGACAAGCTCGTCCCCGAAGGCATCGAAGGCCGGGTCCCGTACCGCGGACCGCTGTCCCAGGTCATCCATCAGCTGACCGGTGGTCTCCGTGCCGCGATGGGATACACCGGGTCCAACTCCATCGAGGAACTGCAGGAGGCGCAGTTCGTGCAGATCACCGCTGCCGGACTGAAGGAAAGCCACCCGCACGACATCACGATGACCGCGGAAGCTCCCAACTACACCGTGCGCTGACTTCGCTCGCATCGGCCTGAACTCAAGACGAACTCCTAGGGAAAGGGGCGCGCGTGCGCGACCTCGTTGAAATCGGCATGGGCAGAGAAGCCCGTCGCACCTACCAGCTCGACGACATCGACATCGTGCCCTCGCGCCGTACTCGGTCGTCGAAGGAGGTGTCCACGGCCTGGCAGCTCGACGCCTACCGATTCGACATTCCGGTCCTGGCTCATCCGACCGACGCGTTGGTGTCGCCGGAATTCGCGATCGAGCTCGGCAAGCAGGGTGGCCTCGGCGTCATCAACGGCGAGGGGTTGTGGGCTCGCCACACGGACGTCCAGGCCAAGCTCGACGAGCTGGTCGCGATCGCCGAGAACGACTTCGACGCCGACGCTCCCGTCGCATTCCTGCAGAAGCTGCACGCAGCACCGCTGCAACCGGACCTCCTCGCTGCCGCCGTCGCGCAGGTCCGCGCAGCCGGTGTCACCGTCGCGGTCCGCGTCAGCCCGCAGAGCGCCAAGAACCTGACGCCTGCGCTGGTCGCAGCCGGTATCGATCTGCTCGTCATCCAGGGCACCATCATCTCCGCGGAGCACGTGGCGCACGGCGACGAGGAGCCGCTCAACCTCAAGACGTTCATCGCCGAGCTCGACGTACCGGTCATCGCCGGTGGCGTCAGCGATCACCGCACCGCGCTGCACCTGATGCGCACCGGCGCTGCCGGAGTCATCGTCGGCTACGGGTCGGTCGAGGGAGGCACCACCACCGGTGAAGTTCTCGGCATCGGTGTACCCATGGCAACGGCCATCGCGGACGCTGCGGCAGCTCGTCGGGACTACCTCGACGAGACCGGCGGCCGCTATGTTCACGTCATCGCCGACGGCGACATCACCACGTCGGGCGGCCTGGCCAAGGCAATCGCGTGCGGTGCGGACGCCGCCGTGCTCGGTGCTCCTCTCGCGGCGGCAGCAGAGGCGCCCGGTGGCGGTTGGTACTGGCCCTCCGCGGCAGCGCACCCGTCGATGCCGCGAGGCGCACTCCTGCCCGTCGCAGCCGGTGAGCGCCCGAGCCTCGACCAGGTCCTGCACGGTCCGTCGAGCGAGCCCTACGGTTCGATCAACCTCGTCGGAGGTCTGCGCCGGTCCATGGCGAAGTCGGGTTACTCGGATCTCAAGGAATTCCAGAAAGTCGGCCTGAACGTCCGAGCCTGACCCTCTCTGTCCCACGTTCGACAGCGCGCACCCCGAATCGGGGTGCGCGCTTCGTCGTTTGCTGGGGAACTCGGGTGCCGGGTGGGAGCGAACGTGACGTTCGGTCACCTGGGGGCCCGGGAGCGCGGGTTGCAGCGAGTGCGCGGGTTGCAGTGCGCGCGTGGGCTGAAAGCCGCGCGTTCGGGGGCCGAGAGTGAGCGAACGTGACGTTCGGTCACCTGGGGCAGCGCGGAGTGAGCCTTACCTCAGTTGGTGATACTTGGAGTTACAGCTACAGTGGCTTGTGTCAACTGTCACAGGGTTGTTGTCAGTTCGCCGCTGCTGTCATCTAGAGTGTGGTCGCAGTCACATCGAGGTGGTGCGCGGTGCGGCGGAGCTGGCTGAGTAACGCACGAGGCGCGGAGGTCAACAGTGGAGACACGGACAGCTGGGACACAGGCTCGCACGACCGACTACGACGTTCTGATCGTCGGGTCCGGTTTCGGCGGAAGCGTCACGGCGCTGCGCTTGGTCGAGAAGGGCTACAAGGTAGGCATCCTCGAGGCCGGACGGCGCTACGAGGACAAGGATTTCGCCAAGACCAGCTGGGACCTGAAGCGGTTCCTGTGGGCGCCCAAGCTCGGGTGCTACGGCATCCAGCGTGTTCACCTGCTGCGTGACTGCCTCATTCTGGCCGGTGCAGGGGTGGGCGGCGGTTCGCTGAACTACGCGAACACCCTGTACCAGCCGCCGGAGCCGTTCTTCAAGGACAAGCAGTGGGCGCACATCACCGACTGGAGCAGCGAGCTCGGTCCGTTCTACGACCAGGCGACGCGCATGCTCGGTGTCGTGCGTAACCCGCACATGACACCCGCCGACGAGGTCATGAAGTCCGTCGCCGAGGACATGGGCGTCGGGGACACGTTCATTCAGACACCGGTCGGCGTGTTCTTCGGCGACGAGCCGGGCAAGAAGGTCGGCGACCCGTACTTCGGCGGCGTCGGTCCCGAGCGCACCGGGTGCATCGAGTGTGGTGAGTGCATGACCGGGTGTCGCCACGGCGCCAAGAACACACTGCTGAAGAACTACCTCGCCCTTGCCGAGCGCGCCGGAGCCGAGATCGTCCCGATGACGACGGTGACAGGTCTTCGTGCTCTGCCCGACGGCACGTGGGACGTCGCCACCGAGCGAACCGGCGCGTGGGTTCGCAAGCACCCCAAGACCTACACCGCGTCGCACGTCGTCCTGGCCGCGGGCACGTGGGGTACGCAGAATTTGCTGCACAAGATGAAGGACACCGGCGCACTGCCGCGTCTGTCCGACAAGCTCGGTGAATTGACGCGTACCAACTCCGAATCCATCGTCGGTGCCGCCAAGTTGAAGGTCGACCCGGAGATGGATCTGACCAGGGGAGTGGCGATCACGTCGTCGTTCCACCCGTCGTCGAACACCCACATCGAACCGTGCCGCTACGGCAAGGGTTCCAACGCGATGGGCCTGTTGCAGACGCTGATGACCGACGGGGGTGGGCGCATTCCGCGATGGCTCAAGTTCGTTTTCGCGCTGCTGGCTCATCCGCTCGACTTCCTGCGGGTGGTGAACACCAAGAACTGGAGCGAGCGCACGATCATCGCGCTCGTGATGCAGAACCTCGACAACTCGATCACCACCTTCACCAAGCGTGGGCTGTTCGGTCGCAAGGTGTCCAGCAAGCAGGGACACGGCGAACCGAACCCGACGTGGATCCCTGAGGGCAACGACGCGACGCGGCGTATAGCGAAGAAGATCGGGGGCGTCGCGGGCGGCACATGGGGTGAGCTGTTCAACATTCCGTTGACCGCTCACTTCCTCGGTGGCTGCGCCATCGCGTCCGACGCCGAGCACGGCGTCATCGACCCGTATCACCGCGTCCACGGGTACCCGACGATGTTCGTCGTCGACGGGTCGTCCGTGTCGGCCAACCTCGGCGTGAATCCGTCGCTGACCATCAGTGCTCAGGCGGAGCGTGCAGCGGCGCTGTGGCCCAACAGGGGTGAGCAGGATCTACGGCCGCGCCAGGGTCTCGCTTACGAACGGATCGAGCCGATCGCTCCCAACGCTCCGGTGGTGCCGGTGTCCGCGCCCGCAGCGTTGCGTCTGCCCATCGTCGAGATCCGCTCTCCGAAACCCGCCACCACCGGTGCCGCGTAAGAAGATGCTGCGTGGAACCAGCCTGTCGCGCGCCACTAGACTGTTCCGGTGACCGCATCGCAGCAGCCTGATCCCGCCCTGCCTCGGCCCGTTCTCGTAGTCGACTTCGGTGCCCAGTACGCCCAGCTCATCGCGCGTCGTGTGCGTGAGGCGAATGTGTATTCCGAGGTGATCTCGCATACCGCGACCGTCGAGGAGATTGCAGCCAAGAACCCGGTTGCACTCGTTCTGTCCGGCGGGCCGTCGAGTGTGTACGCCGAGGGCGCGCCTGCTCTCGACGCGAAGGTGTTCGATCTCGATCTTCCGGTCTTCGGTATCTGCTACGGCTTCCAGGCGATGGCGCAGGCACTCGGCGGAACCGTCGCGCACACGGGGACTCGTGAGTACGGCCGGACGCAGCTGTCCGTCGATGGCGGTGTCCTGCACGACGGTCTTCCTGCGACGCAGCCGGTGTGGATGAGTCACGGTGATGCTGTGACGGAGGCTCCGGAAGGGTTCACGGTCACGGCGACGAGCGCCGGCGCTCCCGTGGCTGCGTTCGAGAACGCCGAGCGCAGGCTCGCCGGTGTCCAGTACCACCCCGAGGTGCTGCATTCGCCGCACGGTCAGCAGGTCCTCGGTCGGTTCCTGCACGAGACAGCCGGAATCAAGGCGGAGTGGACGGCGGCCAACATCGCCGACGCATTGATCGAGCAGATCCAGGAGCAGGTCGGGCCGGACGGTCACGCCATCTGCGGACTGTCCGGGGGTGTGGATTCCGCGGTTGCGGCAACCTTGGTGCAGCGTGCGATCGGTGACCGTCTGACGTGTGTGTTCGTCGACCACGGTCTGCTGCGAGAGGGCGAGCGGGAGCAGGTCCAGCAGGACTTCGTCGCGTCGACCGGCGCCAAGCTGGTCACCGTCGATGCGGTCGACACGTTCCTCGGTGCCCTCGACGGCGTCTCCGATCCCGAGGAGAAGCGCAAGATCATCGGCCGCGAATTCATTCGTAGCTTCGAGGGTGCTGTCGCTGAGGTGTTGGGTGACAACGCTGCTCAGGGTGCGGAGGTTCAGTTCTTGGTGCAGGGCACGCTGTACCCGGACGTGGTCGAGTCCGGTGGGGGATCCGGCACCGCCAACATCAAGAGCCACCACAACGTCGGCGGTCTGCCGGACGATCTGCAGTTCGACCTCGTCGAGCCTCTTCGTACCTTGTTCAAGGACGAGGTCCGGGCAGTGGGCCGCGAGTTGGGTCTTCCCGAGGAAATCGTCGGCCGCCAGCCCTTCCCCGGGCCCGGTCTGGCCATTCGCATCGTCGGCGAGATCACGCGAGACCGATTGGCCACGTTGCGCCAGGCCGATTCGATCGTCCGTGAGGAACTGACCGCGGCGGGCTTGGATCAGCAGATCTGGCAGTGCCCCGTGGTCCTGCTCGCGGATGTGCGCAGCGTCGGCGTTCAGGGTGACGGCCGGACGTACGGCCATCCCATCGTCTTGCGCCCGGTATCGAGCGAGGATGCGATGACGGCGGACTGGACGAGGTTGCCGTACGAGGTGTTGGAAACCATTTCGACCCGGGTGACCAACGAGGTTCCGGAGGTCAACCGAGTCGTTCTCGACGTGACGAGCAAGCCGCCGGGCACCATCGAGTGGGAGTGAGAATTCTCTAGTTCTTCTTCCCGCCCCGGCCTGGGGCGAGGAGAAGGGCCAGTCCGACGACGATCGCCGCGACGACGAAGACCCAGCGGAACTGAACGTTGCCGAGGGACTCGAGGGCCGAGGGCCCGATCAGAGCGCTGACGCTGACCAGCAGGGCCACGAGTCCGGAGAGAAACAGCAACGCCGAGGGTCGGGTGCGCGCGTTTCGTTCTTCGGCCGTGTCGGTGTCACTGTCTCCGTACTCGCTGCTATTCATGGATGATCTCCAAGTTTCCGAGACGGACATCTCCGTCGATGGTGAGAACAGGGGCGTCCTCGGCTGCGTCGGTGCCGCGCTGCAGGCCACCGGATCCGCAGGCAGCCGATCCCATGACTGCCACGCAGGTCGGGTCGATTGTCATCGTCGACGGTACCCAGATGGTCGCGTTTCCTCCGGTGACATCGATTGCGACAGTTCGGTTGTCGGTGAGGGCGAGGCCGCGCAAGTCGAGTTGGAGGTCACCGCCGGCGATGCTGTACGACGGTTGGAGTTGCGCGACCGTCGTCGGCCGTGCATCGACCGACCCGCTGGTTGCGCCGTCGAAGTTCACCGGTCCCACGATGGATGCGAGGATCACGAAACCGAGTACAGGGAATGCGACGACCAGCAGGCCGTACCCCTTGCGTAGGAATGCGCCGAGGATCAGTCCGACGGCGAGGACACCGAGAGCTACGGCCCCGATGCGTGCGGGGGAGAGCCACTCCGACCCCGTTGCCGCCGCGATGCCGCCGGTGACGGCTGCGGCGAGCAGGGCCAACCCGATGAAACTCGACGTCCACCGTGAGCGCCGCTTCTTCGGAGTGGTCGACGCCGGAAGGTGAACAGTCGTCGGTTCGGGTAGGTCCCAGGCGAAGGGGGCGACGCCCAACGGATCCCACGACGGTGGTGTCGGGCCGGTGGTCGTGTCCGTCGTCGGCTGGGCCGGCGCCGCGGACTCGTATTTGTTCAGGTTCACCTCGGAACCCGTCGACCGGTCGGTGGGTGGGGGTGTGGACGGAACGTACGTCGTGGGCAGTGTCGTGTACGGCGAGTACGCGGGAGGTGTGTAGCCCGCGGGTCGATAGTTGGGCGGGCGGTAGTTGGCACCTGCCCACGGCGCCGGGGTGTACGGCGTGTTGAACGAGATCGGGAAATCCTGTTGCGCGTAGACCTGTGCACCGCCGGGCAGGAACTCGGGTGGTTGCGGCTGCCTCTGGTGCAGTAGCCACAGTCCGGCGAGAAGCGCGACCATGCTGATGGCGCCGGATCCGCCCAATCCGACACCGACGGGACCCAGGGTGGAGACCGCGATGATCAGCGCCACGATCAGGACCACGATCTTGGTGTTGGATTCCGAGCTGGTGCCTCTGCCCATCAGCGACTCGGCGGGAGAGGCTGCATCTCCTGCCTTGCTGAAGAGCAGCCAGGCGGCGAGGTACAGGACGATGCCTGCTCCGCCGAAGATGGTGCCGACGACGAGCGCGACGCGAACGAGGACGGGATCGACGCCGTAGCGGTAGCCGATGCCGGCGGCGACACCCGCGACATGGCCACGCTGTGGCAACCGATACGGGCGCGTACGCCACATCTGCTGTAGCTGTTCGGAGACGGCCAAGTTGCTCATGGAACCATCGTGGCCCGTCGGGTGCACGGAGACCATCGGGGATCGCCCTGATGTTTTCCCTACCTTCACGCACGAGTTGCAGGAATGTTCTCGGCATCCCACGGCTTGCTACTTCGAGAACGACCATTCGCATCACGAAGGAGAAACGCGTGAAGATCGGAATCATCGGGGCCGGGCTCATCGGCGGCACCCTGACCCGCAAGCTGGCCGAACTCGGACACGACGTGCGCGTGTCGAATTCGCGTGCACCGGAGACGTTGGCCGAGTTGGCTGCCGACACCGGCGCCGAGGCAGTGTGGAGCAAGGACGCAGCCGCCGACGCCGATCTCGTTATCGTGAGCATTCCACAGAAGAACACCCCGGACCTGGCGTCGGACATTCTCGATGCGGCCAAGCCAGGCGCGCCGATCATCGAGACCAACAACTACTACCCGCAGCAGCGCGACGGCCTGATCGCCGAGATCGAGAACGGCAAGCCCGAAAGCGTGTGGGTTGCCGAGCATTTCGGTGATCGATCGTCGGATGTGTTCAAGGTGTTCAACGGAATCTGGTGGAAGCATCTTCTCGAGAAGGGCGTTCCCGCCGGAACCGACGCTGCGTCCACCCGGACGAGAATCGCGCTTCCCGTCGCGGGTGCCGACGGGCCGGGCAAGAAGCTCGTCTTCGACGTCGTCGACGCTCTGGGATTCGAGCCGGTGGACGCCGGCACGCTCGAAGAATCGTGGCGTCAGCAGCCTGGTACGCCGGTGTACGGCAAGGACTACGACGCCGACGCCACGAAGAAGGCTCTTGCCGAGGCGACCGCCGACAGAACCGAGGAGTGGCGCGCGATTCCGTCCTGACATCGGTCCGGTGCGGAAATCAGGGGAGACCCTGATGCGGGTGCGGCTCGATTCGTGCCAGGATCGATGACGTGCTCCCTGTCGATGCCGCGTCCTCTTCCCCGGGCGCCGAGCCGGTGAAGTTCTACCGGCGCGGCGGCGGAAGGATCGTGGGCGGAGTCGCAGGTGGACTCTCCGACCATCTGGGTGTCGACGTCTTCAAGGTCCGAGTCGCGTTTGCGTTGCTCGCCGTCATGGCGGGCGCCGGAATCTTCGCCTACGGGTTGCTGTGGGTGTTCACCCCGGCAGGTGACGACGTGGACCGGCCGAGTTCGGCCGAGCGCCAGCGGGCATTGGGTCTCGCGGCGCTCGGCCTCGGGCTCGCGGCCGGCTTGGCGTGGCTGCTGAACGGCACGGCGGCGTCGGTACTCGTTCCTGTCGTCGTGGTGATCGTCGGTGCGGCGCTCGTATGGCGGGAGTTCGACTCCGAAGGTCCGAGGTCTCTGCTCGGGATGCCGAAGAAGCCGACCGTCCTCAGCTGGGCTCGCGTCGTCGGCGGCGCGACGTTGATCATTCTCGGACTCTGCGTCGTGGTGCTGGCCAGGGTGGACATCGCGTCGATCAGGTCCTCGTTGCTCGCGGTCATCGTGACACTGGTCGGGGCCGGTCTGCTGACGGTCCCGGTCTGGTTGCGTCTGTGGCGCACCTTGAACGCCGAGCGGTCGGCTCGTATTCGGAACGACGAGCGCGAGGAGATCGCCTCCCATCTGCACGATTCCGTGCTGCAGACGCTGGCGCTCATCCAGAAACAGTCGGATCAGCCGCAGGAAGTGATGCGTCTGGCCCGTGGGCAGGAGCGAGAGCTGCGGAAGTGGCTGTTCGAGGGCGGGGACACCGATCATTCGTCCCTGTCCGAGGCGCTGAAGACCATCGCAGGCGAGGTGGAGGATCAGCACGGCGTCACGGTTCGGCCGATCACAGTCGGGGACGTGCAACTCTCGGCCGAGAACTCCGACTCCGGGCTTCCACGTGAGCACTTCACCGCTTTGCTCGGCGCGACGCGGGAAGCGCTCGTCAACGCAGCCAAGCACTCCGGCGAGACCAACATCGACCTCTTCGCCGAGACCGAGGCGGACAAGGTGACGGTCTTCGTGCGCGATCGCGGCAGCGGTTTCGACGAGAACCTGGTGCCGACGGATCGGCAAGGACTCGCGAAATCCATCCACGGCAGAATCGAACGTCGAGGTGGTCAGGTGTCGGTACGCTCCACCGTGGGCAGAGGAACCGAAGTGCGCATCCTGATGCCCCGGCACGATTCGGCTCCCGACAGGCAGATTCATGTTGCCGACCACATCACATCCTCTGAATCGCAGACGTCCGAACAACCACTACCGCAGGAGCAGCCCCGGTGACCGACACCTTCCGTGTCTTTCTCGTCGACGACCATGCAGTGTTCCGCTCCGGAGTCAGAGCCGAACTGGCGCGCGAAGGCGATATCGAGGTGGTCGGTGAGGCAGGCGGGGTTGCCGACGCGGTAGCGGGAATCGACTCGACCAAGCCCGACGTGGTCCTCTTGGACGTGCACATGCCCGACGGCGGTGGTGTGGCGGTACTCGGACGTATATCGTCCGGTCCGGTGTGTCTGGCGTTGTCGGTGTCCGACGCAGCCGAGGACGTCATCGCCGTGATCCGAGCCGGTGCACGCGGTTACGTCACCAAGACCATTTCAGGAGCCGAACTGGCCGACGGCGTGCGGCGGGTGGCAGGCGGGGACGCGGTGTTCTCGCCTCGACTCGCCGGGTTCGTTCTCGACTCCTTCACCGGCAATTCGGCCGTTCCGGAGCCGCCGCTGGATCCGGAGCTGGATTCGCTGACACCGCGCGAACTCGAAGTGTTGAGGTTGTTGGCGCGCGGTTACACGTATCGAGAGATCGCGGAGGATCTGTTCATCTCGGTCAAGACCGTAGAGACCCACGCGTCGAACGTGCTGCGGAAGACACAGCAATCCAATCGCAACGCCCTGACCAGGTGGGCCCACAAGCGTCGGATCGATTGACGGCTGGATGCAGGAATAGACTTTCGGAGACTGTCGGATCGACCTTCGGTGCCACTAGCGTCGAGGTCATGAAGGACAAGAGCGAATCGGTGCTGTGGCTTCCCACCGCCGACCGGGTGTTTCTGGCGGTGGTCGCGCCCGCGGTCGGTGGCGCCGTCGGATTCTTTCTCCCACGCTGGGCACCGTGGGCAGCGTCGCAGAAGTGGATCCCGTTCCAGGGAGTGTTCGAGTTCGTTGCTTCGTGGTCGCACTGGTGGGTGCAGTATCTGACCACCGGGATCGGTGTCGCACTGGGAGCCGCGTTCGTCGCCTTCGCATTTCACGACAGTCTCCGCGTCGTCGTCTCCGCGTCGGGCCTGCGTCTGACCGAGGAAGGCCGGACGACGTCGGTCGCTCGGGCCGATGCGTCGACGGTGTTCGTCGACGGCAAGGAACTCGTCGTCCTCGACGCGGCGTCGCGTCAGGTCGTTCGCGCACCGATCGAGGAGAAGGAACCCGCGGTGGAGCGTGTGTTCGTCGAACACGGCTACTCCTTCGTGGAGGGCGATCCGTACGAAAGCCTGTATCAGCGTTGGATTCCGGGATCGCCGACGCTTCCCGCCGAGGTCGACGCCGTGATGCGCGCCCGAGAAATGGCGTTGCAGAAGAAGTCTCGCGAGGATGCGTCCGAGCTACGTGAGGCGCTGGACCGGTTGGGAATCGTTGTTCGTGAACGCAAGAGCACGCAGTACTGGCGACCACTGGTGCGCGGATGACCGTGTCGCGTCGGCGTACCGGCGATCTCGGCGCAATGGCGTTCTCGCTGTTCATCGCAGCAATGGTCGTCTTCGACGGGGTGACCGCCGCCGATTTCTCGAACTTGCGTGTGGCGACCGCGGTTGCGATCGGCGTCGTCGCGACTGCATTGCTGTGGTGGCGTCGGCGCCGGCCGGTCGGTATCGCGCTCGTGCTCGCAGCCTTGACGGTGTTCTCCGACGCTGCGGGCGGCGCGGAGTTGGTGGCGATCTACACCGTGGCATCGATGCGAACGTGGAGGGTCACCGCGGCGATCGTTGCGCTGCATCTCGTGGCTTCGCTGGTGTACGCACGCTTCTCCTCGGTCGGTGACTCGGTGGTGTCGACGGGAATTCTGAGCTTGGCGCTGCTCAGTATCCCGATGGCGTGGGGTGCGATCGTCAAGGCGCGGCGAGAGGTCATCGATTCGCTTCGCGAGCGCGCCGAACGAGCGGAGGCTGCGGCGGCGGACCGGGCAGATCGGGTTCGTGGCCAGGAACGTGAGCGGATTGCCAGAGAGATGCACGATGCCCTGGCACACCGGATTTCGATGGTGAGTTTGCATGCCGGTGCGCTCGAGGTGCGGTCCGACGCCGATGCAGCCGACATCGAGAAGATCGCGGGAACCATCAGAACCAGTGCGCACGGTGCGTTGAACGATCTCCGGGAAATCCTGGGCGTACTGCGATCCGACGAGGATTCACCACCGATGAAACCGGGATCGTCGATCGATGACGTACCGGCGCTGATCGACGAGGTTCGCGCAGCCGGAGTCGTGGTCGATTTCGACAGTCGGTTGGACGCGGGCGGCGTTCCTGCGACCATGGGGCGTAACGTCTTTCGTGTCGTTCAGGAGGGCCTGACCAACGCCCGCAAGCATGCGGCGGGCTCTGCAGTGCAGGTGTCGATTCGGCCGGAAGGAGAGGGGATGCTCGTGTCGGTGTCCAACGCGCTGGGCGGGCGCGACTCGGTCGTGCCGGGTTCTCGCACGGGGCTGATCGGTCTGTCCGAGCGGCTGTCCTTGGCCGGCGGTCGGCTCGAACACGGGGTGAAGACCGTCGACGGGTCGGTCGGATACGTACTGGAAGCATGGTTGCCGTGGCCGAGGTGATCGATGTTCTCCTCGTCGACGACGACGCTCTGGTCCGATCGGGTTTGTCGATGATTCTGCAGTCCGACAGTTCGATTCGGGTGGTCGGTGAGGCCGCGGACGGCGCGAGCGGTGTCGACGCGGCTCGACGGCTCGAGCCGGACGTGGTTCTGATGGACATACGAATGCCCGTCATGGACGGTCTGGCCGCAACCGAGATGCTCAGGACTAGCACGGGAGGTCCGGCGATCCTGGTGCTCACGACATTCGATACCGACGAGTACCTCCTTCGAGCACTTCGGCTGGGCGCCAACGGCTTCCTGCTGAAGGACACTCCTCCGCGGGACATCATCGAGGCCGTCAAGCGAGTGCAGGACGGTGAGTCGATGCTGTCGCCGTCGGCCGTCGGAACACTCGTGTCGGCCTGGCGCGAGCAGGATCGACGCACGGCCGGGGCCGACGATGTACTGGACGTGCTGACCGATCGGGAACGTGAAGTGGCAATCGCGGTGGCGCAGGGATTGTCGAATGCCGAGATCAGCGGGTCGCTCTTCATGAGTGTCGCGACCGTCAAGACCTACGTGTCGAGAGTGTTGGCCAAGCTCGGATGCACCAACCGAGTGCAGATCGCCATTGCCGTGTTCGAGAGTCGATAGCTCTCCGGCCTCGGTCGTTCGCCGAGCGTTCTCGCGCAGTTCTTCCGATTCCTGGACGGAGATTCAGAGGAGGACGATCAGCAGCACCACCATCAGTAGGACGACAGCCACTCCCACGCCCAGAATCACCGCAGGCGGGATGTCGACCTTGTCTCCCACGGCGTCGTCGACTGCATCGAGCACCTTGTCCAACGGATTCTTCTTCTTGGGCACGTCGAACGGGGGCGGGGCGTAGGGCTTGGGTGTGGTGTCCGAGAGCCCGGTCGAGCGCACTGCGGGAAGCCCTGCGACAGTGTTGCCGAATTCGCGTGACGGGCGGCGGGTTTCCGCGACGGGCGTGGATCGGTGTGCCCACCCCGGAACGACGCCGTCCGATGTGGTGAGTGGAACACCGCGAAGCGACGCAATGGATCCTTTGCTGCTGACCGCGCTCCGGATGATCTCGTCTCTGGCCTGTGCCATGGTCGGCCTGCGAGACGGGTCCGGCTCGAGCATGTGCAGCAACGCCGGGGTGAGATCTCCTGATCTGCTGGGCGAGATGATCTGGCCGCGAGCGACTCGGTGCAGCAGTGCGATGGAGTCCTCGTCGATGTCGAACGGCGGTCTGCCCTCGATCGCGGTGTACAGCGTCGCGCCGAGGGAGAAGACGTCGCTTGCCTCGGTCGGATCCTGTCCGCGTGCGACCTCGGGAGCGAAGTAGGCGGGAGTTCCGGTGATGACGCTCGAATCCGACTCCTCCACATCACCTTTCGCACGCGAGATCCCGAAGTCGCTGATCTTGACGATCCCGAGCGTCCGGCCACGGTCGGCGATGAGGATGTTGCCCGGTTTGATGTCGCGGTGGACGATACCTGCCTCGTGTGCCTCGGTGAGCGCGTCGGCAACCTGGGCGCCCACCTGCGCTACCTCGTACGGTGGCAGCGTCTCGGCGATGTTCAGTGCCTGCGCCAGCGACCGTGACGGCATGTACTCCATGACGAGCCACGGTTCTCCGTCCTCGATCGCGACGTCGTGCATGGCGATGGCATGTGGGCTGGACAGCCGCGCGGCGATCCGTCCCTCACGCATGGCGCGATTACGGACTTCGCGCGCGGCCTTCTCGCTCAGGTCGATCGTCGAGGTGACCTGTTTGACGGCAACTTTTCTTCCCATCAGCGTGTCCTGCGCAAGCCACACGGCACCCATTCCGCCACCGCCGAGCTTGTAGGCGAGGCGGTATCTGCCGGCGAGGAGATAATCGGGTCCGACGACCCGTGCGGTGCGTTGCTGCTCGGTCACGCCCACAGGTTAGTTGACAGTGAGCATCGCTGCCCGCGACGTCCGGCGTGACGCGCCGCCCCGGCCGTCACCAGCCGGTTCGTCGCTGCCTTGACGGAGGTCGCCGGAACGGCTTAACTTGGGGGTGTTCGAAAGTCTGTTCGAAGGCGGGACTTCCCCATCGTCTTCGGAAGAGGGCCGAGTTCCACGATTCCATCACCATGGGGAGGTAAGCATGTCTGTTTCCGCCGACTCTCGGCACGGTATCTCCCGCGACAACAGAGTTGCTCGTGACGGCAGTGTTGCTCATGACGGCAGTGTTGCTCGTGACGGCGGTGTTGCGCTGGAGAGCATGTCGTTGCCGGAGAGGGTGGAACATCTTCGGCGACGCATGGCCGCTGTGCCGTCCAAGGGCGAAACACGCTCGGTCGCCCGTCCCTCGGTTTCACGGTCGAGTGCCCCTGTGTCGGCCGAGCCATCGGCGCCCGACAACCGCCTCGAACAGCAGAAAAGCACACGCGCACCTGCAAAAGAAGTGTTGAGTGTCCCGGAGGCGCTTGCGGCTGTCCTCCCTCACGGAGGCCTGGTTCGAGGGTCGGTGACCGCAGTGTCCGGCGCGGGTTCTCTGATGCTCGGCATGGTCGCGTCGGTCACGGCTGCAGGCGGTCACGTGGCAGTGGTCGGTCAACCGCGCTTCGGGCTGCTCGCAGCGTCCGAGATGGGAGCGCAGTTGCACAGACTGGCCATGGTTCCCGATCCGGGAGAGGACCCGGTGGAAGTGGCCGCGATCCTGCTCGACGGAGTGGACCTGGTCGTGCTCGGTCTCGGTGGTAGGTCGGTGCCGCCGTCGCGAGCACGTGCCGTCGTTGCACGCGCTCGAAGCAAGGGTGCGTCGCTTCTGGTGACGGACGGGCACTGGGACGGGGTGGATCTGCGGCTCGATGCGTCCGTGGCGGGCGTCGACGGTGTCGGAACCGGAGACGGTGCAGGCCGCGGGCGGCTTCGTGGTCTCCGGTTGGAAGTGCGCGCGCAGGGGAAGGCGATGCGCACTCGTTCCACTCGATTCGACCTACGTTCCGAGCGCGGCCGCGTCGAGTGGTTCGAGGTCCCGTCCGTTGCGGCCGTCGGTGCCGACAGAGTGGCGGTGCTGGCATGAAATGGGAACAGGCATGAGCCGGGTGTTGGCGCTGTGGTGCCCGGACTGGCCCGCGGTCGCGGCTGCTGCCGTCGCCGATCTTCCGGCGACCAGCCCGGTGGCGGTGGTGTCCGCCAATCGTGTGATCGCATGTTCGGCACCTGCCCGCGCACACGGTGTACGGCGGGGTCTACGCAAACGTGAGGCCCAGGCTCGCTGTCCCGATGTGCATGTGGTGACGGCTGATTCGGATCGCGACGGCCGGATGTTCGAGCCGGTCGCCGCAGCCGTCGACATGGTTGCGCCGGGTGTGGAGGTACTGCGGCCGGGGTTGCTGATCCTCGGTGCCCGAGGTGTCAGCAGGTACTTCGGATCCGAGCACAACGCAGCCGAGCGGTTGATAGATCAGGCGGCCGCGGCCGGCGTCGAATGTCAGATAGGGATCGCCGACGAGTTGTCGACGGCGGTCATCGCAGCCAGGCATGCCGTGATCGTTCCCCGGGGCGGCGGGGCTCGTTATCTCGCCCCGCTGCCGGTGTCGGAACTGGCGGCAGAACCCAGTCTGGCCGCGGCGGACAGGGAAGACCTGATCGATCTCCTACGACGTCTGGGTCTGCGCACCATCGGTGATTTCGCGGCCCTCACTCCCGGTGATGTGGCGTCCCGTTTCGGGACCGACGCCGTGCTCGCCCATCGGAGCGCGAGGGGTGAGGCGGAGCGTCCACCGTCGGCTCGCGCCCTGCCACCGGACCTGAACGTGGAGTACCAGTGCGATCCGCCGATCGATCGCGTGGATGCAGCGGCCTTCGCGGGCAGGGGGATGGCGGAGAAACTGCACACGAAGTTGGCGGCCGCTGCCGTTGCCTGTACTCGACTGCTCGTCCATGCATCCACCGGCAACGGCGAGAACCTCTCGCGAACATGGCGATGCGCCGAGCCTCTGACCCCGGAAGGAACCGCAGACCGCGTGCGGTGGCAACTCGACGGCTGGCTCACCGGGCGTAGCGTCGCCAAACCGACGTCGGGCATCACGATGCTGCGATTGGAACCGGTCGAGGTGGTCGCAGCCGGTGAGCTCCAACTCGGCCTCTGGGGAAGCGTCGGCGACGAGGAGGAACGCGCCAGACGTGCCCTTGTCCGTGTGCAGGGACTTCTCGGCGGCGACTCGGTGAAAATCGGCGTGCTGAGCGGGGGGCGTGGCCCCGGCGACCGGGTGACTCTGCGCAGTCTGGGCGACGAGTTGGTGCCCCTGTCGGATCCTGCTGCTCCCTGGCCCGGCCGGCTCCCGGCGCCCGCACCGGCAGCAGTGATGGACACGTCTCCTCGGGTGACGCTGGAGGACGCGAACGGCAACGACGTGCACGTCGGCATGCGCGGAAGTTTCGACACCCGCCCGGTCACACTGCGGTGGGGGAGCAAGGCGTGGCCACTACGAGGATGGGCCGGACCATGGCCGATCGACGAACGCTGGTGGGATCCCACCGTGGGTACACAGGGCGCGCGCGTTCAAGTGCTGTTCGAAGAAACCCGTGCCCTGCTGCTTCTCTACGGCGACGACGGGTGGCGAGTGGAAGGTATCTACGAATGATCCGCGGTGAGGATCTACCATCAGTGCATGAGACTGTCGAAGCGAGATGTTCCCTTGATCGCCAGTGCAGCGCTTTTCGTTGTCTCGCAAGCGAATATCGTTCGGCTGCTCGGTCCGGCCGGCCCCCGCGTCCTCGAAGTGCAGACGGCGTGGTCGGCACGACGATATCGAGAGATTCTCGAGAAGATGGACTCTCGAGAGACCGCGCGTTTTCGAAGCCACTACTACCCGGATTTCGTCCACCCGGCGATCTACGCCGTCGCGCTTCGTGCCGGTGCCGAGCGGTTGGGTGAACTGACGCCGATACCGCCCGCCACCGCATGTGTGCTTGCGCTCGCTCCTGTCCTCTCGGCAGCAGGAGATTACGTCGAGAACATCGTCGGCCTGCACCTGCTGGATCGGCCCGAGCACATCACCGATTCGGTCGTGCGAGCCACCTCGGCCGTCAGTATCGCCAAATGGACTCTGGCGCTGGGATCTCTGGGGTATCTGACCGCCGGCTTCGGTTCGGTGCTGGTGCGCTCGATACGCAGGTGATCGGCACCGGCCTCGTCACCAGTTGGCTCCGGGAACCAGCCTTCCGAGTCGCCTCGCCAGCTTGCCGACCCGCGCCGATGCGCTGGACGCGTCGTAGGTCGAGGTCGGAGGTACAGGGATCGGCTGAGATTCGCCCTGGTCTTCCGTCACTTCGCCTTTGGCCGCAGCCGAATCGGGGAACCGCCGGTAGAACTGATGCATCGTCCGGTCCTTGCCCTTCGGCGTGAAGATGCTGCCGAACTGACCGAGAGTGCCGAGTGGAGTGTCGATGCGCTTCGGCCTGTCGGTCAACGCCCTGATCACCATTGCCGCGGCTTTCTCCGGTGACACCACCGGGCCGACGTTCTTGTCGCCGGTGGGTGTGATCATCGGCGTCGCAACGAGCGGCATATGGATGGTCGTGAACGTTATTCCGTCGGACAGAGTTTCGGCTGCAGCCACGTCGGAGAACGCGTCGAGAGCGGCCTTGCTCGCCACGTACGCGGAGAAACGTGGTGTGTGGCCCTGCACTGCCGCGCTACTGACGTTCACGACATGGCCGAAGCGGCGCTCACGCATGTGCGGAAGTAGCGCCAACACGAGTCGGACGGCACCGAAGTAGTTGACGGCCATCGTTCTTTCGTAATCGTGCAGTCTGTCCGTCGATCGGTAGAGCGAACGCCGGATGGATCGCCCGGCGTTGTTGACGAGCATGTCCACGTGCCCGTGCTCACCGAGAATGGCCTTGACCGTCTGCTCCACCGACTCGGTGTCCGTGACGTCGCAGGGATACCCGTACGCGTCCCCGCCGGAGGAACGGATGTCCGCAACAACGCTTTCCAGCTGCTCGGCGCCGCGCGCCAGCAGAAGAACCGTTGCGCCCTTGCGCGCTGCGGACACGGCGCTCGCCTGTCCGATTCCAGAGGAACCCCCGGTGATGACGATGTGACGGCCGACCAGCGGTCCGCGTGGATCCTGCTTGCGCGCGCGGTCCGGGTCGAGGTTGCGCTGCCAGTGCGTCCACAGTTTGTCCGCATAGGACTTCAACGGCGGCGGAACGAGTCCGTTCAGCGCAGTCTGGGTGGCAGTGGACGTGAACACCGTCGGAAGCGTCAGATGATCGAGCATGACGGGTGGAACACCGAACCGTGTGAGCACGGCGTCGCGACCGTTCTTGACCACCCTCGTCCGCGGCGAGACGACAGGAGCAGCAACCGCCCCCGGTATCCCCACGACCTTGGCCTTCGAACCCGCGGCCGCGCCGAACGCGGAATACACCTCGACCATCGACTGAGGCTCGGGGTTGACGAGATGGAACACCCTCTGACCCAGAGGATTCCGCACGATCAGATCGACGATGGCAGTGGCAACGTAGTCCACCGGTACCAGATTGGTCGCACCGATATCAGGCACTGTGACAGGCAGGATCGACGGTAACTTGGCAAGTTCGGCGAAGAACGGAAAGAAGAAGTACGGCCCGTCGATCTTGTCGATCGCGCCGGTCTCGGAATGGCCGACAACCGCGGACGGCCTGTACACGCGCCAATCGGTAGCCGAATCGCGGACGATCGCCTCCGCCTCGAACTTGGTCCGGTGATACGCCGTCGGGAATCCCTGGCCCTTGTCGAAATCGTTCTCGGTGAACGTCCCCACATGGTCACCGGCAATTGCGATCGACGACACGTGGTGCAACCTCGCCCCCGTCGCCACCGCCAGATCGACCACGGCCCGGGTGCCGTCCACATTCGCCCCGGACTGCTCATCACCGGCGGTCAGGTCGTACACCGCGCCGAGATGAACGATGTGATCGACATCCGACGGCACCTCCTTCACCCCGAGCCCCGGTTCGGTGAGGTCTCCCACGAGCGGATGAACCCTGTCGTCACCGGGCAGCCCGGCGACCTGCTGTTCGAGCTTGGCAACCGACTGTTGCCGAACCAGAACATGCACCTCCGCAGCCGAATCGCGCTCCAGTATCAGGGGCAGCACATTCTGCCCGAGAAAACCCGTACCGCCGGTAACGATGTACTTCGCCATCCCTCGAACTTACTTGATAGTAAGTTCCTCGGCCACCCTTGATTTCGGACCGAACGTGGCATTCAGTCACTTGAAGTGACCGAACGTCACGTTTGGTCACTTGAAGTGACCGAACGTCACGTTGGGTCACTCGAGGTGACCGAACGTCACGTTCGGTCCACGAAGACAGGGATGCGGCGAGGTCAGTGACCGATACCGACTTTTTCGTGCACTTTCTTCATCCATGCAGGCGCCCACCAGTTGACTTCGCCCATCAGTTTCACCAATGACGGGACGAGCAGCATTCTGATGATGGTGGCGTCGACGATCAAGGCGAGGATCATTCCGACGCCGAGGAATCTCATGATCGACAGATCGGAGATGGTGAATGCGCCGGTGACGACGATGAGGATGAGGGCGGCGGCGGTGACGATGCGTCCTGTCCGTTGTGCGCCGACGGTCACTGCTTCTTCCGTCGTGGCGCCGCCGGCTCTGGCTTCTACCATTCGGGACATCAGGAAGACCTCGTAGTCGGTGGACAGGCCGAAGACGACGGCGAGGATGAGGACGACAAATGTCGCTTCGAGTGGTGCCGGGGTGACGCCGAGCAGTTCGGCGCCGTGTCCTTCCTGGAAGACCCAGGTCAACACACCGAAGGTGGCTCCGAGGCTCAGCCCTGCCATCAGGACCGCTTTGATGGGGAGGACGATCGAGCCGAAGGCGAGGAACAACAGGATGAGCGTCGAGACGACCATGATCGCGATCATCGCCGGCAGCCACTTGGCGATCGCTGCGTTGCCGTCGTCGACGAGAGCTCTCGAGCCTCCGACGAGGATCTCGGTGCCCTCCGGCGGTGTCATCTGTCGCAGGGAAGCGACGGCGTCACTGGTCGATTCGACTTCGCTCTTGCCTTCACTGGGTTCGCTGAATGTTGCTTGGACGACGACGAAGTCGTCCGCGGACCCGGTGAACTGGACCCGGGCAATTTCGTCGACGGCTTCTGCCTGGCGGGTGATGTCTGCGATCGGGGCGCCCTGGGGTTTCTGCCCGTCGGTGCCGCGGAGAACTACGGTGGCACCTTCGCCCGTGGTCGGGAATTCGGAGTTCAGTGTCTCGACGGCGACGCGAGCCGGATCGTTCTGAGGCAGTGCGGTGTAGTCGACTTCTCCCAGCGTGACCTTGAGAATCGGCGCTGAGAGCACGAGCAGTGCGGCGACGATGACTACAGCGACGATTCCGGGAGTGCGCATCACCCGGGTGACGACGGCTCCCCAGAACTTCTGTGCGCGCGCGTCGCCGCGGTCGGATGCGCTACGGCTCCAGGTGAGCGAGTTGATGCGATGACCGAGTATCGCGAGCAGGGCAGGAACAGCCGTCAGCGACAGGATTGCCGCGCTGGCGACGGCGGCCATGGCTCCGAATCCGAGCGATTTGACGACCGGTTGCGGAAACACGAGCATTCCCGCGAATGCGCAGATCAGCAGCAGCCCCGAGAAGACGATGGTTCGGCCTGCGGTCAGCACGGTGCGAACTGCGGCGTTCTGCGGGTCGACGCCTGCGCGCATCTCCTCTCGAAATCTACTGACGATGAACAGTCCGTAGTCGATGGCGAGGCCGAGCCCGAGAAGTGAGGCGACGTTGATGGAGAACGAGCTGACCTCGGTGACCACCGTCAGCGCCCGCAGGATTGCCAGTGCGCTGATGACGCTGAGGATACCCACGAACACCGGCACCGCGGCCGCGACCACGCCGCCGAAGATGAAGATCAACAGCACCAGGGTGATGGGGATCGCGATCGCCTCGGATCGCACGAGGTCGCTCTGCAGCGTGGTGCTGAAGGACACTCCTACCACCGATCCGCCGGCGAACTGCGAAGTCACGCCGGGGACGACGAGTTTCGGCGGCAGGTCGCCGAACGTCGAGAACGTGACGCCTGACTTGGGGCCGAGGGTGACGGTCGCGAGCGCCTTGGTGCCGTCGTTGGACAGGAGGAACTGCTTGGCTGCGGCGTTCGCCGTCCAATAGGACGTGACGTTCTCGACGGAGTATTCGTTCTGGAACTCGTCGAGCACGGCTGTGACATCGGGTGCGATGTCGTCGATCGTCTTGCCTTCGGGTGCGGTGTAGATGGCGACGATGTCCGGTGTCGGTTGCCCGAGGCCGGCGACGAGTGTGCTGACTTCGGCGGCCTCGCTTCCCGGGTCGATGAAGCCGCCTTCGCTGAGCTTGGAGAACACGCCGATTCCCCATACCCCGCTGAGGGCCACCGCCACGATGGCGATGGTGAGCACCCAGCGTTTACGGGAAACGACGAACGAAGCCCAACGTGTCACGTTCTCACTCCAGCTCTCTAGTTACATGCGATCGCAGAGCGAGCCTAGTGGCTGGAGACGACACGTTGATTTCTGTCGGTGCCATGCGTTCTAATAGAACACACGTTCGAACGGTGTCTTCCCCTCTGTTCGACCGTGCTGTTCGAGTTCTCGATGAACGAGGGGATGGTCATGGGCTGGAACGATGGTCCACCGACGTGGTCGGAGATGGAGCGGGTGCTGTCGGGGCGTCCTGCGCGGCCGGACAAGCCCGAGATCGTCGGCGACGGCGGGGACAGTCCTGCCTGGTCGCGTAAACGTGCGGCGTACGAAGGGTCGGTCACTTCGGCACCCGTGACAGGAACTCCGTATGCGGAGTTGCATGCGCATTCCGCGTTCAGTTTCCTCGACGGGGCGAGCCAGCCGGAAACGATGGTGGAGGAGGCCGCGAGGCTCGGGCTGGAGTCGATCGCCCTCACCGATCACGACGGTCTCTACGGGGTCGTGAGGTTCGCCGAGGCCGCCAAGGCGCTGGGTGTGGGGACTGTCTTCGGTGCCGAACTGTCGCTGGGAACGGACAAGTCGCGGGCAGGTGAGCTCGACCCGGACGGTACGCATCTTCTCGTGCTCGCTCGCGGCCAGGAGGGGTATCGCAGACTGTCGAGGGAGATCGCGGCGGCGCATCTGGCCGGTGGCGTCAAGGGAAAGCCTCGGTACGACTTCGACGCGTTGTCCGATGCCGCGGGTGGGCATTGGCAGATCCTCACCGGGTGCAGAAAGGGGCACGTGCGGCGTGCCCTGCGCGACGGCGGGCGGGACGCGATGGATGCTGCCGTCCGGGACCTGGTCGACAGATTCGGCGCCGACCGTGTCACCGTCGAGCTCACTCATCACGGATTGCCGGAGGACGACGAGCGCAACGACGCGCTGTTCGACGCCGCCGCCCGCTTCCGCCTTCCGGTGATCGCCACGACTGCGGCCCATTACGCGACGCCGGAGAACCGCCGTCTTGCCATGGCGATGGCTGCGGTGCGCGCCAGAAGCAGCTTGGACGAGGCATCGGGATGGCTCGCACCGACCGGTGGTACCCATCTTCGGTCCGGTGCGGAGATGGCTGCGCTGTTCCGACATCATCCCGGCGTGGTCGACGCCGCAGCCCGGCTCGGTCGTGAGTGTGCGTTCGATCTTCACTTGATCGCGCCGAAGCTTCCGCCGTTCGATGTGCCTCCCGGACATACCGAGATCAGTCACCTGCGTGATCTCGCGCTGCGTGGTGCACGCCTCAGGTACGGCTCGCCGACGGAACATCCTGCGGCGCACGCTCAGATCGAGTACGAACTGGACATCATCGAGCGGTTGGGTTTTCCCGGGTACTTTCTCGTCGTCCACGACATCGTGAAATTCTGCAAGGACAACGACATTCTGTGCCAGGGGCGGGGTTCGGCAGCGAACTCCGCCGTCTGTTATGCCATCGGCATCACCAACGTGGACCCTGTTGCCAACAAGCTGCTCTTCGAGCGATTCCTCGCGCCCGAGCGGGACGGTCCACCCGATATCGACGTCGACATCGAATCGGACAGGCGTGAGGAAGCTATTCAGCACGTCTACTCCAAGTACGGGCGCACGTATGCCGCGCAGGTCGCGAACGTGATCACCTATCGAGGTAAATCCTCGGTGCGTGACATGGCTCGCGCGTTGGGATTCTCTCAGGGGCAACAGGATGCGTGGAGCAAGCAGGTCACCCGTTGGTCCAACATCGGTGACCAGGAGGGAAGCGACATACCTGCTCCGGTACTGGATCTGGCGCGGCAGATCGAAGGGTTTCCGCGTCATCTCGGTATTCACTCGGGCGGCATGGTGATCTGCGATCGCCCCATTGCGGACGTGTGTCCGGTGGAGTGGGCGACGATGGCCGACCGCAGTGTTCTCCAGTGGGACAAGGACGATTGCGCTGCGGTGGGTTTGGTCAAGTTCGACATGCTGGGACTCGGGATGTTGTCGGCCCTGCATTACATGATCGATCTGATCGACGAGCACAAAGGCATCCGGATCGACCTCGCGGACATCGATCTGAGCGAGAAGGCTGTCTACGACATGCTGCAGCGAGCGGATTCGATCGGCGTGTTCCAGGTGGAGTCGCGCGCGCAGATGGCGACGTTGCCTCGCCTGAAGCCGAGTGAGTTCTACGACTTGGTCGTGGAAGTGGCACTGATCAGGCCGGGGCCCATTCAGGGTGGATCCGTTCACCCGTACATCAAGCGCCGCAACGGGCTCGAACCGGTCACGTTCGATCATCCGTCGTTGAAGAAGGCTCTGGATCGGACGCTCGGAGTTCCGCTGTTCCAGGAACAGCTCATGCAGATGGCGATCGATGTCGCGGGTTTCAGCGCTGCGGATGCCGATCAACTCCGCCGAGCCATGGGTTCCAAACGGTCCCCGGAGCGCATGAACGAACTGCGCGGAAAGTTCTACGACGGTATGCGTGAGCTGCACGGAATCGTCGGGGATGCGGCCGATCGTATCTACGAGAAACTGTCCGCCTTCGCCAACTTCGGTTTTCCCGAGAGTCATTCGCAGAGTTTTGCATCGCTCGTGTTCTATTCGTCGTGGTTCAAACTGCACCATCCGGCAGCGTTCTGCGCGGGACTGCTGCGGGCACAGCCGATGGGCTTCTACTCCCCGCAATCGTTGGTCGCCGATGCACGGCGTCACGGTGTGCAGGTGCACGGACCGGATGTCAACGCCAGCTCCTGGTACGCGGACTTGTGCGGTGGTGGACTCGAGATTCGTATGGGTCTGGCCGATGTTCGTCACATCGGTCAGGCGCTCGCGGAGAAGATCGTCGAAGCTCGGGTACTGGGGGGGCCGTACACCTCGTTCCTCGATCTGACCGGACGTGTGGAGCTGTCCACCGCCCAGGCCGAATCGTTGGCGACAGCAGGCGCTCTCGGCTGTTTCGGGACCACTCGTCGCCAAGCGTTGTGGGCTGCCGGCGCTGCGGCAGGGGAGCGGCCGCATCTGCTTCCCGGTCTCGGGGCGTCGACCCACGCGCCCGTGCTTCCCGGTATGAGCGATCTCGATCTGGCGTCCGCGGACGTATGGGCAACGGGGGTATCACCGAATTCGTATCCCACTCAGTTCTTTCGAGATCGACTCGACCGCCTCGGGGTGGTTCCGGCGCATCGGCTGTTGGCGATTCCCGATGGGGACCGGGTGCTCGTCGGGGGAGCGGTGACGCATCGTCAACGGCCTGCGACAGCGGGCGGAGTCACGTTCGTCAATCTGGAGGACGAGACGGGAATGGTCAATGTCGTGTGTTCGGTCGGACTGTGGGCGAAGTATCGAAAGCTTGCGCTCACCGCTCCTGCATTGCTGATCCGAGGCAAGGTGCAGAACGCCGAAGGGGCCGCCACCGTGGTGGCGGATCATCTGCAACTGCTGGATCTGCGGGTGCAATCCAAGTCGAGGGATTTCCGGTGAACCCCGCGCATCGTCCGATCCGGATTCCCCGCCCGCGACAGCCGAGCGTGCACACTGGAGCACGTGAAACTTCTGTTGCTGGCAGACACTCATGTGCCGAAGCGGGCGAGGGCACTGCCCCAGCAAGTCTGGGATGCCGTCCGAGATGCGGATGTCGTCGTCCACGCCGGCGACTGGGTCGAGGTCGACCTGTTCGACGCGCTGCAGGCCGCGTCGACACGGTTGATCGCATGCTGGGGGAACAACGACGGCGAAGACTTACGCGCACGCATGCCCGAGCGGGCAGACGTCGCACTCGACGGCGTCCGACTCACCGTCGTCCACGAGACAGGTCAGGCCACCGGACGTGAGAAACGCATGGCGGCGGCCTATCCCGACACGGATGTACTCGTGTTCGGGCACAGTCACATTCCGTGGGACACCACGGCCGACAACGGGCTGCGCCTGCTCAATCCAGGATCTCCCACCGACCGCCGTCGGCAACCGTTCTGTACGTTCATGACCGCCGACATCGAGGATTCGACGCTCGGAAACGTTCGCCTGCATCGAATCGAACGGTAGTGGCGTCGATCAGGAGTGCGACGCCTCCGACTGGACGCGGGCCTGATCGACCAGATCGTGGACCAGTCGGATGATCACGTCCATGTCGGTCATGACACCCGCGCGAAGCTCGTCCTGCCCCTCGGGGGACAGTGCGGGCGGGTCGTCCGAGTCCAGCGCCATCACGGTGTCGATCTTCGCTCGCAGCGTCTGCAACGGTTCCATCAACTCCTCGCCGGCGTCGGTGACGAGCTTGTTCTGCCGGCGGCCGGAGACGGTGAGCGCGGCGAGCATCTCGTTGTAGCTGGTGGCCAGCGATGCGAGTTCGTCGTCTCCGCTGACGACGATGGGTTCCAAGTCGCCGGTGCGCGCCACCTGCTCGGTGGCGTTGCGCAGACGTTTGACCGGTCTCAGCCCTGTTCGAGCCACCGCCGAACCGGCGATTCCGGCCAGGGCGACCAGGAATGCTCCGATCATCACGAGAGCGAGCGTCAGCTTCCCCAGCAGTGGATCGTTGGACTCGAGCGACTCGGCGACCATGACGGTTTCGCCGGTGGTCGTCCGCTCGGCCGCGACCATGTATCCGCGCACCTCGCGGAGGGAATCAGGCGCCGTCCCGTCGACGACTGCCTGCTCCTGGGAGTCGAGCACACCCGCCGAGTTCGTGAACGGCTTGGACTCGGTGTTGAACGTGACGAGTTCCCCGGTCGACGAGACCAGAGCTACCTTGATCGCGGGGCCATCGGGGCTGCTGACGCCGAAACCGTACGCGTTCGGCGGGACGCCCAACTGTGCTCCGGTGATGAGTGCTTTGGCGTTGCGAGACACTCGGTCACCGAGCTGATCACGAAGAGCCTGGTCCGCGACGACGTAGATGGCGAGCGCACTGACCGCGACGGCGAGAGCCGCAACACTGATCGTGAGGACACGGATGCGGCCGTGCAGCGTCAACGCTGTGGGGCGATGGGCTGCGCGGGGGATCACTGGACGAGTATGACCGTGACTGCTGAGAGCGTTCTGAGAAACGGGATTACTCGGTCGGTGACGCGTGGAAATGCGTTGGGCGACCGTGTTGTCGATGTAGTACTCTGGCGATCTTCGCGCATGCGGAGTAGTCCACGTACTCGGCGTGGTGAAAGAATCGTGACTCCCACATGGCATCAGAAGTGCACGAAAGCCTGTCCGGTGAACCGGAATCCGTCCGTCGCACCGTCGCCGCGATAGCGAACCTGCTCCTCGGCGCCTCGCGCTCGGCCACCACGGCAGACGCATTCGTCTCGACCTCACTCGGAGTGTCGAGCGACGACGTCGTCTGCGCCACCGAACTCCTCACGGTCTCCACGCGTCCGGCAGTGGCTGCAATCCTCGCGGACGAGATGTCGACATGGAACCCTCCGGTCGGTCCCGCAGAGGATTCGTGTCCTCCGACGTGGGAGCGAACGGAAATCGACGGCACGTCGATCTCGCTGCCCAAGGAACTTGCCGTGTTCTTCGTCGGTGGCTCGTTCGCCCCTATCGACGTCGTGGGGTGCCTGAGGGAAGCGTCGTTCATGAACGACGAATTCGAGCTTCGCATCTACACCCGCACGGTCGACGCCGAGGCGGGCAGGGCACTGCTCGCGCAGACGATGACCGCGGCGCGCGGTCCTCGAAACTTTTTCCGAGGGCGTGTTCTTCAGGCGACCGCGAAACCTGTGCTCGGCCTGTCGATCGTCGACCTTCCCCGTCAGGACCGCTCGAATCTGGTGTTGCCAGCCGAAGTGTGGAACGAACTGGACACCAATATCGCTGCAGTGACCACTCGCGCCGACCTGATGCGTCAGCTCGGCCTCGGCACCAGCCGAGGAGTGCTTCTGACCGGTCCTCCCGGTGTGGGCAAGAGTGCCGTCAGCCGTGTCGTGGCCGGGGAGCTGATGGGAGACGCCACCGTCATCATCGTCGACGCCCTCGCTGGATCTCGTGCGCTGAGGTCCATCTACGAGGAGACCAGATATCTCGGACGCACCGTCGTCATCCTCGAGGATCTCGATCTGATCATCGGCACGAGGGGAAGCGGGGGTCGGGACGAGCCGTTGGCGGAGTTTCTGACCGTCCTCGACGGCACCCGGCAGTACGACGACGTTCTGACCATCGCGTCGACCAACGATCCGAAGTCTCTCGATTCCGCGGCAACGCGGTCGGCTCGGTTCGATGCGATCATCGAGATCGACTACCCGGACACCGCCGCGACAGCCGAGATCCTGCGTCGGATACTGACGTCGATACCCGGCGCCGACGCTGTGGACTGCCATGCCGTGGCGCGGTCTTTCGCTACTGCGGTCTCCGGGGCGGATGTGCGAGAAACGGTGCGACGCGCAGTGCTGGAACACGGAACTGCAGTGACCACACAGGTGCTGCTCCGCACCATCGCCGACGGACGCTGGCGCGCAGCCGAATTGACGGGGCAGTACCTGTGATTCGTCGCTGCCGGTTCAGTCGCCCGAATGCTCGTCGTCGCCGGTGGCCAGTGGTTCTCGACGCGCCTTCTCGAGGACTTCGGTGGTGTGTCCGCCGTGGGCACCTGGTCCGACGTGGGCTTCGGCGCGGAGGCGTTCGACCATGTGCGGGTAGTGCAGTTCGAACGCGGGACGCTCGGAACGGATCCGGGGCTTC
>NZ_NOXZ01000014.1:0-297289 GCF_002258225.1 Rhodococcus sp. RS1C4 | reverse complement strand
GGTGGGGATCGCGAGATCTCGGAGGGTCGGGTGCGAGCGCTCGCTCCGAGCGGAACCGTGCTGCGGCGGGAGGTCGATGCCGAGGCGGATGTGTGCTTTCGGGACATCCGCATCCAGGTGACCGGACGCGCAGGCGTCGGGAAGACGACGGTTCGGTCGGTGCTGGCGGCCCATCACGAGCTGCGCACGATCGCGGCGTCGATCGAGGAGACGGCGTCGATCGATGTCCCGCGGGTACCGGATCCCGAGCTCGACGGCGATGTCGTCGTGTACGTGGTGGCAGGGGACGCCCAGGTCGTCGACGCCGACGCGGCACAAGGCACACGCGGCGTCGTGGTCCCCGTTCTCGCGAAGGCAGACGCAGTGGACCGCCTTCAGGACGTCGTCGACGGTGTGTCGACCAAGCTGGGTTGCACTGTCCACCCGCTGATGGGAACCATCGCGATCAGTGTCATGAACGGCCGGCCGTCGACGTTCGACCCGCTGCGAGAGTCGGCCGCGTCGGTGACGCCGGAGATGCTGCTGACTCCCGAGCGGTTCCTTCGAGCCGGCATTCCCATGTCGAAGCAATCGCGGGCCGAACTCGTCCGCAGTGTCGAGGTGGCGGGAGTCGGCATTGCTGCACGGGCTCTGACGGAGTCTCCCGGGATGGACGACGTCACCGTTCGGTTGCTGCTTGCGGAGAAGAGTGGAGTCGACGCCGTCGCGAAAGCCGTCCGGCGAGCAGTGGACGACGTTCGCGCCGCACGACAGGGTCGGTTGTTGCTTCGGCTGAACCAACTCGCGGCCCGGCACCAGGAGTCGATGGAGGTCGAGCGGTATCTGGCGTCCGACGAAGCCGTGTTCGCAGGCATGCGGGCGGCTCTGCACACCCTGGGCGAAAGCGAACACCCCAACCCGACCCTCGCCACCGTCCGCTCCTGGCGCGAACGCCGCGACACCGCACTCGAACCAGCGGTTGCGCGAGCAGCGACCGCTGTCGGCCGCGGGTACCTGAGGATGCTGTCGCGGTGATCGACCTCCCGAGCGACATGGACGGCGTGATCAAGCGGTGGTACCCCGCAGGAGTCGACGAGATCGCCTCGGGCCGAGCCGCGGATCCCGTAGGGGTGTTCGTGCACGGTTCGAGCGGAGCCGGAGTGTCCGCCGTCGACGCGCAACTGGACCTGTGGTCCGTGGACGGGGTCGACCGGGCGCCGGACGTCGAGTCGGCAGCGGTGGTCCTGTTCGTCGTCGACGCATCGGCGCCCATCGGCCGGACAACACTCGCCGCTCTTGCGCCGGTGCTCGAATCGACGGCAACCGGCGTTCTCGTCAACAAGGTCGACGCACATCGCGGCTGGAGGAACGTGGTTCGTTCGGTCACCGAGTCCATCGCCGAATTCGTTCCGCGAGCAGTGGACGTCGCGGTGCTGCCCACGTCCGCTCTGCTCGCCGAAAAGGCTCGGGCAGTGCAGGATCCGCTGACTCGTACGACGATGGTCGAGGAATCGGGAATCAGGGACGTCCTCGATTTCGTGGAGAGCGCCGCAACGCAGCACACCGAGGTTCTCCGACGACGCAAGTACGACGCGGCCGTTCGGCATGCCGCGGCCGGGGCGCGGCAGCGGATCGTGGACAAGGCCAGAGCGGTCACGAGCGCGTCGAACACCGCCGCGCTGCGTGCCGAACGAGCCCGGTTGACCGATGTTCGCGATCGGACCAGGGCAGAGCGGACCGCCGCGCTGCGGACCGGACTGCAACTCGCTCGCGCGGAATCGGTGCACGATGTGTCCGAGGCCGTTCGTGAATTCGCCTCGTCCGCACGACAATCGATCGATACTGCCGGCCGGTCCGAGCTTCGTCACCTCCAGCCGGAGATGACAGCACGGCTCGACGCGGTCGCGTCCACGGTCGACGCGCGGTTGTCCGACAGGCTCCGCGCGATCGACATCGATCTGGAATTGTCCGTCGAGCTCCCTGCGGTCACCGGTTCGCCACTCGCGCACCCCGAACCGTCGATTCGGCGCGGAGGGGTCGAGGACAAGATGATGATCGTCCTCGGTGCGTCGGCGGGAGTGGGGCTGTCGCGGCTCGTGGTGTCGCCGCTGTCCGTCGTCCCGGCGCTGGAGATCGCTGTGATTCCGTTGTCACTGCTGTTGGGCGCGTTCTGTGCGTGGTGGCTCGTCGGGTCGAGGAAGCTCGTCGCGGACCGGGCTCACCTGAGAACATGGGTCGCCGACGCGTCGGCCGCGGCGAGGTCGACGCTGGAGCAGCGCGTCCTGGCCCGAATCCTGACCGCCGAATCCGCGTACTCGGCCGCCGCCCGCGAGACCTCCCGCGCAGCTGCGCGGGCTGCGGACACAGAGCTCGAGAGAGTCGAAGCGGAGCTGCGGGTGGTGTCGGAGAACCGCGCATCCGTGCTCGCTGCGTGCGACCGAGACCTCGCGGCGCTGGACCGCGGCGCCCTGAGGTTCGCCGCCGGTGGACGCGAGGAACCGGAGACGCCGCCGATGCGTCTGAACCAGTAGAGGCTGTGTCCGCGGAGATCGGAGAGATACGCGTGGAGTGGAACGAGTTGTTCGACGGCAGCGGTGACGGCGATGCCGTCGACCCGGCGCACGATCCGGTCTCCGGTCCGTCCGGTGTCGGCTCGATCGAGTTGTTCGATCTCGACGACGACGGGTACGAGGAGACCAGGGTCAGCCACACCGAGGCGGGAATGACCGTCGCCAGGGATCGTGACGGGGACGGTGTGATGGACACGTTCACTTCCATCCAGAGTGGCGGCCGTTACCAATCCTGGGAGATTTCTCGTGCCGACGACGGCACGGCGAGGTGGGAACAGACGTCCTCGGGGGACGCCTTCGAGTAGGAAACTCGCATTGTTTTTAATGTCCTTACAAGGAGATTCGGCTGCTGGGGGGCCTCGAATGCGCACGTAGGAGTAGCTGAATCGGTCTTGTGACCAATCGGACAACAGCCTGATTCCGGATTGGCAACTCACGGCGTTAACCTGAAACCAGGACACCCGGCGCCCGTGTCCTCGGTTTGACGTTGCCGCTATGATGCGGTATACGCAGATCGTGCGATCGGGCAGCTCCCCACCGAGAGGGGAAGATCGGATCTGCGTCTGCCTCGCCGAACTGCCCTGTGCGCGAGCAGACACCAGAATCTGGTTCCGGCTCACCCCAGGAGAGTTAGATGACCTCAGCGACCATTCCCGGTTTGAACGGCACTGACGCCGCGCCTCCCACCCAGCACAAGGAACTCCTTGCGTGGGTGCAGCAGGTAGCGGAACTCACCGAGCCGGATCGTGTGGTCTTTGCTGACGGATCCGACGAGGAGTGGGAGCGTCTGACCACCCAGCTGGTGAACGCCGGTACCTTCACGCGTCTCAACGACGAGAAGAAGCCCAACTCGTTCCTCGGCAACTCGGACCCGTCGGACGTTGCCCGCGTCGAGTCACGCACCTACATCTGTTCCGAGCGCGAGATCGACGCAGGCCCGACGAACAACTGGATGGACCCGTCGGAGATGCGTTCTCTGATGACCGACCTGTACCGCGGCTCCATGCGCGGCCGCACCATGTACGTCGTTCCGTTCTGCATGGGACCGCTCGGCGCCGACGACCCCAAGCTGGGCGTCGAGATCACCGACTCGGAGTACGTCGTCGTCTCCATGCGTGTCATGACCCGTATGGGTGCCGCTGTCCTGGAGAAGCTCGGCACCGACGGCTTCTTCGTCAAGGCTCTGCATTCGCTCGGCGCTCCGCTCGCCGACGGCCAGGACGACGTTCCGTGGCCGTGCAACGACACCAAGTACATCACTCACTTCCCCGAGGATCGTGAGATCTGGAGCTTCGGTTCGGGTTACGGCGGCAACGCCCTTCTCGGCAAGAAGTGCTACTCGCTGCGTATCGCATCGGCGATGGCGCACGACGAGGGCTGGCTCGCCGAGCACATGCTGATCCTCAAGCTCATCTCGCCGGAGGACAAGGCCTACTACATCGCCGCGGCATTCCCGTCGGCCTGTGGCAAGACCAACCTCGCGATGATTCAGCCCACCATTCCGGGGTGGCGCGCCGAAACCATCGGCGACGACATCGCGTGGATGCGCTTCGGTGAGGACGGCCGCCTCTACGCCGTCAACCCGGAGTTCGGTTTCTTCGGTGTTGCACCGGGAACCAACTGGGACTCCAACCCCAACGCGATGAAGACCATCGACCAGGGCAACTCCGTCTTCACCAACGTCGGCCTCACCGACGACGGTGACGTGTGGTGGGAAGGCCTGGAGAACCGGCCGGATCACCTGATCGACTGGAAGGGCAACGACTGGACGCCGGATTCGGATTCGCTTGCCGCGCACCCGAACTCGCGTTACTGCGTACCCATGGCTCAGTGCCCGTCGATGGCCGACGAGTGGGACGACCCGAAGGGTGTCCCGATCTCCGCGATCCTCTTCGGTGGGCGCCGCAAGACGACGGTTCCGCTGGTCACCGAGGCTCGCGACTGGCAGCACGGTGTCTTCATGGGCGCCACCGTCGGCTCGGAGCAGACGGCCGCCGCCGAAGGCACTGTCGGCACCATCCGTCGCGACCCGATGGCCATGCTTCCGTTCCTCGGCTACAACGTGGGCGATTACTTCCAGCACTGGATCGACCTCGGCAAGAACGCCGACGACTCCAAGCTGCCGAAGGTGTTCTACGTCAACTGGTTCCGTCGTGGCGACGACAAGCGCTTCCTGTGGCCCGGATTCGGTGAGAACTCCCGCGTCCTGAAGTGGATCGTGGAGCGCATCGAGCACAAGGCCGCCGGCGTCGAGACTCCTATCGGTGTCGTTCCCACGGCCGAGGCCCTCGACATCTCCGGGCTCGACACCACCACCCAGGACGTCGCCGAGGCACTCGCGGTGAACGTCGACGAGTGGAAGGCCGAGATCCCGTTGATCGAGGAGTGGTTCGGCTTCGTCGGCGAGAAGCTCCCCACCGGCATCAAGGACGAGTTCGACGCGCTCAAGCAGCGCTTGGGTGCCTGAGTGTCGTAGCTAGCACCCTTTTCGTAGACCTGGCACCCCTGTTCCGATGCGAACAGGGGTGCCAGCCTCGTAAACAGGGTGTCAGGTTCCCGGCCGCTGAGCCGATTCAGCCACCGGACGCCAACACCGCTGCGCCCGTCAGGGTCCCGACGGCTCCGAGCTTCGCCGGCACGATCTCGAGGCCGTCGAGAAACTTGAGCTTGGCGTGCAGGGCGGCGGACTCCTGGATGGGATCCCACAGCGGTGGGCCCGCTTGAGCGAAACCGCCGCCGACCACAACAAGGTTCACGTCGACCAAGGCTGCCGCCGACGCGATCGCCTGACCCAGCGCGACACCGGCACGCTGAAGAGTGGTGATGGCGACGATGTCCCCGTCGCTCGCGGACTGTGCGAGGTCGGCGCCGGTGCTGCCGGTCCATCCCTGTTCCTGGGCCCACCGGACCGCCGACGGCCCGCTGGACACCGTCTCCACGCAGCCGAGGCCGCCGCACGTACAGGGCGTCGCCGATCCGGGTACGACGATGTGTCCGATGTGGCCTGCGTTTCCGCTACGCCCGTGCACGATGCGGCCTCCCAGCACCAATCCGCCGCCGATCCCGGTCGACACGACGAGGCTCAGTACGTCGTCGACGCCGACAGCAGCCCCGAAGCGGTGTTCGCCGAGCGCAGCGCACCCACCGTCCATCGCCAGCGTGACCGATGCGCTGTCGAACCGCGTCCGTACGGCGTCGGTGAGGGCGAAGCCGTCCTTCCATTCCGGGATGTTGATCGGCGCGACCGTGCCTGCGACGGTGTCGACCGGGCCGGCGCACGCTATCCCGATCGCGTCGACGTCCGAGCCGACGGACACCGCGTCCAGCAGTTCCTCGCAGGCTTGCCATACGTCCGACTGCGGGGTCGGCACGGTCAGCGGTTCCCCCGGCCTTCCGTCTTCGCCGACGACGGCTGCGGTGATCTTGGTTCCCCCGATATCCAGTGCCAGCGCTGTCATCGTTCCAACGTACCGGCGCGAGTGGAGCCTGCGGAATGAGCCGGGTGAGCGCCGCGAGTGGAGCCTGCGGAATGAGCCGGGTGAGCGCCGCACTCGCGTCAGGTGGCGCGGAAGACGAGGACGAGGTTGCTGGCGAGGAGTTCGCGGAGGCCGGGAACCCTCATGATCCACCATGCCCATCGGGGGTGGTATCGGGGGAATGCCGCGAGGAGGGTTCCGCTGGAAGTGTTTCGAGCCCAACGTAATCCGTCGCCTGCTCCGATGTCGAACAGGGATTCGCCGAATCTGTTCTTCGGCTCGTGTCCGTGTGTACGCAGGTATCGCCGGGCCGCGTATTCGCCGCCGACGTAGTGCCACGGCCGTGTTTCGTGCCCACCGAACGGGCTGAGCCACAGTGTGTAGGACAGGACCGTCAATCCGCCGGGTCGGGTGACGCGGAGCATTTCCTCGGCCATGACCCAGGGCTCGCGGACGTGCTCGGCGACGTTCGAGGAAAAGCAGATGTCGACGCTGTCGGTGAGAAATGGCAGCGCCATTCCCGAGCCCCGGACGCTGCCGTGGACGGTCAGGCCTGCAGCGTGCAGTTCGGATGCGTCGGGTTCGACGGGGAAGTACCGAGCTCCGCTGCGTTCGAAGCCCTCCGCGAAGTAACCGGGCCCCCCGCCGACGTCGAGTACGACACGGTTCTCGAGAGAGTCGCCGGTCATGCCCCGGTAGAGGTCGCCGATCAATTCGACGGAGTCACGGGCGAGCGCGCCGTAGAAGATGTCGGGCGCGGTCTGCTCGTGCCCGAAGTCCCGGAGCAGCCCGACCGACCTGCTGAGGGTGGCGCGTTTCGCGAACAGTCGAGTGACCCGGTCCCTACGCACGAGGAAGAACACTAGGCGAGAGTCCATGTCGAGCGACCGCTGGGCCACACGAACGGCTAGGGTGTCCAGAAGTTTCAGCTGTCCAGAAGTTCAGCTGTCCAGAAGTTTCAGCTGTCCGGAAGAGTCAGCTGTCCGGAAGAGTCAGCTGTCCGGAAGTTTCGGTGATGGTGTCGGCCGCGAAGGGGGTACGGGCGTGCGCGAGGTGCTGCTGCTCTGCTGGCGCGACACCGGGCACCCCCAGGGCGGCGGCAGCGAGCGGTATCTCGAGCAGGTCGGGGCCGGGCTGGCTGCCCAGGGAGTGAAGGTGACGCTGCGGACGGCGTCGTATCCGGGCGCGCCCGCCGAGGAGATCGTCGACGGAATCCGCATCAGTCGCGCCGGTGGACGGTTGAGTGTGTATCCGCGGGCACTCGCGTCGATCGTCGCGGGGCGCCTCGGGTTCGGTTCGCTTCGCGGAATAGCTCCCGACGCCGTCGTCGACACCCAGAACGGCATTCCCTTCTTCTCCCGGATCGTGTCCGGAGCACCGGTGACGTTGCTGGTGCACCACTGTCACCGTGAGCAGTGGCCCGTCGCCGGACCCCTCATGGCCAAGCTCGGATGGTGGCTCGAAAGCACGGTCTCTCCGCGGATTCACCGTCGTAACCAGTACCTGACGGTGTCCTTGCCGTCGGCCGACGAGCTGGTTGCCCTCGGTGTCGATCGCGAGCGAGTTGCCGTCGTGCGCAACGGCGCGGACGAGATTCCCGCAGGAACGCCGGTGGACACCAGAACTCCGTACCCGTCGCTGTCGGTGCTGTCGCGGCTCGTTCCGCACAAGCAGATCGAGGACGCACTGGCTGCGGTGGCCGCTCTGAGGTTCCGAGTCCCCGGACTGCACTTGGACATCATCGGAGGCGGTTGGTGGGAGGAGAACCTGCGTGAGCGGGTCGAGCAACTCGGCATCGCGAGCGCGGTGACGTTCCACGGCCACGTCGACGAGGTTCGCAAACACCAACTCCTCGGACAGTCGTGGGTGCACGTCATGCCGTCGAGGAAGGAAGGCTGGGGACTCGCAGTGGTCGAGGCGGCCCAGCACGCAGTGCCGACCGTCGGATACCGCAGCTCCAAGGGCCTCACCGACTCCATCATCGACGGTGTCACCGGTGTGCTGGTCGGCTCGGACGGCGCCGATCGTGATGTCACCGCGCTGACGGACGCTCTCGCCGAGCTACTGCTCGACGACGACATGCGTGCCGATCTGGGTGAGAAGGCCAGGGTCCGCGCGCTCGAATTCTCGTGGAGGCAGACCGCTCGCGGTGTGCAGAGTGTTCTCGCGGCCTCGATGCGCGGCTCGCACGTGTCAGGTCTCGTGTCCGCCGGCCTTCCGGGTGCGGACCGCCCAGCCGAAGCCGCCCACCAGTAGCACCAGCCACACGAGGTGGGCGGCGACGACCGCCAGGTCGTCCGTCGGTTCGATGCGGATCTCGCCCGGCACCCGGTACAGCGCGAGCTCGTCGTCCTCGTACTCCACCGTCAGCTGCCGCAGCGCCGCGGCCGAGTTGCCCAGCTGCCCGGGCGTCGTCCGTTCGACGAGCACCCACCCGACTCCGAGCCCGGCCACGTCCTCGGGAGTACCGCCGTCCAGAAGAACCTGTTCGACGGCCTCCGCCCTGCTGCCTTCTCCGCGGACCGACCCGCCTGCGACGAGGAGCTCCCCGGTCTGCAGTACGTCCAGCGGCAGCATGCGAGGCGCAGGGTCGAGAACAGCGGCGTCGCCGCTGTACGGGAACCGGCGGAACATACCTGCGGGCAGCACGGCGACGTCTCCGTCCTCCCCGGCCAACTCGTCGGCGACCACCGACCACGACGCCGGATATTCGGCGGGTTTCACCTGGCCTCCGACTCCCCAGGCGAGGTCCGGCAACGCGATCACCACGGCCAACGCCGCTGCGACTCCGGGAAGCCAGCGGTTCCCGAGTTTCGCGGCAGCCCACGTGACACCTGCCGCCGCGGCGAGAACGTAGAAGGGCACGGCGAGCGCAACCCACTTCTGGGCGTCGCGCAGCAGACCGGCGCCGGGCACCTCGGCGGCAGCCCATTCGCCGACGCGAATCCCGGGAGCCGTCGCGGCGAGGGCAGGCCCAGCGATCGCGAGGACGGCCAGCACGGCCAGAGCGGTCACGACGGGGTTGCGTCGGCGTCGCCACAGGGGTCCGATGCCGAGCGCGACGATCGCGAGCAGCAAGGCGGTGCCCAGGACCGCGAACGCTGATGTTCGCGTGACGGGAACGGCATCGGCGTTCCAGATGCCGCCGAGTCCCGCGAGGGAACCGACCGTCCCGAGTCCGGGCTCGGCGCGGGCTGCGAACGCGGCGACGCCGGCGGGGTCGGTACCGGTGGCCCCCGAGCCCGACACCGCCGTCGCCACGAGCCAGGGCGCCGACGCCAGCAAGGTCAATCCCGCTGTGAGCGGAAATGTTTGCCTGGACGCGCATAACCACGCACATGACGCGGCGAGCAGCGCACCCGTCGGCGTCAGGCCCGCGACGGCCAGACAGACCGCGAGCCACCCCCACCGGCCCGTCCGCCTGAGATCGAGCGCAGCGACGACCGTCCACGGCAACGCCGCGTACCCGATCAGAAGACTCCAATGCCCCTGCAGCAGACGCTCGGCGACGTAGGGATTCCAGATCGCGACCGTCGACGCCACCAGCAGTGCAGGCAGCGGTGCCGAAGGCAGCACGGTCCGCGACATCTGCGCGGCACCCCAGCCGGCGAGCCACAGCGCGAGCAGCAGAGCAGCTTTCACGACGAGTCCGCCGTCGACCACCGTGGACAGGGCGGCCACCACCGCGTCCTGCGGGACCGCCCGGGCGGCGGCGTCGCCGACCCCGAGAGCCGAGTCGGTGAAGTAGGACCTGGGCGTGCTGACGGCGTCGCGCAGAAGTAGATAGCCGTTGCCGAACAGTGGGCCGAGCACCACGGACGCGAGGGCGACGCTGTAGAGCGGAGGCGCCCACCGGGACCGGCGCGCAGCCCACCGACCACCCGACGCCATGTCCGGCACCCTATACCGTGGGCGCATGCCGACTCGCCCTGTCTCCGCCTCCGGGTCCGCAGGCAGAGCGATGGTCGCCGGAATGACGATGGTGACCATCGGATCGATGACGGCCAACATCGCCTCGTATCTCCTGCATCTTCCGGCGAGCCGCCTGCTGGGTGTAGCGAAGTACGGCGAGTTCGCGAGTCTGCTCGCCGCCCAGTTGGTGCTCGCAGTTCCGGCGCTCGCGTTGCAGTCGGTCGTGGCCAGGGAAGTGGTGCGCGGACGAAGCACCGGCAAGCTCCGAAGCCTCGGATACCGCTGCGCCGGCGTCGTCGCCGTTCTGTCGGTGCTGGCGGCACCGATAGTGGCGGTGGCGATGAACACGAGTGTTCTGGCGACGACGTCGGCGCTGGTCGTCGCCCCACTACTCGTGCTGCTCGCGACCGAACAAGGGCTACTGCAGGGCACCGCGCGGTTCGGCCGATTGAGCATCGTGCTGGCATCCGCGGGCTTCGGCAAGGTCGTTCCCGCGGTCGTCGCGCTGTTCCTCGGCGCGGGTCCCGGCACAGTGCTCGCAGTCAGTGCCGCCGGCACAGGACTGGTCGCCCTCGGCGCACGGCTGGCCAACCGAGAGCCACCCGGGCCCGGTGGTCCGCACACCGGTGACGTGCGCATCGGCGTCGCCACCGTGCTGGGGGCGTCGCAGGTTCAATTGGTGCTGATTCTGCTGTCGTCGGTGGATCTGCTCCTCGCGCGCGCACTGCTGGCCGAAGCCGACGCAGGCATCTACGCCCTCGGCGCCGTCGCCACGAAGGCAGCGTTCTGGCTGCCGCAGGCAGTGGGGGTAGTGCTGTATCCGCGTATGGCCAACCCTGCGCACTCGGCGTCGGCGCTGCGATCGGCACTGTCCGTCGTCGCCGGAATCGGTGCGGTTCTGATCCTCGGGGCGGCCGTCGCCGCGGGGCTGATCCCGCTGATCGTGGGCGAGGACTACGCAGCCGTGCAGGGATACCTGTGGATCTTCGCGTTGCAGGGCGCCTGTCTCGCGGTGCTCCAGAGCGCGTTGCTGTGGGCTATTGCGGGGGAACGCACGACGCTTGCGATCCTGGCGTGGCTCGGACTGGCCGCCGAAGTCGTCCTGTTGACGCTGTGCGCGTCCACGGTGCTGCAGTTCGTCGTGGTCGCAGTGTCCGTGGCCGCGGCAACCGCACTCGCGGTGTGCGTGGCCGCCCTGCGTTCATGAGTGCACTCGAATCCGCCTCGGACGGCACATCCGGCCCTGCCGCATCGGTCCGTGTGCACCTGGGGCCGGCCACCCTCGGCCTGAGAACGACCAACGGCGCGACCCGAATGGGCCGCGCCGTTGTTGTTCGTGGAGTTGCTACTCCTTGGAGAGGTTGGTCCTCGGAATGACCTCGGTCTGATCGGTCGTCCAGTCGCGGTTCTGCGGAGCTGCCGGTGCTGCGCCGCCGCCTCCGCTCTGCTGCGGTCCGCCGGTACGCACGGGACGACGCGGGCCGTTGCCGCCGCGGAGTCCGAGCACGATACCTGCGATCAACGCGATGACGCCGAGGATTCCGGCGATGATCGGCACGGTACGTCCGAACGTCGACAGCTGGTCCTGGCCGTCCTTGGCGCGCTGGATCTGGTATTCGACGGTGTTCTCGTCGAACTTGATCGGCGCATTGAGCACGTCTACCTCGGGCTGGCCCGCAGTCCGCGAGTAGTACTGGTGGATCTGCTCTTCACCGTCGACGATGACACCGGTCTTGGGCTCCACCCACACCGTCCGCGTGTTCTCGTACCAGCGGGTCATGGTGACGGGGGCTTCGCCGCCCTCGACGCCCCACGTCTCGGCGGGGAGGGTGACCTTGTTGGTCGGGAGGTTGACGACGCCGGACAGATCGACGGGGCCGACGGTCTGCTCGTACTTGTAGACGGGCGTGCCGTTGATCTCGGTCTCTTCGACGAAGTCGATGTCCTGCGACGCGCGGGCGTTGATGTCGAAGAACGGGTACGCCTTCTGCTCCGCGTTGAACGGGAACTTGTACTGCAGGCCGGTGTGCGGAACTTCCTCGGCCGGCTTGTCGCCCTGGACCTGGATGGTGCCGATGGGGTTCTCGACGGGCTCGGACGACACACGATCGAGCGTCACACGGTCGACGCTGGCGGTGAGCAGCCCGGTGTCGCCCTGCTTGTCGGTGCGGCGCAGCGTCTGCCCGGCCTGCACGGTGATGTCGTCGGCGTTCGACGGCTCCTCGGTGGTGACGAAGCGCTGCGACACGAGGTTCACGTTCTCGTCCACCTGAGCGCGGCCCGCGGCCAGTGATGCAGCGTTGAGAACGCTTCCGGTGCCGGTCGATACCGTCGTGACCTCGAGATCCAGCGGTGTCTTCTCCAGGCGGGGCACGGTGTACGTCGGGATCAGAATCGCTGCTACCAGCAGGAATGCGCCCAATCCGACGAGTACGAGGGCAAGAATCCGGCTCGGCCCTGAGCGCTCCGCCATGTGAGAATCTCCTTAGTCTTATTTCCTTGGCGCGCCGCTGCTTCCACCCCCGACAGGTCAGGGTAGGAAACGCCCGTTCCTGGAGTGTCCGATTGGTATCGCCACGTCGCTGGTGACAGTAACAGTCATCACGTCGTACGGTCGCGGGCACGCCCGACGACCGTGGACTTTCACAAGCGGACGACGCGGGGTGCTTGACTGGTCGCGTCATGACTACGTCCACCGAATCGCTGCCGAAATCCGTCGCACCGCTGCGCGGATTCATCCCGTCGCTCGAGGGAATGCGCGCGTTCGCGTCGATCGGCATCATCGTCACCCACGTGGCCTTTCAGACAGGCGCCGCGAATTCTCCCGTCATGGGCCGAATCTGGGGCAGGTTCGACCTGGCTGTCGCGCTGTTCTTCGCGTTGTCCGGGTTTCTGCTGTGGCGTCCGCACGCGGCGCAGGCGCGCGGGTTGGGTCGTGCTCAGCCGATCGGCCGCTATCTGTGGTCGCGCGCCGTGCGCATCCTTCCGGCGTACTGGGTCGTGGTGACGCTGGTTCTGCTGTTCCTGCCCAACACGGGAAGCAGCTGGCGGGTGTGGGCCGCCAACCTGTCCTTGACGCAGGTGTTCGTGCCTCTGACTCTCACCGAGGGCATGACTCAGATGTGGTCTCTGTCGGTCGAGGTCGCCTTCTATCTGGTCTTGCCGTTCCTCGGCCTGGCGTTGGCTGCCCTACGAGGCGATCGAGCACGGTTCCGCATTCCCGTCGTCGCAGCTGTGGCCGCGATCAGTCTGTGCTGGGCGTTCGTACCAGTGTCCACACCCGAGGCGATCCACCACGACAATTGGTTGCCTGGATACTTCCCGTGGTTCGCGGCCGGAATGCTCCTGGCCGAGTACACGACCCGCCCCCCGACGTGGTTGCACCGTCTGGCGAGCCACCGAGTACTGATGGCCGCGATCGCACTGGTGGCGTTCGGCCTGTCGGCGACCCCGCTCGCCGGGCCGGAAGGGCTGGTGCGTCCCGAGCCGTGGCAGTTCGAGGTCAAGATCGTGCTCGGTGCAGTCCTCGCGTTCTCGTTGTTGGCGCCTCTCGTTCTGGCCGACGGACCCCGACGCATCCTCGAGCACCCGGTCACCCTTGCTCTGGGACGCTGGTCCTACGGCATCTTCATCTGGCATCTGGTGATCCTGGCGATGGTCTTCCCCGTGTTCGGGATCATCCCCTTCAGCGGACACTTCCTGCTGGTTCTGGTCGTGACCGTCGCATTGTCGATTCCCGTCGCCGCCGCGAGCTACGCGCTGATCGAAGAACCGATTCGGGTGTGGTTTCGCCGCCGGTGACGTGACCGCCGGTTATCGGCGAGCCCGCAGAGCACTCACTGCCACGGCGACGAGTGCCACCAACGCGGCAAGCTGGATCAGCGACGAGTGGCCGATGTAGCCGTCGGGAGATCGCCACGGACCCTTCGACAGCAACGCCGTCGCGAGCAGCGTTCCGACCCCGGCGACCCACACCGCCGCCCTGGCTTCCGCCGATCGACCGAAGCGTCGGCCCACGGCCACTGCCACGGCCGCGACTGCGGCGACGACGGCAACTCCGGCCGGCCCGGAGATCACGGCGACGGCCGCGGTCAGTCCGAACCACCCGAGCACCGCGCTGCGCCAGGGCCGTGGTGCCGGGTCCTGGGTTACGCGACTTCGACGAAGAGCGAAGAACGCCAACGGGATCAGCAGGAACAATCCGCCGAAGATTCCGAGTCGGTACCACTTGTCCGACGGGTACTCGAGCGTCACCGTTCCCGACGTCCCGGCCGGCACGATCCAGCCTTGCTGCCAGCCGTTGACGGTGACAGCCTGCAGTTCTGAAGCGGGAGTGGAGCCTGCGGAATGACCGGGTTGGGCGGGACTGGAGCCTGAGGATGCTGCGGTGGCGTGCCAGCCGGTATTGCTGCTTTCCGGTACCACCAACAGTTGATCGACGTCCGATTCACGAATGGTCACTTCTCGGTGGTCGGCGTCCCACGCTGTCGTCTCCGCGGTTCGGGGAGACGAGCTGGTTGCGCTGACGGCGGGGACGGGCATCGTGCGGAGTCGCACTCCGTCGACGACGAAGGCTGCACCTGGGTCGACGACGACGTCCTGTCTGCCTTCCGGCAGGGGTATCGGGTTGAGCGTCTCGTTCGGAACGGGGAAGGGGCCCTCGCAGATGGTCGCCTGCAGTGGTTCGCCCGACAGGAATTGCCGCGCCGTCGCCGTCACCGACGCCCGGATGGTCTGGCCCGCAATGGACATGATCGGCCCGACGTCGCAGGCGACGGTGATCGTGCGGTCATCGGCTGCGTCGGGAGCGGCGCCGATGTCGCGGCCCCCCGACAGCACGGCGACGTCGGCGAGACCGGGCGGTTGCGGGAGGACGAAGCCGAGGGAGTTCTTGTCCAGCCGATCGTCCCAGTCGACGATGGAGAGCACGATCCGATCCGTCACCTGTGGCGCGAGATCGATGGTCGTCGGCCCGTCGGGATCCACCTCGCGAACCTGCGGTCCGCCACCGAGATTCACGGCGACGGTCGTCGGGTGAGCGGGCAGGTCGCCGAGGCTCGGGGTCACGGTGAGGCCGTCCACCAGCGTCGGCGCGGGCAGGTCGATCGTCAGTGTCGGCTGCGTTCCGGCTCGCTGCTCGATGCTCTTCTCGGGCGCGGTCCAGGATGTTCGGTCGTCGCCGTCGGTGGCCGCGAAGGCGGATCCTTGGAGGTCGCCGACGTCGGATGCGCCCGTTGCCACGGGTCGTCCCGGTTGTGCCAGCAGCGCTTCCAGCTCGGGGCTCTGTCGGGTGCGCAGGGTCAGTTCCGGCAGCACTGCGGTTCCGGTCGGCACCGACAGGGTGCGCGAGAACCTGCCGAGCTCCTCGGGTGCCGCGGACAGTCCACTGCTGCATCGGATTCGGTCCTCGGTGTCCAGGCAGGCCGGTCGTCCGGGGAACTCCTGGCCGAGGTCCCACGACGTGACGTCCGCTCCGGGCGTGACGCCCGGCAGCACCGCACGGTGCACGATCGACACGGGCTGCGGGTTGTCGCGGTCCGAGTAGTCCTCCACCGACAGTTCGCTGATTCCGAATTGACTTCCCCGAGTGCCGTCCACGGTCGATTTCGCCGTGATGCGCACCCACGGTGTCGATCCGCCGGGGAGTGAGACGGTCATGGGCTCACCCGCAGTGTCGACCCGCGCCGCGGTACTGCCACCCGGAGTGGTGATCTCGAGCCACTTCACCGGGTCACCGATGGTCCCCGGGCTGGTACGCAGATGCAGGAGCCCGCCGGAGATCGGCTCGTCGAAATCGAGTTGAAGCCACTGTCCCACAGCGCTTTCGATGCCGTTGCTGACCCAGCTCGTCGCAAGATCGCCGTCGACGACCGCCGCGACCCCGCTTCCCGGTTTGGTGCCACCGATCTGAGTGGAATCCGATGCGGAACTCGAGGCGGTGATGCTCGCGCCCTCCCATTCGCCGTCGACGGTGTCCGCGCCCACGACGGGATAGTCCGCGACTTCGTTCAACGAGCGACGAGGATCGTCGGCGGTTCTCAGCGCCGAATTGTGGTTGTCGACCTGCCCGAAATCCGTCTCCCTGTTCATCGGAGTATCGGTGACAGTGACCGAATCGACGTCCAGGCCCGCGGTGGTGGCGTCGGACGCGAGGATGACGGGGCCTGCGGGCACCGGGTCGGGGACACCGGATCGCCGCTGTTCGTTCAGTCGCTGAACGGATTCCGGGCCACCTTGAACGAACGGGACACGGTTCAGATCGACGGTGTAGGGCCCCGAAACTTCAGATTCCTTCGAGCTTGGCTCCTGCAGCTTCACCGAATAGATCTCGACAGCCGGATACGGCGGCCGCATGTCACCGTCGACCGTGATGCCGTCGACTGTTCCCGGTGCGATGTCCTCGCCGAACTCCGCGACTTTCTCGAGGCCGGGGGAGCCGTCGAGTGCGGCGTGGACCTGGACGGGGCGTGCGGAACGCGACGTCTCGGGATCGAGATCGTTGCGGACGACCACGTAGTGAATGCCCTGCCCGACGAGGGTGTCGGCCAAGCCGACCGAGGATCGGCCGTCGGCGATCAGTCGTTGGACGGAGTCGAGGGCCCGGATCGCACCGGGCGGGGTCAGTGGTACCGAGTCGCGGACGGCCCACGGCGTCGTCGCGAGGGCTTGGAGTGGTTCGTCGCGAGTCAGTCCCCACGTCTGAATCGCGAAGGGCGCGCCGGGAACAACGAGCGCGCGCTCGGCATCGGAGCCGTCGGGTGAGCTGCCCGACGCGTGAGCGGTGAGCCAGTCCGCGGCGTCGTGCCAGTACTGCGGGATGGACTGGTATGCCCCTCGGGGTGCGAGTTTGCCGGTCCATGCGAGGGAGGTGGAGAACGTCAGCGCGACGAGCACGAGCCCGGCGACGGCGACCATCTTGTCCTTCTCCGGGTGTGCGATGGCTGCTCGCCAGGTGCGCGTCGGTGCGGCACCGGGAAGCGGGACTCGGGCGAGAAGGTGAGCGAGTCCGAGTACCAGAGGGATTCGGACGAGCGGCTCGAGTTTGTGGACGTTGCGGAGCGGCGCGCCGCCCGAATCGAGGAACACGCGGACGGTGTCGGCGATCGGCGAGCCGAGTCCGCCGACGTATCCGGCTGTGAGACCGAGGATTCCGACGAACAGCATGACGGTCAGGCGGCCACGGGCGGGCATCGATCGCATCGCGAGACCGACGACACCTGCTGCGGCGACGACTCCCGTCGCGACGACGGCGGCCGGCTGCGTGACCAGCACTGCTCCGGCGACGCGCTCGGGCGAGACGAACGGTGTCCAGCTGCTCGTCCCGCGGAGGATCTCGATCAACGAGGCCCACTGGGTCGTCGTCCCCGAGGATTCGATGTAGTCCAGGAACGGTGGGCTGACCGCGCCGAGCAGAAGAAGCGGAACGATCCACCACAGGGTCGCGAGGGCCAGGAAGCCGGCCCACCACGCACCGAAGACGATCCACAGTCGGTTGGGTCTGTGGCAGAGAATCCAGACGACGCCGACGAGGCACGCGGCTGCCGTCGCGACAGCGTTGACGGCGCCCATCAACGCCACGGCCACCGCCGATTGCGCGGCGAGAGTGCGGGTGGAGGTGCTGCTGCGGAACGCCCGGACGATGGGAATCAGTACCCAGGGCGCCAGCATCATCGGCATGGATTCCGACGAGATCGATGCGAGCGTCGTGATGACTCGGGGAGACAGCGCGAACGCGACGGCGGCGATGATCCGCGAGCTGCGGCTGCCGATTCCCAGAGCTTCGGCGAGGCGAACGATGCCCCAGAACCCGGCTGTCAGCAGTAGCGCCCACCAGATGCGCTGGGTGATCCACGGGGGAATCGACGCGATGTCACCGAGCGCGAAGAACGCGCCGTGCGGAAAGAAGTAGCCGTACGCCTGGTTCTGCACCTGGCCGAGGGGAGCTTGCGACGTCCACTGATGGGAGGCGCGCGCGAGGAAGCCGAGGGGATTCTGCGTCAGGTCGTACTTGGTGTCGGCAACGGTGTAGCCCGGAACCTGCAGGAAAGCGAGGAGAAACGCCAGAGTGGAGACGCCGAGCAACCACCTACGACCGAGTGGTTCGGAAGAGATCGAAGCAGGTGCGTCAGCGGCTGCCGTACTCAACCTGGTTCAGCAGGGACGAATCAGCATTGCCGGAGCGATCGATCTCGGGACGCGTGTTGTCGGCCGCCGCAGCAGTGACTCCGAATACCACCCCGGCACCGAGCACAGCGCCGACTACCGCAGCAACAACTCCCGGGACAGCGAACTTCATCTCGGTTCTCCACTTTCGTCGACTGGCACGCGTGCGCGGCTCACGCTATCACCCGCAGGCCCGGTAGCCGGAGCGCACGCGCGGCTACTTTCCAGGCGGCACGATCAGAACAGGCCGGTGACTGTGGCGAAGCACATGGTCCGCGACCGAGCTCTGGAGAAGTGAACGCAACCCCGTCGTGCCGCGAGTGCCGGTGACGATGATGTCCACGTCGAGATCGTCGGCCTTCTCCACGATGGCACTCCAGATGGCCGTCGTGCACTCCGCGCAGTGGCCCTCGACCTGAAGGCCGGCCTGCTGGGCGAGGCGAACGCCCTCGTCGTTGGTCACCTTCGCGTCGGTGAGCGCCACATCCTCGGCCTCGTCGTCGGGAACCCATTCGGGCTGCATGACGCCGGACAGCCCGGACATCCGTGCTGCCTGGCGCACCATCGGCTCCCACGCGGTGACGACGATCGCGCGTGTCGTCGTCAGGAATCGGCCGGCGTACTCGATGGCGCGTTTGGCGTTGTCGGAGCCGTCGTAGGCAATGAGAATCAGGTCTGCGGACATCTCGTAGTCCCTCCTCGTGTCGCTTTTGTCCTTAGGTTACTGCGCGCGTACAGCGGTGTGGGACCACTCCGCTACGGTCGGGGGCATGAGGAAATTCCGATCGCCCGTCGCGGTCGCTGCAGTGGTGATCGGGGTCGGGTTCACGGCCTCGTGTTCGTCCGGTGACTCGGTTCAGGTGGCCACGGAGTCTGCGTTGCCGCCGTCCACGACCACCACGACGACGCTTCCCCCCACCCCCGACGCTCCGGTGAACTCCTGCGAGGCTTTCGTCGAGACACTCAGCGAGCGGCAGCGATTGGCCCAGTTGCTGACCGTCGGCGTGACCGGGACTGCCGATGCCGTCGACATCATGGCTCGTGAACAGGTCGGCGGAATCTTCATCGGAAGCTGGACGGACTCGTCGACGCTCGCGAACCGCGAGGTTCCGCAGATCGACGCCGCGGCAGCGGTCCCTCCGATGGTCACCATCGACGAAGAAGGCGGGCGTGTGTCCCGCGTCGCGGATCTGCTGGGCGAGGACCCGTCGGCGCGTCGGACGGCTTTGACGATGTCCGTGGACGCCACGTATCGGATGGCGCTCGAACGCGGCCGCGGCCTGCGGGACCTCGGGATCACCGTCGACTACGCGCCCGTCGTCGACGTCAGCAGTCAACCGAACGATTCGGTGATCGGCGACCGTTCGTACTCCGCCGACCCCATTCAGGTCGTCGCCTACGCCGGTGCCTACGCGCAGGGCTTGCGCGACGCCGGTGTTCAGCCCGTCATCAAGCACTTCCCCGGACATGGTTCTGCATCCGGCGATTCGCACACCGGTGCGGTGACGACGCCGCCGTTGGAGGACCTGATCCAGTCGGATCTGATCCCGTTCGCGCAACTGTCCGCCGGCGGTGTCGGCGTGATGGTGGGACACCTCGATGTACCGGGCCTGACCGAGCCGGGTGAGCCTGCCAGCATCAGCCCGGCGGCGATGTCGCTGCTGCGCGACGGAGTCGGGTACGGTGCGGCGCCCTTCACCGGACCGATCTTCACCGACGACCTCAGCGGGATGGCGGCCATCACCGATCGGCTGGGCATCGTCGCGGCTGTCGAGGCAGCTCTCGTTGCAGGCGCGGATGTCGCTCTGTGGCTCACCACCGACGACGTTCCGCAGGTGCTCGACAACCTCGAGGACGCCGTGGCGACAGGTCGCCTCGATGCAGCGCAGGTCGACGAGTCCGCGGCGACGGTGGCTCGCTTCAAGGGTGTCTGCTAGAACTTTCCGGGTGCGTGCGGATTTCTTCGGCGCCGCGGCATGCATCCGGCGGGCGCAGTAGTGACGCAGGCCTCCTTACCGTGGAGTAAGGTCATGAGTTCGATATCGGTTTGGAGGACTCATGGCTGGTGGCACCAAGCGATTGCCGCGCGCCGTACGTGAGCAGCAGATGCTCGACGCGGCAGTCGACGTGTTCTCCGACAACGGTTTTCACGAGACCTCCATGGACGCGATCGCCAAGAAAGCGGCGATCTCCAAACCCATGCTCTATCTGTACTACGGCTCCAAGGACGAGCTCTTCGCGGCGTGCATCAACCGTGAAGGCGTCAAATTCGTCGAGGCACTGACGCCCGCGGCAGACCCCACCCTCACCCCACGTGAACAGCTCCGACGCGCACTTCTCGGCTTCCTCGGCTTCGTCGGCGAGAACCGTAAGTCCTGGATGGTGCTGTACCGGCAGGCAATAGGCCAGACAGCCTTCGCCTCACAGGTCCAGAGCAGCAGGGACCGACTGATCGAACTGACCGCCCGTCTCCTCGAGATGAGCACCAAGGAACCGGATCCGGACCAGAACTTCCCCCTCATGGCAGTGGCCCTCGTCGGTGCAGGCGAAGCCGTCGCCGACCGCGTCGCCGGCGGAGAAATCGAAGTCGACGCCGCCGCGGACCTGCTGGAAAACCTCGCCTGGCGCGGTCTGGCGGGCAAGAAAACCGCTCCGACGCAGTAGCCGGCGTACCCCTCGTTGTGGGAGCGGGCCGGCCCTGCTTTCGGAGCGAACGTGCCGTTCGGTCACTTGAAGTGACCGAACGGCACGTTCGGTCCCGGAAGGGGGTGAAACTGCACCTATCGCAGGGTTGCGGTGAGGTGGGGATAACCCTTTTTCGGGTTCTTGAGTGACAGGTCCCAGCCGGCGCCGACGGATTCGGCGTAGAGGTTGACCGTTGCGGGCAGGACTATGGGCTTGCCGAAGCGGACGTTGTAGGTCACTTTGTCGGGGATGCGACCTTCGATGACCTGCAGTACTGCTGCTGCACTCCACATTCCGTGTGCAATGGTCCGCGGGAAGCCGAAGGCCTTGGCGCCCAACGACGACACGTGGATCGGGTTGCGGTCCCCGGAGACCGATGCGTACCTGCTGATCGTCTTCTGATCCACTCGCAGTGTGCGTGTCGGGGGCGGCGGGACCTCGTCGGCGGGCGGTGCTTCGCGAGGTCCACCGGACAGTGAGGTCTTCTGCAGGCTCAGGAAGCTCGAGGTCTGCTTCCAGACGAGCTCGCGTCCGACGCTGACTTCGCTGATCACGTCGATCAACAAGCCCTTGCGGTGTTCACGCAGGTTCTCCGCGTGCACACGTACATCCAGGGGCTCCGAGGAGGAGATTGCCCGGTACTGCTCGATGACGTTCTCGGCGTGGACCGATCCGATGGCGGCGAACGGAAATGCCTTGGACACCATCAGTTTCATGACCGTCGGGAAGACGAGCGTGAACGGATATGTCACCGGCAGAGTGTCGCCGAACCGCAGTCCGGTGGCCCGGCAGTATGCGGCCAGGTTGTCGGGGTCGACGCGAAGTCCGCGGAGCTCGTACACCGTCGACGGCGCCGTGGTGGACTTCGATCCGAGGAACGGCAGGGCTCCGAGCGCAGCGGAAGTGTAGATCTCCGACGTCTTCGGCTGCTCCGTGAGCTGGACGACGCTCATGCGCCGAGGAGGCTCTGGCCGCAGACTCGGACGATCTGTCCGGTGACGGCGTTGGACGCGGGGGAGGCGAAGTAGGACACCAGCTCTGCGACGTCGACGGTCTGGCCGCCCTGCAGCAGCGAGCTCATGCGTCGGCCTGCCTCGCGTGTCGCGAACGGAATCGCTGCCGTCATCGCGGTCTCGATGAATCCGGGGGCGACGGCGTTGATGGTGATGTTCTTCTTCGCGAGAACCGGTGCCGATGCGTGTACGAGGCCGATGACGCCTGCCTTGGACGTGCCGTAGTTGGTCTGGCCGCGGTTGCCGGCGATACCGGCGATGGAGGAGACGTCGACGACGCGTCCGCCTTCCTTGAGTGCTCCCGATGCCACGAGCTGGTCGGTGATGCGCTGCGGTGCAGCCAGGTTGACGCCGATGACGGAGTTCCAGCGGCTGTCGTCCATGTTGGCGAGCGTCTTGTCGCGGGTGATGCCTGCGTTGTGGACGATGATGTCCGCGCCGCCGTGGCGTTCGAGCAGATGCTTGGAGAGGACCTCGCCGGCGTCGGGTGCCGTCACGTCGAGGGCGAGGGAAGTGCCGCCGACCTTGTTCGCGGTCTCGGACAGTGCTTCACCGGCAGCGGGGATGTCGGCTGCGATGACGGTTGCGCCGTCGCGGGCGAGGACCTCGGCGATGGTGGCGCCGATGCCGCGGGCAGCGCCGGTGACGACGGCTACCTTGCCGGCGAGAGGCTTGTCCCAGGAAGCGGGTGCCTCGGAGTCTGCGTCGCCGACGGCGATGACCTGGCCGTCGACGAATGCGGACTTCGCGGACAGAAGGAAGCGGAGTGTGGATTCGAGGCCGGAGAGTCCGGTCGATGCCTTGGGCGAGATGTAGACGAGCTGAGCCGTCGCGCCGCGCTTGACCTCTTTGCCGACGCTGCGGGTGAATCCTTCGAGTGCGCGCTGGGCGACGTGCTCGTCGACGCTCGCGGTCTCTTCCGGCGTCGTGCCGATGACGACGACGCGCGCCGAGGGTGCGAGGTTGCGGATGACGGGCTGGAAGAACTGGAACAGCTGCTCGAGTTCGGAGACGTTGCCGATGCCGGTGGCGTCGAAGACCAGGGCGCCGTACTTGTCGTCGTGTGCCTGGGCCTGCGGGTAGTCCGACAGCAGTTCGCGCAGCGGCTCGACGAGTCGGCCCTGTCCGCCGATGAGCACGGGGCCGGCGAGAGGCGGCTCGCCTGCCTTGTAGCGACGCAGCTTCTCGGGCTGCGGCAGACCTGCCTGCTTGGCGATGAAGGCTCCGGGCGCGGACGCCAGGAACGTGGAGTAGAGGTCTGGGGCTCCCTTGGTGGCTGCCACTGTCCTACCTTTCGATTTGGCGCCTCCCTTCTGTGAAGCAGGGAGCGCACGACCGGGTGTCGACAACCAACTTACTCGTCAGTAAGATGATTCTCCACCAGGGTCTTTTTCCACGATGTTTGGAGACGAAAAGTGACAAGCAAGCAGCTACGACCGGTCGCAATCGTCGGTGGCAACCGCATCCCGTTCGCGCGCTCCGACAAGAAGTACGCTCTGGCTTCCAACCAGGATATGCTCACCGCCACCATCGACGGGCTGGTCAGCCGGTTCGGGCTGCAGGGCGAGCGTCTCGGTCTCGTTGCTGCCGGTGCTGTCCTCAAGCACTCGCGTGACTTCAACCTGACCCGCGAGGTCGTACTCGGTAGCGCGCTGAGCCCGTACACCCCGGCTTTCGACATCCAGCAGGCATGCGGCACCGGGCTGCAGTCGATCATCGCGGTCGGCGACGCCATCGCGTCGGGACGTATCGATGCAGGCATCGGTGGCGGCGTGGACACCACGTCGGATGCACCGATCGGCGTCAACGACGAGCTCCGCGAATTCCTTCTGTCTCTCAATCGCGCGAAGACCACCACCGATCGCATCAAGCTGCTCGGCAACGTTCGTCCGTCCATGCTCGGCATCGAGATCCCGCGCAACGGCGAGCCGCGTACCGGCCTGTCGATGGGCGAGCACGCCGCGATCACGGCCAAGGAGTTCGGTGTTCGCCGCGAGGACCAGGACGAGCTGGCCGCCGCGAGCCACAAGAACATGGCAGCCGCGTACGACCGCGGCTTCTTCGACGACCTGGTGACGCCGTTTCTCGGTCTCACCCGCGACGACAACCTGCGTCCGGGATCGACCGTCGAGAAGCTGTCGACGCTCAAGCCCGTGTTCGGCAACAAGCTGGGCGACGCCACCATGACGGCAGGCAACTCGACGCCTCTCACCGACGGCGCGTCGGCGGCGCTGTTGTCGACGGACGAGTGGGCCTCGGAGCGCAACCTTCCGGTTCTGGCGCATCTGGTGGACTCCGAGACGGCTGCGGTCGACTACATCCACGGCAACAGCTCGTTCAAGGACGGACTGCTGATGGCCCCGACTTACGCCATTCCGCGTCTTCTGGCTCGCAACGGGCTTACGCTGCAGGACTTCGACTACTACGAGATCCACGAGGCGTTCGCATCCGTCGTGCTCGCGACGCTGCAGGCATTCGAGAGCGACGAGTACTGCAAGGAGCGGCTCGGGCTGGACGGTGCGCTCGGGTCGATCGACCGGAGCAAGCTCAACGTCAACGGATCGTCGCTGGCTGCCGGTCACCCGTTCGCAGCTACCGGTGGCCGTATCGTCGCGTCGCTGGCCAAGATGCTCGCAGAGAAGGGCTCGGGCCGTGGCCTGATCTCCATCTGTGCGGCCGGTGGTCAGGGCGTCACCGCAATCATCGAGCGCTAGGTAACCGGCGCTCGAACCAGGGGGCAGACGGTCGGCAGGAGTGGAGCCTGCGGAACGACCCGGTCGGCAGATCCGCAAGCGAGGGGTTTACGGATCTGTCGACCGTGACCTGCGAGAAGTCGTTCTAGCCGGGAATTCCGCTTTCGGGCGGGGTGGACTCTTCACCGGTGTACTCGACTACTTCCGAGTCTCCGATGTCCGTCTGTAGGACCGGTGTCAGGTACTCGGGTACGCCGTTCACGATTTGGTACACACTTGCGCCGGAGATGCCGAGGTGGCTGTCGTCCGAGTACCGGAAGGGCGCCAGTTGTGGTCCCTGGAAGTCCATGCCGCCCTCTTGGATGGCGGAGACAATCCCTTCGCGAGTGGGGTTCTCGCCTGCTGCTTCCAACGCTTGAACGAATGCGTATGCCTGGCTGAGGCCGTAGATGCGGTAGTTGGTGAGAGGTTGGCCATCGCCGTTCTCCGCCCACACCTTCTGCCACAGTTGGGTCCAGGGGTTCTCGGGTGAGTCGATTCCGGGGATGTATTCGAGCGAGATCATGCCTTCGAGCGATTGGTTTCCGTCGGTGACGGCGCCCTGGGAGAACCGTCCGAGGAGTGACCCGACGAGATCGACGTCGGATCCGATCGAGGAGTAGAACCATTCCGGGTCGTAGTTGAGGCGCATCGCCGTCAACTGGCTGAGGGCGGTGTAGGACGGGACGTTGAAACCGAGTACCAGGTCTGCGCCTGCGCCTTGGAGTGCGGCGATCTGCGGCGCGACGTCGGTGTTGCCGGAGGTGTAGCGGACCACCTCGACGATCTGGTCGTCGAGATATTGTCGGACCGCAGCTTCACTGTCGCGTCCGAGGTCGTCGTCCTGTAAGTACAGGCCCACCTTGGCATCCGGGCGATTCTTCTTGACCCAGTCGCCGATGATCTTGCCCTCGACCTGGTAGTCGGGTTGCCAGCCGAACGTGTTGGGGTACTTCGCCGGGTCGTTGCCCCACATGATCGCGCCGGAGGAGACGAACAGGTCCGGTACGCCTTCTTCGTTGAGGAAGTCCACCACCGCGCTGTGTGTCGCGGTGCCGAGTCCGCCGACGACGGCGAAGACCTCGTCCTGCAGAACCAGTTCGTTGACGACCTGCGTCGTGGTCGTCGGGTCGTAGGAGTCGTCACGTACGACGTACTCGATCTGCCTGCCGTTGATGCCGCCCGCGGCGTTGACGTAGTCGAAGTAAGCCTGTGCGCCGGTGGGGATTTCGCTGTATCCGGGGGCGGCGACACCGGTCAGCGGGAAGTGCGCACCGATCTTCACCGACGTGTCGGTGATGCCAACGGTCGAGCCCTCCGACGTTTCGGAGGCCTCGTCTCTACCTCCCGCGCCGCACGCGGCGGCAAGTGACACCACCGCGACCAAGGCGGTCGCCCGCGCTGCCAGCGATCTGGTTCTGTTCATCGTTCCCCTTTTCTCGTGATGCTCCGTGTGAGACGCCACTTTCGGTAGGTTCCGGTCAAACCGAGTGGAGCGAACAGGATCACGAGAACCGTGAAGATTCCCGTGACGAGTGGTGCGAGCTCGGCGGATTGGAGGCTGCTCAGTCCGGCGTCGAGTCCGAGGTTCGTCACCACCGGCGGAATGTAGGTCAGCAGTGCGGCTCCGATCAGGGCGCCCGACAGTGTTCCGAGCCCGCCGATCACCACCGCCGACAGCAACGTCAGCGACAGTGTCAGCGTGAATCCGCTCGGTGCGGCGATGCGGGCGGACATCGCGAGGACAGCGCCTGCGGCTCCGGCGCAGGCCGAGCTGACGACGAACGCCAGTATTCGTGCCCGGCCCAGGTCGATCCCGGCGAGTTCCGCGGCCACCTCGTCGTCGCGCACTGCTCGCCAGCGTCGTCCGATGCGGCTGGCGGACACGTTGGCGAGGAGGAAGAAGACGACGACGAGAAGGATCCAACTGACGTAGGCGACGAATTTGGTTCCGCTGAGCTCGTTTCCGGTGATGAAGTACATGACGTCGTCGATCGGTCCCGGTACTTTCGGAGCGGGAACCACGAGGCCCTGCTCACCGCCGAGGTAGTCCTTGAAGTACAACGCGAGGCCGGGAACGGCGACGGCCAGGGCCAGCGTCGCGCCCGCCAGATACGGTCCGTGGAGACGGGCCGCGGCGACGCCGACGACGATTCCGACGATGCCGGTCACGACGGTGGCGGCGAGCAGGACCAACGGTACGGACCACCCGGAATCCTGGGCTCGTAGCATCAGGGCCGCGGTGTAGGCGCCGACGGCCATGAACGCTCCGTGACCGAGCGAGAGCTGACCGCTCAGTCCGGTGAGGACGGTGAGGCCACCGGCCGCGATCGCGAGGTAGGCCACCGACGTCAGCTGGCTCTGCCGGAACGTGCTCAGCGATTCGAGAGCGAGAACGACGACGACCAGACCGATTGCCGCGCAAAGGAAGTGACGGCGAACCGGTGTGGATGTCATGCGGGTGAGGACAGCGTTCATGTCACACCCTCCGCGCCGCGGTGCCGGCGAACAGCCCGCTCGGTCTGAGCAGCAGTACGACGATGAGGATCACCAGTGCCGCGGAGGAGACCAGATCCTGGCCCAGGTAGCCGCTGACGAAGCTCAGTCCCACACCCATCAGCAAGCCGCCGACGACGGCACCACCCGGACTGTCGAGACCGCCGAGAACGGCTGCAACGAAACCGAATACGACGATCGAATCCATGTATCCGGGGTGGACCAACGAGCCTCCCGCGATCAGCAGACCCGCCAGGGATCCGACCACGGCGGCCAGTGCCCATCCGAGGGTCAGCATGCGGCCGACGCGGACACCGAGCAGTTTCGCCACCTCCTGCTCGAAGGCGCTCGCACGCATCTTCAAACCCAGGTCGGTGAACCGGAACAGCAGCACGAGCAGTCCGAGGACGATCAGCACTGCCACGATCTTGAAGACGTCGTACCCGGTGAGCGCGATGTTCAGATCGCCGACCTTCTGGCCGGTCAAGCCGAACGGCGCAGGGAAGGAACGGAACTGGTTGCCGAACACGATGGCTGCCACCGCGTGGATGATGATGAACAGTCCCAGCGTCAGGATGACGGGGTTGATGTGCGACGAACTGTCGACGAACCGAACCACGAGACGTTCGACGGCTGCTCCCAGGATCAGACCGCAAACGAGAGCGACGCCGAAGCCGATCCAGTACGAGTATCCGGCGTCGATGACCACCAGCGCGACGTAGGTGGTGATCATGGCCATCGGAGCTTGAGCGAAGTTGACGATGCGTGTCGACCGCCAGATCAGAACGAGGGCGAGGGCGAACGCGGCGTAGATCATGCCGGTCGTCACTCCGTTGATGAGGATGGTGAGCAGTTGCTGCACTTGAGGTGGCGTCCTTTCAGCTCGCGTCAGAACCCGAGGTAGGCGTGTCGGAGGGCGTCGTCGTCGGCGAGTGTGGCTGCTGGGCCTTCGACGGCGACCTTGCCCAGATCGAGGACAACGGCGTGTTCGGCGATCGACAGGGCGCTTCGTGCGTTCTGTTCGACGAGAAGAACTGTCATGGACTCGGTTTCGACGAGTGTGCGGAGCGTGTCGAAGATCTGCGTGACGACTTTCGGCGCGAGACCGAGCGACGGTTCGTCGAGGAGGAGCACGGACGGCGTTGCCATCAGCGCGCGTCCGATGACGAGCATCTGCCGCTCACCGCCGGACAGGGTATGGGCGGACGACGTGCGACGACCGTCGAGTGGCGGGAACATGCCGTAGACCCGGTCGAGCGTGACGGCGTCGTGACTTCGGTTGCGTCCCAGAGCTCCGAGGCGGAGGTTCTCCTCGACGGTGAGCTCGGCGATGACGCCCCGTCCTTCGGGAACGTGAGCAAGTCCTTTGCGGGACATGCGGTCCGGCGGCACTCCCACCAGCTCCGTGCCCGCCAGACGAATGCTGCCCGACTCGGGCTTCAGCAGCCCCGACACGGTCCGGAGCAGGGTGGTCTTGCCGGCACCGTTGGCGCCGAGCACCGCGGTGATCGCACCGGCTGCGACCGTCATGGACACCGAATCCAACGCTGTGACAGGTCCGTAGCGAACGGTCAGGTCCGTGATGTGAATCTGGGCCGAGTCACTCACCGTGGGTCACCTCGTTCCCGAGATACGCGGCCAGAACGGCCGGGTCCTGACGGATCTCGTCGGGTGAGCCGTGGGCGATCACCTTGCCGAAGTCGAGGACGAAGATTCGATCGCACACGCTCATCACGAGGTCCATGTGGTGTTCGACGAGCATCACCGACGCCGGCGCGGAGGCGGCGGGAGTGGAGCCTGCGGAATGACCCGGGGAGGTGGGAGTGGAGCCTGCGGAATGACCCGGGGAGGCGGGAGTGGACTTTAAGGAAGAACTGATTTCGGGGTGGGCGAGGGCTCGGATTTCGTTGCCCAGTTCTGCCATCTCGTCGGAGGACAGTCCGGATGCGGGTTCGTCGAGCAGGATCAGTGACGGTTCGCTGACGAGTGCGCGAGCGAGGGCGACGCGTTTCCGCACGGCGTAGGGCAGGCTCGGCGGCAAGCGGTCGGCGTACCGGTCGATTCGGAGTCGTTCGAGCGTGGCCATTGCGGCCGATCGCACTGCGGCGTCGTCGGATGCACTCGATGGCAGCCCGAGCAGTCCGGCGAGTATTCCGGTGCGTGCCCGTCTGTCGGCGCCGATCATGACGTTGTCCACGACGCTCATCCGGTCGAACAGGCCGAGTCCTTGGAGTGTTCGGCTCATGCCCAGCTTGGGGAGGTCGTGGGGTCGCAGCCGGGACAGGGGCACTCCGTTTCGAGTGAGCGTTCCGGTGTGCGGGCGGACGAGTCCGCATGCAACGTTGAACAGTGTTGTCTTGCCTGCGCCGTTGGGGCCGATGACGCCGAGGACTTCACCGGGTCGAACGTCGAGACTGACGTTCGACAGTGCGACGACGCCGCCGAACGTGACGTCGACGTCGGTCATGGTGAAGATCGGACTGGGGGTAACCGTCGAACTCAAGTGATCCACCTCACAATCTGTGTGCGTTCACTATGGTTGCCGCGCACAACGGGCGGTATGGGCGCAGCGCACAGAATGTTTGGGTCCCGCGGCACCAGTACCGGTCAAATCGCCCTGCCGACTGGGCGGGATGCGCAAAACTGTGTCGATGGTTGCCTTCGACCGCCCCACCGACCGTCCTTCGGTGGGTGCTGCTCGTGTGCGGGTGCCTGCGTCGGATCAGGAGAAGATTCAACGGGCGTGGTCGGCGTTGATCGATCGGGCGGATTCGATTGCGGACTCCATCACGCTGGCGCTGATCGAGCAGGAACCTGCGTACCTGGCCAGCGCGACGCCCGACATTGCCGGCGAGATCAGGCGAAGTACCCGCGAACACATACGCCAGGGGCTACGGACGCTGTCCGGTGTGTCGGCCGCGGACGACAACACCCGTGAGGTGTGGCGCCGCACCGGGCGGGAGCGTGCGCGTCAGGGCATCCCGATGGAATTGGTGCTCAAGGCGTACACACTCGGCAGTCGGACGCTGTGGGAAGAGTTGGTTCACGCGCGTGATCGGCGGCGGTCCGACATCGACGAACATCTTCTTCTCGTGGCGGGTCAGCAGTTGTGGCGTGCACTCGACGGGCAGTACGAGACTCTGGTCGACGCGTACCGCCGCGAGAGCGCTCGGATGCAGCAACGCGATCTTGCCAACGTTCTGGTGGTACTGGACGGCCTGCGGTCCGGGCGTGGAGGTGATCCGTCGTTCGTACTCGAAGCGCGTGCGACACTGGGACTTTCGGCGTCGCAGCAGATCGCGTGTGTCGTCGGGCCCGTCGACGACCAGGGTTCACCGCCTCTCACTGCGCCGGAGGATGCGCTGGATCAGATCGGTGCGGTGTCTCATTGGAACATCCGCGACGGGCATCAGTTCGCGCTCGTTGCATTGACGAAGGGATCGTTGAATTCCGTCGTCGACGCGCTCGCAGCCAGGGCGGTGGGCCCGGTGGGTGTGGCACATTCGCCCGACGGTGTGTCCTCGTTCGCGGCGGCGTATCGGCTGGCGACGCTCACCGCGGACACGATTTCGGAGGAGGCCGGGGTGGCATTGGCGACCGATCGGCTGCCGCGCGTGATCATGGCGGCCGACGAGGAGTCCTCGGACCTACTGGTTCACCACGCGTTGGGGAACATGTGGACGCATCCCGAGCCTCAGCGTGGGACGTTGCTCGAGACGCTCGCCCACGTGCTTGCCAGTGATGGATCGCCGACGAATGCCGCGAAGGTGCTGTATTGCCACCGCAACACCGTGATCTACCGAGTCCGTCGTATCGAGGAGTTGACCGGCAAGGACCTCACCGATCCGAGGGATCGGCTTCTGCTCACGCTCGCACTGGTCAGGACCGGTCATTGGGTGCGTGCTGTCGGGCAGGGCGACAGCACGACACCCCGCCGATCATTCACCTGAATGAATTGGCGAGACACCGCGCGATCGGTTGTAACGCTTCACAAGCATGCGCGATACTCGTAGTGGCTCCACACTGCTGCCCGACCCCCGACCCGGCAGCGGTGTGGAGCCTCTTTCGTGGGCCTGCGGCGGCCGGGGTTTCCCGATGCTCGAGTCGATCCCCTCACGTGTCGATGCGTAAGCTCGTGCGCGACAGTGTCGGTGTTCGTCCGGGGTTTCGGGAGGGTCGAGAACGTGAGCGTCGGTGGAGACGGCAAGGGCAAGCACGAGCGCGGCTCCCGGTCCGACGAGGAAGCCCGTGACGAGGCGCTTCGTGGCGATGCGGGTGATGCCGGCGCGCACGGCGACCCACGGGACGACGTCGAAACGGTCGACACCGAGCCCGAGCACGTTCTGCCGTACGAGGCCATCACCGAGGTGATGCGTGCCATCGATCCCGACGAGCCCCCTCCCGGGCAGTCCCCGGCTCAGTCATCCGAATCAACTGTTCCCCCTGTCCCTCAACCACCTGTACAGGAGCGCGTCGAGCAGGAGTCGGCCGAGCAGGGACCGGTGGCGGAAGACCGGTCCGACGAGATCTCAGCCCATGAGGTCTCAGCCGACGAGCTGACAGCAGATGAGATAACAGCCGAGGACGAACACGGCGCCGACATTCCGGCAGAGAATTCTTCGGTCACGGACGCTGGGGCCGTTGCATCTCACGACGTTGCATCTCACGACGTTGCCGCTGAGAACGATGTCGCTGAGAACGATGTCGCTGAGAGTGATCGACTCGAGGACGGACCAGTCGCGGGCCTCCCCGGTGAGGGATCGCCGACTCCGCTCACCTCCGAAGAGCCTGATGCCGACGAAGCGATTGCTCCCGAGCCCGACACGCAGGACCAACCCACACCCCCTTCCGGGCCTCCGGCAGCAGGGCACGTCAGCTCGGTCGGGCCCGGTCCAGTCGAGTCGGCTCCGACGCAGGCGTATTCCGCAGTGACACCGCCCGGTGATCGGGGGCCGATGGCCCCGGAGCCCGCGGGTGAGGACAGCGCCACCGTCGCGATTCCCGTCGTCGCAGCGTCGTCCGAACATCAGGCTGCCCCCACCGCGCAGCCTGCCCCCACCGCGCAGTTCGTACCTGCCGAGCCCGCTGACGGCGACACGGAGGGACAGCCCGCTGGCAAGGAAGAAGAGAAGTTCTCTCGCATGAAGATTGCCGTTCTCGCAGGCGCCGCGGTGGCGATTCTGGGAGTGTTCTACGCGGCGGACATGCTCTCGACGAGTGATTCGGTTCCCCGGGGCGTCACCGTCGCCGGTATCGAGGTCGGCGGTCTGAGCCACGAGGACGCCGAGGCGAAGCTCGTGTCCGAGCTCGGCCCCCGTGTGAACGAGGCGGTCGTGGTCGACGCCGGTGATCAGCAGTTGCAGGTGGTGCCGTCGGAGGCCGGTCTCGGAGTGGATTGGGCGACGACGCTCGACCGTGCCGGTTCGCAGCCGGTCAGTCCGTTCACACGTGTGATGTCGTTCTTCACCGATCGTGAGATCGGCGTCGAGTCGACCGTCGATGCCGCGCTGCTCGATGCCAGTGTGGAATCGATTCGGGCACAGACGGATCGAGCGCCGTCGGAGGGCGATGTGGTGTTCGAGGGCACTACTCCGGTCGGTGTCACCCCGGCGCCGGGGCAGACGATGGACGTGCAGGCTGCGCGGGACGAGATCGAGGCGAACTGGGCGTTCGGTGCGGTCGAGGTACCGGTGGAGACCGTCGACGTGACCGTTCATCAGGACGAGGTCGATCGTGTTCTGGCCGAGGTCGCCACGCCTGCGGTGTCGGCGCCGGTGGTGTTCACCGGCCGCGACGGTGCGCGCGCGGTGCTGTCTCCGGAGAACGTGGCCGCGGTGCTGAGCTTCGAGCCGGACGGCGACGGTGTTCTCGCAACCAGGTACGACACCCCCGCCGCGACGGCGCTTCTCGCCCCGCAGTTGGCGTCGACGGAAACCCCGCCGAAGGATGCGACGTTCGCGCTCGGTGGCGGTGCCCCGACAGTCGTTCCCGCCGTCGTCGGTGAACTGGTTCAGTGGCCGAAGACGTTGGAGCAGTTGCCTGCTCTGCTCGGCTCCTCTGATTCCCGTTCCAGCGACGCGATCTACGAGCAGGCTCAACCCGCCTTGACGACGGAGGGTGCGCAGGCGCTCGGGATCCAGGAGGTGGTGGCGGAATACACCACGGGCGGTTTCGAATACGCGTCCGGTGTCAACATTCGGCTGACCGCCGACATCGTCAACGGCGCGTTGGTGAAGCCGGGTGAAACCTTCTCGCTCAACGAGTACACGGGCCCTCGTGGCACGGCTCAGGGTTTCGTGGAATCGGGCATCATCGACAACGGGCGACCGGACAGGGCTGTCGGAGGCGGAATCAGTCAGTTCGCGACGACGCTGTACAACGCGGCGTACTTCGGCGGCATGGAAGATGCCGGGCACACCGAACACAGCTACTACATCAGTCGATACCCGGAGGCCCGCGAGGCGACCGTGTTCGAGGGTGCGATCGATCTGAAGTTCACCAACACCGGCAAGACGGGTGTGGTGATCGAGTCGTTCGGGTCGAGTTCGGATGTGACAGTGCGTCTCTGGGGCACCAAGACGGTGGATGTCCAATCCGTCACCGGGCCCCGGTCCAATCCGACGAGCCCGAACACCATCACTTTGCCGGCCGGCAATGCGTGTGTGCCGTCCGGTGGTGGGCCCGGTTTCACCGCCAGCGATACTCGGGTGATCACGGACATCGCCACCGGCAACGAAATCTCCCGTGACACGAGGACGGTCAAGTACGACCCGATCCCGATCGTCCGGTGCGAATCGCCCGAGCCCGAACCGGAGCCCGAGGACGAGCCGGCCGACCGACCGGCCGGAGCAGCTCCTCCGGCCGCGCCGCCCGCGGAGGACGGCGAATAGTCAGACCGTGATCGGTTGCGGGGCAGTGTGCTTCGGACTGATGTCGTCTCCCGACGACGCACCGCGGAGGCGTCGGGACACCCACGGCGCCGCGAACGATTTGACCCATTCGGCGTTCTCGCGTCGTTGGTGTGCCTTCTCGACAGGAGGCAGCGGATCGAGGGCCGGCAGCGAGATGGAGTGTTCGACGCCGATGAAGTCCAGCACTTCCGCAGCCATTCTCGTGTGTCCGCGGGTGGACATGTGGAGTCGATCCCAGTCCCACATGCGCGGGTCGTCGTAGCCGTCGAAACGCCAGTAGTCGATCAGTTCGACGCCGCGGTCGTCGGCGACTTCGCGGAGCAGTTCGTTGTAGATCGCGGTGCGACCGCGGAAGGTCCGGAAGATCGGCGACCATCCAGCGTCGTAGGCCGTGAATGCCACTACGCGTGCGCCGGTCGATGTCAGATCCGCGAGGGCCGCGTCGTAGCGCTCGACGATTCCGTCGATGTCGACCTTCGGCCGCATCATGTCGTTTCCGCCCGCGTAGATGGTGATCAGGTCGGGGGCGACGTCGATCGCGGTGCCGACCTGGTCTTGGATGACCTGATCGAGGAGTTTTCCTCGCACTGCGAGGTTGGCGTACCGAAAGTTCGGGTTGTGGGCGCCGAGTTGGTCGGCTACTCGGTCCGCCCAGCCCTTGACTCCGTTGGGGCTCGACGGGTCGGGGTCACCGACGCCTTCGGTGAAGGAGTCGCCGAGAGCGATGTAGGTGTCGATTGTCGGCACTGGACCGTCCTTTGTGAGTTCTGCTAACTACCTCAGAGTACGACGCAGGAACGTCGGCGATCATTCCCGGGGTTTCGATCTGCGTGATTCAGAACCTGGACACCCGTCCGCGGTGAGGTGTTGGCTGATGGGGAATGTGTTCTCGGATCGAAAGAAGGCTCATGACGGTCACCGTGGTGGCAGGCAATCCCAAACCCGAATCCAGGACTCTGGCGGCAGCGCATCTGTTGGCGTCGGAGATCACCGGAGGGCAGGCCGACGGTCAGGTGGACGTCATCACGCTCGGATCCGGGCTGCTCGGCTGGGGTGACGACGCGGTGAAGGCGGCTGTCGACCGGGTGGCGACGTCCGACATCGTCGTGTTCGCGAGCCCGACGTTCAAAGCCACGTACACCGGTGTGCTGAAGGTGTTCCTCGACCAGTTCGCCACCGACGAGGGTTTGCGTGATGTGGTGGCCGTCCCACTGATGCTCGGAGCGGGACCTGCTCACGCGTTGGCTCCGGATCTGCTGCTCAAGCCGGTGCTCGTGGAGCTCGGCGCCATCACGCCGGCTCCCGGTCTGTACCTCATCGATACCACTTTCACCGAGGACACTCGTATCGTGGACTATGCGCGGCGATGGGGACCCGTCATCACGGCCGCCGCAGACGCACGAAAGGGAGCTTCGGCATGACGCTCACACACACCGACCTCGACCAGGCGACGTTGCGCCAGGCGTACGCGCAGTTCCCCAGTGGGGTCGTCGCCGTCGCGGCGGAGATCGACGGGGTTCCGGTCGGGCTCGCCGCGAGCAGCTTCGTCGCGGTGTCGATCGAGCCGCCGCTGGTGGCAGTCTGCATTCAGAACACGTCGACCACATGGCCCAAGCTCGAAGGCGTCCCCAACATCGGAGTCAGTGTTCTGGGCGAGGCTCACAACGATGCTGCGCGGACGCTTGCAGCCAAGACGGGTGACCGCTTCGCCGGGCTCGACCTGACGACCACCGAGCAGGGCGCCGTGTTCATCGATGGCGCGACAGCGTGGCTCGACACGACGATCGACCAGCAGGTTCCGGCTGGAGATCACCTGATCGTTCTGTTGCGCATCCATTCATTGAAGGTCCAGAGCGACATCGACCCCATCATTTTCCACGGCAGCAAGTTCCGCAAGCTTCAGGCGTAGCCGCTGCAGCGTTGTGCGGCGTAGCCGCTGCGGCGTTGTGCGGCCGGCTGCGGGCTGATGCCCTGGTCGGTTGCACGGCGGGGAGGTACCCGCGCGGCGCAATACGTCCGCCACATTCGGGTTGCATATTCGACACGACCTCGGTGTTGAGTAGCAGTCACATCAGGAATCGATGTGGCTGGAGGCCCGAAGTGAAACTGACAGTGGTTGCAGGCAACCCGAAACCCGGCTCTCGGACGTTGGACGCTGCGCGCCTCGTCGCCGAGGCCGTGGCCGGCCGTGAGGTCGACGAGATCATCGACGTCATCACCCTCGGTCCAGGCCTACTCGGGTGGGGCGACGCCGGTGTGGCGTCCGCAGTCGAGTCGGTCCGCGGCTCGGACCTCGTGGTGGTGGCGAGCCCGACCTTCAAGGCGACCTACACCGGTGTGCTGAAACTTTTTCTCGATCAGTTCGCAACCGGGACAGGGCTGGAGAACGTAGTCGTCGTGCCGGTGATGCTCGGCGCAGGCCCGGCGCACGCCATGGCGCCTGATCTGTTTCTCAAGCACACACTCGTCGAACTGGGCGCTGTCACTCCCGCTCCCGGTCTCTATCTGATCGACACCACGTACACAACGGACACCGCAATTGCCGATTACGTCGCACGCTGGGGCCGCGTGTTGACCGATGCGGTCACGACACGAACGGACATCTCATGACTCTCGCTACCACTTCCCTCGACTCGGCCGTTCTCCGTTCGGCTTTCGGCCAATTTCCCAGTGGCGTCGTAGCGCTGTGTGCCGAAATCGACGGTGTTCCAGTGGGTATGGCGGCCAGTAGCTTCGTGTCGGTCTCGATCGACCCGCCTCTGGTTGCTTTCTGCGTTCAGAACACGTCGACGACCTGGCCCAAGTTCGCGGCCGCGGATCGCATCGGTATCAGCGTCCTCGGTGAGGCACACGATGTCGCTGCTCGGACGCTGGCCGCGAAGACCGGCAACCGATTCGAAGGTCTGGACGTGACCACCACCGAGGACGGTGCCGTGTTCATCGGCGGTGCGAGCATGTGGTTGGACGCAACCGTCACCGAGGAGGTCCCCGCAGGTGATCACGCGATCGTGTTGATGCGGATCAACGAACTCGAGATCAAGGACGTTGCGCCGATCGTGTTTCACGGCAGCAAGTTCCGTCGCCTGGCCGTGGAGGTCGAGCAGTGATGAAGGAAGCGCTCGACGCACTCCGTGCAGGCAAACCCGTACTGGTGACCGACGACGCACGGCGTGAGAACGAAGGCGATGTCATCCTCGCTGCGGATCGGGTGACGCCCGAATGGACGGCGTGGACCATCCGCAACACCTCGGGATTGCTGTGCGCGCCGATGTCCGGAGCACGCGCCGACGCATTGGAGCTGCCGCCGATGGTGGCGGACAACCAGGATCCGAAGAAAACGGCCTACACCGTGACGGTGGACGCCGCCGAGGGCGTGACGACGGGTATTTCCGCAGCCGATCGCGCCCGCACTCTACAGGTGCTGGCCGATCCGTCCTCCAGCGCAACCGATTTGATCAGGCCCGGGCATGTCATCCCACTGCGTGCGCGCCCCGGTGGAGTGCTCGAACGTCCGGGACACACCGAGGCCGCCGTCGATCTGTGCAGCTTGGCGGGAGTGCCCGCGGTCGGCGTCATCGCCGAGCTCGTCGCCGACGACGGGACGATGATGACCTTCCCGGACATCGAGCTTCTGGGGCGTCGGATGCAGCTTCCGGTACTGACCATCGAACAGCTGATCAACTACCGGCTGGCACACGGAGTGACGGCAGTTCCCGCTCCGCGACGCGTCGAACGAGTGGCAGAGACGGTCTTGACGACCGCGCACGGTGAATTCCGAGCAATCGGATATGCGGACAAGGAGACCGGGGCCGAACACATCGCACTGGTCAAGGGTGAGCTCGCCGGGTCACCGATAGTCCGTGTTCACTCCGAATGCCTGACCGGCGAATCTTTTTCGTCCCAACGATGTGAATGCGGACCACAGCTCGACGCTGCATTGGCGCGAGTCTCCCGCGAAGGTGGCGTTGTGGTCTACCTCCGCGGACACGAGGGTCGCGGCATCGGTCTGCTCAAGAAGCTCGCTGCCTACCGACTGCAGGATCAGGGCTTCGACACGATGCAGGCCAACCTCGAACTCGACGAACTGGCCGACGGTCGAGAATACGGCGGTGCCGCAGCCATTCTCGACGACCTCGAGGTGGCCGACGTCCGGTTGCTCACCAACAACCCGCTGAAGGTGGATGGGTTGCGGGAGAACGGTATCGCCGTGACCGCCGTCATTCCACTGCTCGTCGGAGCCGCACCCGCGAACGTGCGTTACCTCGAAACCAAACGTGACCGAATGGGCCATCTGCTCCCGGGGCACTTGGAGCAGAGCATGTGAACGCTCACCTACGTGCCGGACGCACGGCCGAGTGCTAGCACCTGGGTGAGCGTCCGGCCCACAGGTGAGCGTCTGCACCGACGACAACGGCCGCACCCTCGGGCGAGGGTGCGGACGTTGTGACAGCAGGGATCAGAATGCTGCTTCGTCGAGTTCCATGACGTCGAGGTCGATGTTGGCGAGGATGTTCCGCGTTGCGGTGAGCTCGGGCAGGATATTCTTGGCGAAGAACGACGCGACGCCGATCTTGCCTTCGTAGAACGCCTTTTCCTTACCTTCGGCGCCGTTGTCGAGTGCCGTGATGGCGATCTCGGACTGACGGAGCAGGAGCCATCCGATGAGCAGATCGCCGAATGCCATGAGGAAGCGCACCGATGCGAGGCCGACCTTGTAGAGCTCGGTGGGCTGTTCCTGTGCACCCATGAGCTGCTGGGTCATCGTTGTGACGATGGCCTGCACGTCCTCGAGTGCGGTGGCGAGAAGCGCGCGCTCTGCCTTGAGCCGGCCGTTGCCTGCTTCGCTGTCGATGAACGACTTGATCTGTCCGGCAACGTGAGCGAGTGCAACGCCGCGGTCGCGAGCGATCTTGCGGAAGAAGAAGTCCTGCGCCTGGATGGCAGTGGTTCCTTCGTACAGCGAGTCGATCTTCGAGTCGCGGATGTACTGCTCGATCGGGTAGTCCTGCAGGAAGCCGGAGCCGCCGAGGGTCTGCAGGCTCTCGGCCAGCTGACGGTAGGCGATCTCGGAGCCGACGCCCTTGACGATCGGGAGCAGCAGGTCGTTGACGCGGTAGGCGATGTCCTCGTCGGCGTCGGAGACCTGCTTGGCCGTGATCGGGTTCTGGTGAGCGGCGGTGTACAGGTACACAGCACGCAGGCCTTCGGCGTATGCCTTCTGCGTGATGAGGCTGCGACGGACGTCGGGGTGATGCGTGATGGTGACGCGCGGTGCTGCCTTGTCGGTCATCTGCGTCAGGTCGGCGCCCTGGACGCGCTGCTTCGCGTAGTCGAGAGCGTTGAGGTAGCCGGTGGAGAGGGTGGCGATTGCCTTGGTGCCGACCATCATTCGTGCGTGTTCGATGACGTCGAACATCTGCGCGATGCCCTTGTGTACCTCGCCGACGAGCCAGCCCTGCGCGGGGATTCCGTGTCCGCCGAAGGTGAGCTCGCACGTCGCCGACGCCTTGAGTCCCATCTTGTGTTCGACGCCGGTGACGAAGACGCCGTTGCGCTCGCCGAGTTCACCCTTCTCGAAGTCGAAGTGGGTGTTCGGGACGAAGAACAGGCTGAGGCCCTTGGTGCCGGGTCCTGCGCCTTCGGGGCGGGCGAGAACGAGGTGGAAGATGTTCTCGAACAGGTCGTCGGACACTGCCGAGGTGATGAAGCGCTTGACCCCCTCGATGTGCCAGGAGCCGTCTTCCTGCTTGATGGCCTTGGTGCGTCCGGCGCCGACGTCGGATCCGGCGTCGGGCTCGGTGAGGACCATGGTGGCGCCCCACTGGCGTTCGACGATGACCTTGGCCCATTCCTTCTGCTCGTCGGTTCCGTTGTGGAACAGGACGTTGGCGAAGGAGGGTCCGGCGGAGTACATGAACGCGGCCGGCTGGGAGCCGAGCAGCATTTCGTTGAGTGCCCAGCCGAGGTTGCGGGGAGCGGCGATGCCGCCGACGTCGTCGTCGAGGCCGACGCGCCACCATTCACCGTCGTAGAGGGCCTTGAAGGACTTCTTGAACGAGTCCGGCAGCTTCAGGGTGTGGGTTTCCGGGTCGAACACCGGCGGGTTGCGGTCCGCGTCGGCGAAGGATTCGGCGAGGGGACCCTCGGACAGGCGTACTACCTCGCGCAGCATGTCGCGTGCGGCTTCGCCGTCGAGGTCTCCGAAGTTGTCACCTGCGAGGGACTCGTCGAGCCCGAACAGCTCGAAGAGGTTGAACTCGAGATCCCGAAGGTTGCTCTTGTAATGGCCCATTGCGTCGCTCTCCAGTCAGTGGTGCGGTCTCGTGAGTACCGCCCAAGCATCTAGCTACTCGGTATAGCTACTCGTCGGTAACATAGAGGCATATTACCCCCGTTCATTCGCGCTGCCAAGGCGGGACCTACTGGCGAGTAGTAACGAATCGATTGCGGTACCGCTGTCTGTCGTTCTGAACCTTGTTTCGCAGAGGTTCACGACGGCTCGATCGCCGACGTCGATTGCCAATTCCTCTGGCGTATAGAGTAGTTCGACTTCCTGGGGTCCGCCCACTCCATCGGTGATGTTGTTCGAATGGTGACCGAGAATCATGAGGATTCCATCAGGTTTCAGCGCATCGAGTGCCGTCGAGATTGCTTTGCGGCGTTGCTCGTGGGGTAGATGTAGATAGAGCGCGAGAACCAGGTCGTATCCCGGTTCCGGTAGGACGGTCGTCACATCCGCGTGGACCCAGGTGAGCCTGTTTCGGACGGATGCAGGCGACGCCGACGCGACGCGGTGTGCTCGGGTGAGTGCCACCGACGAGAAGTCGACGCCGGTCACCTCCCACCCCCGCGTGGCCAGCCAGATGGAGTTGCGTCCGGCGCCGCACGCCAGGTCCAGGGCGCGTCCACGGGGAAGCGACGTCGCGATCTCGACGAGTGTCTGGTTGGGCGGTTCGCCGGGGACGGCGTCACGGCGTTCGTACTTGCGGTCCCAGTCTTCGGCATCCATCCCCCGATGATGCCGCAGGATCTGCGCGCTCGGAGGGTCGGCCGTGCGCGCCCTGTTCGTTCGGCACGCTAACCTGTCGGGATGAGCTCGGAATCGGACACGCACCTGGCCAGGGACCTGTCGGTGTCGGCGATGCGCCTGAATCGTCGGCTTCGTCTGCGGCACGCCAGCGACCGAATTCCCGTCGCTCAGCTGTCGATCCTGACGACCCTCTTTCGGGAAGGTCCGATGACCACGGGCGAGCTGGCCGTGCGTGAGCGGATCAAACCGCCGTCGGTGTCGAGATCGTCGCACGCCCTGGTGGAGATGGGTTTACTCGAGCGTGTGCCGCACGCGACCGATCGGAGACAGGTGGTTCTGACCCTGACGGACTCGGGACGGGCTGTGGCGGACACTGACGTCGCCGAGCGTGAGCGGGTACTTGCCGAGAGACTGGGTGAGCTCAGCGACGACGAGCGCGCCACGCTCGCAGAGGCGGCACAGATCCTGACGGAAATCGTGGAGAAGAACGAGTAGGCGCTCGGAAGCGGCGTCTACCGGTCGTGCTGTACGGCCTCGTCGATCTCGTCGGTGTCCCAGCTCAGGGTCGATCCGAGTTCTTCGCTGTCCGCGCGCTGAGAGACCCGACCCAGCACGACGGCGACGACGAGAGCCATCGCCATCCAGATCGCCACGCCTATGAGTACCCCGGTCACACATTGTTTGTAGCACTTGGTCCTGAGAAATGACTGCGAAAGCGGCTATCGGATTGTTGCAATCCGGTCCTGGAGCGATAACCGATTGGGAACGAACCATATGTGTCGGCCCCGATTGGATTCGGCCACGAATGCGCGTAGCGGCTCGCTGACCTCGGTATATGGCTGGATATCGCCTTCGATGACAAGGAGAATCCGGTAGTTCACTAGTTTCTGTACGAATTCACCGGCGAGGCGGGTGCTGAGATCGAAGAATTCCGGCATCAGCCGCTGCACCGGGACCACGGCGACGCGCGCCTCGATGCCGAATGCCTCGCCGACGATGTCCAGTGCGTCCTGTTCCGTACCGATCGGGTGTCCGTCGGCGGAGACGTGGAGAACGTTCATCGGCTTCCCTCGACGAAGGTGTCGATCAAGCGCAGAACCTCGGCGACGTCGCCTGCACCGCCGAAGACGACGATCTTCAGCGTCGACGTCGATGTGTCGTATGCGGTGTCGATCCGAAGCCGCCGAGCGCTCGGACCACGGCCGGTGGCGGCGGTGGAGAGAAACAGTGCGAGACGCGAGGCAGTGTGCTCGTCGATGGCGGTGGCGTCGACGATGCTCGTCACGTCGACGCCGATCTCCGACGCAGGGGAGTCGCCACTGGTGAGTGCCGCCAGGCCGGCGGGGGTGATGCGGTATTGCTTGCCGATTCTGACGGCGGGCAGACGTCCGTCCTGGATGTAGTTGCGCACCGTCCGGACGTGAAGGCCGAGTAGTTCGGCGACTTGCTCGGCGGTATAGAAGTCGTTCGCCACAATTCCCCAAAATACCCTATGAGGGAATTTCAGGTCAGTCTTCGGTGGTCGCCCCGCTACGCGTGAGCACCAGAGCACTTCCGACGACGCCGATCAGGGTCACCGCAATGGCAATCGACGACCAACCTTCGTTCTGCCAGTACACGTCCTCGAGTGTGATGAGAAGAGCTGCTTCGTCGACGATCAGTCCCAACGCAATGCCGAGTACGATGCCCATCCACGAGCGAGTTCTCGGGCTGCGGTCGACCAACCCGAAGATCGCGACCGCCGCCAGCAGGAGAATTCCCCACAGATAGTGGTGCAGGTGAACCCCGCCGGCACTGAGATCGCCGACGCCGCGGGTGTCGATCTGGATCAGCCACGTGACCAACCTGGCCCCGCCGAACGTGACGGTGAAGGCCAGCCACGCGAGGACGATTCCGCGGCGCGCGGGATCGACCTGTCTCAGCCGACGGGGAAACCGGATCCGAGCAGGTTTCTTGTCAGACACTGGTGTTCTCCGAGAGCATCCATCGATCATTGCAGACGCGGTACGTAACGCTCGGCCGCGGCCCGAAAACGACTGCCCGACGCGCACTCCGCGGCCACGTACTGCAGGTCGCTCTCGTGATCGACGTCGCGCAGGACGGCCAGGGTCCGCACGCGAGCGCCCAAGTTCTCCAGTGCGGTGCGCGTCGAGGCTCCGGTGGTGGGCGTGGACATGGGAACGTCTCGTAACGCCTGGGCAAGAGCGGCATTCGGCAGTCCCAGTGCCCACCATCCACCGTCCTCGGCGAGACCGAGCACCGACTGCTCCGGTTCCGTCAGGTGCATCGCCGACGCGTCGAGCAGTTCCGCGGTGATCTGTGGGGTGTCCATTCCGATCTGGAAGACAGGGGTACCCGACGCGTCCTCGTGTGCATGGATCAGGCGCTCGGCGAACCCGTCGCCGCGCTGCCTCACCACGGTGTACGACACCAGTGCCGCTTCCAGTTCTTCTCGGCGGCTTGCTTTGTCGAGGTCGCCGGTGATGGCGACGACGCGGTGATCGAAGTCGGCGGCGGACACGGCGTCGAGGGTGTCGAGCAGTGCGGCGGCGGCGATGTCGGCGACGGCGTCGGTGCCGAGGGTTGCGGCGAGCCTTGTCTTGGCCAATCCGGGAACGGGGGATTTAGCGACGACCAGGGCGGTGACCTTCATGACAACACCTTCCAGAAGTCGAGTGTGGCAACGATCGTCCCCTTGATCGAGCCGGATACCTTCGATTTACCGGCGGTTCGCGGATTGTAGGTGACGTCCAGTTCGCGGACGGTCAGCCCGGCCTTGGATGCGAGCACCAGAAGTTGCAGGGGGTATCCCGATCGTCGGTCGGTCACGTTCAGGTCCAGCAGTGTTCGTCGGTGTGTCGCCCGCACCGCGCCGAGGTCGTGGACCGGTAGCGAGTACTTGGTTCGCAGTCGGAGGGAGAGAACGGCATTCCCGAGCCGTGCGTGCAGTGGGGAGTGGCCGGACTGTCTACGGCCGACGACCAGGTCGGCGGTGTCCAGCGCGCTCACCAGGGCAGGGAGATCCTGCGGATCCATCGACCCGTCTCCGTCCATCACGCAGACGATGTCGGTTGTTGCTGCGAGCACCCCTGCGTGCACTGCCGATCCGTATCCGGGAACGGATTCGTGTACCACGGTGGCGCCGTGTGCTTTCGCGATGTCCGCGGTGCCGTCGGTGGAGTTGTTGTCGACGACGAGCGCGACGTACCCGGTGGGAATTCGTGCCAGCACGCCGGGAAGTGATCCTGCTTCGTTCATGCACGGCAGGACGACCGTCACGTCAGACACGAGGTGCACCGGTGCCTTCCGCGTCGCGCAGTGGTGCTGTCGCGAACTCGCGGAGGCCCTGTTCCGGGGACACTGCGGCGACGAATCCGAGTGTTCTTTCGGCTTTTTCAGGACTGGCGACGATGTGTCGCACATCGCCCGGTCGATACTGGCCGGTGATCTGTGGGGCCGGGCCGCGGCAGGCGTCGGACAGCGTGGAGGCTACTTCCCCGATGGTGATCGGGTGCCCGGACGAGACGTTCAGGGCAGTGAATCCCGGTAATGCGGCGTCGATGGCTGCGGTGTTCGCGGCGGCGATGTCGCTGACGTGTACGAAGTCTCGCGCCTGGTGCCCGTCCTCGTAGACCTGGGGAGCCTTGCCGGCTTCGAGCGAGGACCTGAACATTGCGGCGACTCCGGAGTACGGGGTGTTTCTCGGCATGTGAGGCCCGTACACGTTGTGGTACCGCAGTGCGGTCACCGAACCGCCGGTGGCGAGCGACCAGGCGAGGGCGTAGTTCTCCTGGGCTACCTTGCTCGCTGCATAGGTGCTGCGTGGCCGCAGCTCCGAGTCTTCCTCCACGAGTGCCCAGTCCAGGACCTCGCCGGTGGCGGGGTCGGTGTTCTCGAAGATGCCGTCCGCCAACCTCGTACGGGGCCCCGGCACTACGAGGTCGCCGGCGGCGTTGCGGTATTTTCCTTCGCCGTACACGACCATCGACGATGCCAACACCAGTCTGGTGCAGCCCGTTTCTGCCATCGCTGCGAGCAGAACGGCGGTCCCGAAATCGTTGTGGCTGGCGTAGGCAGGCGCATCGGCGGAGTCCACGCCTGCGCCGACGACGGCAGCTTGGTGGCACACGACGTCGACGCTCGCCAGAAGCTCGACCAACGCAGCGTGATCGCGCACGTCGACTCGGGTGATGTCGCTGCTCGAATCGACGCTGCTGGAATCTAGGCTGTGGCCGTGAGCCGACGCGAGCATCGCGTCGATGGCGACGACGTCGTGATTCGGTTCGAGCGCCGATCGTATGTGTCCGCCGATGAAACCGGCTGCGCCGGTGAGAAGGACGCGGGTCATGGCAGCTCGATCGGCAGCGTCACGCCGTCGTGGACCCGGCAGGACTCGCACGGACCCATCGGCGCGGCGTTGACAGCGCTGCGCACCAGTGCTTTCAACGGTTCGATGTTCTTCTGGAATTCCGCGAAGACATCGACGGCTCGGACGCCCTGCCCGGTTTCGATTCCTGCGTCGAGGTCCGTGACGAGGGCGATCGGGGTGTAGCAGAGCTCCAATTCTCGGGCGAGCACGGCTTCGGGATGGCCGGTCATGTTGACCAGGGTCCATCCCTGTCGAGCGAACCACTGGCTTTCGGCGCGAGTGGAGAAGCGAGGCCCTTCGACGACCACCATGGTGCCGCCGTCGACCACCCCGTCCTGCAGTGCTGCGGCGCGTAGGTCGCCGCAGTAGGGATCGGCGAACTCCGCGTGTACTCCGCCGCGGTCGAAGTAGGTCTGCACGCGCCCACTGGTTCGGTCCACCAGCTGGTCCGGCACCACCACGGTTCCCGGCCCGTACTCGGGAACGAGGCTGCCGACGGCGCACGGCGCGAAGACTCGACCGACGCCGAGCATTCGCAGTGCCCACATGTTCGCGCGGTACGGCAGTGTGTGGGGTGAGTACTCGTGGTTCGCTCCGTGACGAGGCAGAAACGCGACCGGTCGGCCGTCGACGTCGCCGACGGTGATGGGGCCGCTCGGCGCTCCGTACGGGGTGTCCATCTCGATACTTTCGGCGTCGGGCCCGAAGAACGAGTAGAAGCCGCTGCCGCCGATGACGGCGATGTCCGCTCGTTGTCGTGAACTCATGGTGTCATTCTCTTCTATGCTTCAGGGCGACGCTGTATCGCACGAGAAATGGGTGGACGTTATCCGATACTGGAGAGAAGCTCTGGCAGGCGGACTCGCCGCCGTGCTGGTCGCGGTGGCATTCGTCGTACCGTACCTGGGAAACGAACTGATCACCCCGATCATCAACCGGACACCGCAGCAGGTTCGTGATTTTGCGGACGCTGCACCGCTTTTCGGCTTCCGCGAGCCTCATTACGGGTGGGGCACCCCGTTCGCGATTGTCGTTGCGATCGCCGGTGTTCTGTGGGGACCGGAGTTGGCGCGACGCCTGCCGTGGCGTCGGCTGCTGTTCGTGGTGTGGGGATCGTCGGCGGCGTGGACGATGTCGCTGGCGATGATCGACGGATGGCGTAGAGGATTCGTCGATCGGCTCGCGTCCACCGACGAGTATCTGCACGAGGTACCCGGCATCACCGACATCCCGGAGACGCTGAGAGGCTTCTCCGATCGCATTCTGGACTACCAGGTCGATTCCTGGACCACCCACGTGTCCGGTCACCCGCCGGGCGCTCTGCTGACGTTCGTGTGGCTCGATCGGCTCGGGCTGAGCGGTGGAGCGTGGGCGGCGTCGCTGTGTGTCCTCGTCGGAACCAGTGCTGCCGCAGCGGTTCTGGTGACCGTCCGTGCCCTGGGCGACGAGACCATGGCCCGTCGGGCAGCGCCCTTCGTGGTGCTCGCGCCCGCTGCGATCTGGGTCGCGGTGTCCGCGGACGCCTTCTACATGGGCGTCGTTGCCTGGGGTATCGCGTTGCTGGCCGTATCGACACGGAAGAACTCGAGACTTCTCTGGCCCGCGTCCGTGGCTGCTGGTGTGCTGCTCGGCTTCGGGATCTACCTCAACTACGGTTTGGTCTTGATGGGCCTGCCCGCGGTGGCTGTTCTGATCGCGGCGCGCACAGCGTGGCCGCTCGTCGGAGCTGTGGCGGGTGCGCTCGTCGTCACGGCGGTGTTCACGGCCTACGGATTCTGGTGGTTCGACGGTTACGAGTTGGTCCAGGAGCGTTACTACCAGGGCATCGCGACGGATCGTCCGTTCGCATACTGGGGTTGGGCGAACTTCGCTGCGTTGTTCTGTGCACTGGGCCTGGCTGTTCCGGCTGCGCTGCCCAGGATCTTCACGCGGCTGCAGCCGATCAATCTGCTGGTCCTCGCCGGCCTCGCGGCGGTGGTGATGGCTGACCTGAGTCAGCTGAGCAAGGCCGAGACCGAACGTATCTGGCTTCCGTTCGCGATGTGGATGTTGCTTGCTCCTGCTGTTCTGCCGCAGCGTTCGCACAAGTTCTGGTTGGCACTGCAGGTGGTCGCCGCACTCGCGATCAATCATCTGCTGTTCACGAATTGGTGATCCGCCAGGCTCATGCGCGCGAAGTACCGGCCGTGAACGGGTGCGACGTCGACGACGGTGAGGCCCGCGGCGTGTGCGAGGTCGGCCGTCGCGTCGACGCTGACTCGGGCCCATGCGAACCACTCGCCGAATGTCGTGTCGGTTTCCCATCGAACGGATTGCTCGATCACGTGATTCGATCCGGGCGCGTCGACCTCGGCGATGACCGTGCCGTCGGGTCGGATCAGTTCGGCGGCGCGGCGCAGCAGGCGCACCGGGTCTCCGCCGATGCCGATGTTTCCGTCGGCGAGGAGTACGGACGCCCATCGGCCCGCGTCGGGGAGTGCATCGAACAGGTCACGTAGAACGGCGCGCCCACCACGTCCCACGGTGAGGTCGACGGCTTTCCGTGATGTGTCGACCCCGAGGGACGAGACGCCGCGACGTACGAGGCTTTCGGTGAGGCGGCCTGGGCCGCAGCCGAGATCGAGCGTCGGTCCGACGCAGTGCCGCAGCATCTCGTGATCGGCGGCGAGGTCTTCCTGGCTCGCCGCGGCGCCGCCCATCCATCGTGCGGTCGGCAGCGCCGCACGTGAACCGTCGGAGTACCCCATCCAGCAGGGGAGACCCGATGCGGCGCGGCCGAACATCTCGTCCGCGGTGAGTGTCATGATTCTCTCCTGTTTCGTGCACGATGCGATGTTGCGATTCGAACGGTGTAGAGGACCGCGCTGGCGCCGAACAGGGCGGCGGTCAGCAACAACCAACGGACGAGGTACGGCTCCTGGGTGAGGCCCGTCGCGGTTCGGTAGGTGTCGGAGCCTTGCTCGATGATTCCGGGGAAGAACAGCGCGAAGGTGAGGGCTGCGCCGAGCGCGGGTATCCGGATGTGGTTCAGCACAGGGACACTCGGGCGTAGTAGACGCGAAGAAGCGCGCAGTGCCCGGTCGACGATCGAGTACAGGGGCACCAGCACGAAGTCGTGGAGCACGACGGCGCCCGCGAACCACACCGCGATGGATTGCCACCACACATCGCGGTTCCAGAAGGTTGCGATGCCGGCCACGTGGACGACATAACCGATGAGGGCGAACACGAAACCCATGAGCAGCAGGTGCAGCGGACCCGCGCCGTAGAGACGTCTCATGATGCGGACCTGAATTCGATGCTCGCCACCCATTTGGTGTTGTGCACGCCCGGCATGGCGGGGACGATGATGCGTGCCGGATAACCGTGATCCAGGGAGAGGTCGGCACCGTTCACCTTCAGCGCCAGGAGCGAGTCGGGGTGAAGCGACTGGTTGGATTGCAAGGTGGCCTGACGGAACGGCCCGTTGGTCTCGACCGAGGTGACCAGAGTCGAGGCGATGTTCTCCGCGCCCGCAGCGGCGGCGAGGTCGCGGAGGCGGACCCCGGTCCAGGTCTGCACTGTCGACCACCCTTCCACGCAGGCGATCGGTAGTTCGGCGGTGTGTTGCTCCATGTTCAGGAGTTGCTCTCGGCTCAACGTCAGCGGCGTGCTGCCGCCGGAGATGGCGAGGCGCCAGTCGGAGCCGGTGTTGTCGGCGCCGATTCCTGCAGCGGCGGCTGTGCGATTGATCTGGAAGTCGTTCGGTCCGTCGCCGTAGGATCGGCCGCGCGGTAGGAGAATTGCGGCAGTGCGGAGGACGCCGCCGGTGGTTTGACCTACCGTGAGCACGGCGATGAACAGTGCGCCTCCGCCGACGAGTGCAAGTGCCCCGCGGCGGCTGATTGTCGGTTCGTCGGGGTCCTCGGCGATCAGTTCGGACTCGCCGGTCTCCTGTTGTGTCTGTTTGTCTTGGAGCACCTGCATCAGGGATCGGGAGCGCAGCGCCGTCACCATCGTCGGGATCTTGATGACGGCGTGGCTGACGAATCCGGCGATGAACACCCATGCGCCCCAGTAATGCGCAGTGTAGAAGCTGAAGCCGAAGATGTAGTCGTACTGGATGTTGAGGACGCCCGTGGCCGTCTCGAAGATGATGCCGCCGACGAGTGCGATCAGCGAAAGTCGTTCCAACGCAGAGGCTACCGAGCGAACCGGAGGTACGGTGAACAGTTTCGGGATGACAGACCACAGTTTGGCGAGGACGACGGGTACGAGAATCAGACCGAGGCCGACGTGCAGTCCCTGCGTGAGTCGGTACAGCCAGGCCGGGTCGGTGGGCCAATCGAAGTGGGGGAGACGAAGAAAGCCGACGTCGGCCGGCATCGCTTGACCGAACTGCGGGCCGTACGCCATGTAGGACAGCAGTCCCGTGATCATGACGATGGGCAGGCCGAGCAGCAGTACGGCGCCGAAGACGGACGTCAGCCACGGCCCCCGCAGGGGGCTACGGAACGTGGGAGGGGTGGGGCGACGACGCCGAACGCGCGAGGCCACCTGGAGCGGTGATCCCGCGCGTTCGGGTTCGGTCATTACGCCGTGGCGATGGTGATGGTGGCAACGCCCACGAGCAGGCCGGGGGTGACAGCATCGGTCTGGAAGGTGTCGTTGAGCAGGCCGGCAGCGGTCTCCGAGATCTTGACCTGCGTGCCCTGCAGGATCGCGGTGTTGTCGGGGCCGGTCGCCAACGGGTTCAGGGTGCGGCCGTCGAGGTCGAAGATGACTGCGTCTTCTGCAGCGACTTCACCGTTGACGGACACGTTGCCGGTGAGCAGCGAGGTGCCCGGGTCGATGTCGAAGTCGGTCAGCTCGACGACGGTGTCCCCTGCGGTGAGCGACAGACCGCTTCCGTCGTGCATGATTTCACCCTGAACGTAGGGATCGACCGTGCCGGGCTCCCAGTACTTCACGTCTCCGCCGGTGATCGGGAAGCTGATGGAACCGTCTGCGAGAGTGGCGGTTCCGATGACGCCCGGGGTGAGTCCGAGGGTGGTGAGAGCGCCGGTGAAGCCGGGGTCCAGCAGGACTGCGGTGCTGACGCCGTTCGAGAGGTCGTCGACCTCTGCCACGGGCTCGGGTGTCGACTCGGTGGTCTCGGCAGCGGCCGACGACGTGGATTCCGTGGTGGACGAGGAATCGTCGGACGAGCATGCGGCGAGAGGTACGAGTGTGAGTGCGCCAATTGCGGTGGCGGCCATGACTTTACGGATGGAGGTCATTGTATGTCTACCTTTCGTGCTCATGTCTTGAGCGTTGTCTGTAATTCGCCACCGGGTCGGTACCGGATGGGTGAGGTCTTCGACCATTTGTGAAACAGAGGCGATTTGGGCGCAAAAGATCGACCGAACCCACACGCTTTTGCTCTGTCCGCCGCTGCCGAACCGTTCATATGGCTTTGGTACTCAAAGACTCTCACGTCCGAGACGTCTCGTGTGCCCAGAATGTCCGATTCGACCACTCGTAGTGGTGCCGTGTCCTGTTCGACACCGTGGCGTTACCGATCCGTTATGCACGGCCTCCGAAATGGGCCTTATCCAACGGTCCGGTTTCTTTACGGCACGCTCGAGCGAGCAGGTCAGCCCCGCAGGATCATGTCCGACGCTTTTTCGCCGATCACGACGCTGGGTGCGTGTGTGTGGCCACGGATGATGGTCGGCATGATCGACGCGTCCGCCACCCGGAGGTTGGCGACGCCGCGCACTCTGAGGTCGGGCGTGACGACGCTGGAGGTGTCGTTGCCCATCCGGCAGGTGCTGGTGGGGTGGTAGAGGGTGTGCGCATTCTGCTCGAGCGCCTCGGACAGAAGATCGCCGGCGTCGCGAGGGCGGACTATGTCGCCGAGCAGACCTGCCAGCGCAGGCTGGGACGCGATCTCGTTGCACACGCGCAGTCCCTCCAGCATGGCTGCGCGGTCGGCGCCGTCACCGTCGCTGAGGTATCGCGGATCGATGATCGGCTTCGCTAACGGATCGGCAGTGCGCAGCGTGATCTCCCCACGGCTGCGCGGACGGAGCAGGACGGAGCCGATGACGGCGGCGTGGGCGTCGGGTGCGATCAGCCCCTCGTCGAAGAACGGGGCGGGGGCATAGATCAGTTCGACGTCGGGCAGAGAGAGGTCGTCTCTGCTCTTGATGAAACCGTAGGCCTCGGCGACGTTCGACGTCAGCATTCCGCGCCTGCGAATCAGGTAGTTCAGAAGTTCGGGGATCTTCTCGGCGAAGAACAAGGAATCGCTGTCGACGCTCCAGCCGATGAGCGCTGCGAGGTGGTCGGTGAGGTTACGGCCCACCTCGGGCGCGTGATGCTGGACGGTGATGCCGAGGTTCTGCAGAACCGTACGGTCGCCGATTCCAGAGAGCATCAGCAGGTGCGGGCTGTTGATCGCGCCACCGGCGAGCACCACCTCGCGGGCCGCTCGCACCGTCTGGGTGTGGCCACCGGACACGTACTCGACGCCGACCGCGGCCGAACCGTCGAACACGATCCTGGTGGCCTGCGCCTCGGTCAGGACGGTCAGATTCTTCCGTTTGCGAATGGGCGCCAGGTAGGCGTCCGCTGTGCTCCAGCGGGCTCCGCGCTTCTGGTTGACCATGGTCTGCGAGAAACCCTTGGGCTCGGGCAGGTTCGGCGGTTCCACCGGATAACCTGCCTGTTCGACGGCCTCGAGGAACTTGGCGGTGAGTGCGCGCGGGCTTCGCTGGTGCGAGACGATCAACGGCCCGGTCGTGCCGGCGTCGAGTGCCGTCGTTCCTTCGATGGACTCGATCTTGCGGAAGTACGGGACGATTTTCTCGAAGGACCACGACGAGTCCGACAGCGATGCCCACTCGTCGTAGTCGGCCGCGAAACCGCGAACCCACATCATGGCGTTCATCGACGAGGATCCACCGAGCATCTTGCCTCGTGGCCAGAAGATACTGCGGCCCTTGAGCTCCGGTTGCGGCTCGGAGTCGTAGTCCCAGTCGACCTCGCTGCGGAACAGCTTGGAGAAGGCTGCGGGGATGTGCGCGAACTTGTTCTTGTCCTCCGGCCCTGCTTCGAGCAGGACGACAGTGTTCCGCGGGTCTGCGCTGAGCCGGTTCGCGAGCACCGCGCCCGAGGAACCTGCGCCGACCACGACGTAATCTGCAACCAGTGACATTCGTTTCCCCTCTTCGCAGCGCTCGAGGGAAAGGTAGCAGTCGTGACGCCCGCTGCGACCGTTTTTCGGTCGGGTAGAGGGCGGCCGGGTGGGTGATGCATCGAATTCCCCCGGATGGGGTAGTCCGGCGGCATGACGCACCGAAAAGGCACGACCGTGCAGTGGAACTGGGGACAGGGCACTGCCGAGGGCAAGATCGTCGAGGTCCACACCGACAAGGTGACCAGAAAGATCTCGGGTAGCGAGATCACCAGGAACGGGACCGAGAAGACGCCCGCCTACCTGATCGAACAGTCCGACGGGCAGCGGGTGCTCAAGCTCGACAGTGAGGTCGACACACCCTAGGGTCGTCGTCCATGATCGCTACGCGAGCGAGCCTCGGCGCGGACGTCCGCGCCCTGGGTATTCGAGGCGGCGACGCCGTGATGGTGCATGCCGCGTGCGGAAGCGTCGGGACGATCCTCGGTGGCCCCGACGCACTGGTCGATGCGATTCTGGACGTCGTCGGGCCGTCGGGAACCGTTCTCTCGTATCAGGACTGGGAGTTGGGCCTCGACATCTGGGGTCCCGACGGCACCGTTGCGGCCGACATTCGGCCCCATGTTCCGCCGTTCGATCCTTCGACCGCGCGGGCGGCGCGAGACCACGGGATACTCGCGTCGACGATCGGTACCAGGCCGGGGGTCCTCCGGAGCGCAAACCCGGGCGCCTCGGTCGCTGCGCTGGGTGCGAGGGCCGACGAGTTCACGCGTGATCACCCGTTGGACAACGGTTACGGCCCGGATTCGCCGTTCGCCCGTCTGGTCCGGGCCGGCGGCAGAGTGTTGATGGTCGGTGCGCCGCTGGACACGATGACGGTGCTGCATCACGCGGAGGCGTTGGCCGATGTTCCGGCCAAGCGCCGGGTGAGGCGTGAGTACCCGTTTCGAGGTCCGGACGGCGAGACCGTCTGGCGTTGGTCCGAGGAGTTCGACACGTCCGATCCCGTGGTGGCCGGCCTGGACGACGATTACTTCGCGACGGTGGTCCGGGAGTTTCTCGCGACCGGAGCCGGAGCTCGTGGGCTGGTGGGGCTCGCGGAGAGCGTGGTCGTCGACGCCGGACCCATCACGGCGTTCGGGATCGACTGGTTGGAACGTCACGCGGCGCGGTGAGTGCGCGATCGGCGTCGCCGCCCATCATCCGGCGGGCGGCGGCGCGTTGCTGGCGATCACCACGTCCAGAACGCCGGCACCGATCGGAACCGGTGTGCACGGTGGGACGATTCCAGCGCCGGGGTCGAGGGCGCCGAGAACGAGAGCGATGGTCGTCGGGTCGTAGGTGAACGTGAAGTGCGCGACGTTGTTCTGAGGGCACACGTCCTGCACCACGATGTTGCGGGCGTCCGGATCACGAAGCAGCGCATTGGTGTACGGCTGGATGACCTCGTCGACGTCGGTGGCGATACTGGTGTATTCGACGCCGGGGACGGTGTCACCGCCTGCGTTGAGGTCCTGGAGGAATGTCGAGCCCTCGATCAGTTGGACCAGGGCGGGGCCGAACTCGCTGGACACCAGTCGCGTGGCGCTCGGCACGGCCTGGATAGCCGGTGACACTCCGTAGGCGGTTCCACCGTAGGCGGGGGACGCGATGCCGATCCACTTGTCGACGACGTCCGCTCCGCCGAGGCGGTTGGTGAAGTATCGGGTGACGGCCGCGCCCTGCGAGTATCCGACCAGATCGACCTGCTCGGCGCCGGTTGCGGACAGAACACCGTCGGCGAAGTCCTTCAGCTGCGCGGCACTACCGCGAATGTCGGTGTAGCCGAAGCTGGTTCCGTCCGGCGAGGCGCCGTAGTTCAGTCCGTAGACGCAGTAGCCGGCCGATGCCAGCGCGGGCGACAGTGCGGCCCAGTCCGCGTAGACCGACGCGTCGGTGCCGTGGACCAGGATGACCGGATTCGGATGCTCTGCCGACGGGACGCAGTCCGTCGGGTTCATGCCGGGAGGCACCGAATCGGGGTGGTTCGCCGCGTACGCGATCGCATCGGCATGAGTGCTCTGGGCGGGCCCCGGTACGTCCGGAGCGTTCGGCGGCGCAGCATGAGCGATGCCGCCGAACGCGGCGAACAGGAGCAGAACGGTGGCGGTCGACGTCGTCGAGAATCGGTAGCTCACACAGCACCTCGATTTGTGGGTTCCTCTCGACCCTATGCCGATGCGCTGTGCGATGTACCAATGAAACGAGTTTGTTTTACTGACGTATCACAGTCGAATCAATTGATACGACTTGCCTTGACCCAGTCGATGCTCATGGTTTGCGGAAACGGAGTCGATGCAGGGGCTTTCCCGACCCAGTCGTTGCCGACTGCCACGTTGAACAGGACGTAGTGAGGCCATGCGCCGGAGAACGGCTTCCAGTTGCCCCCTTTGGCTTCGTAGTCGCTCTTCGTCACGGTGAACTTCTGGACACCGTCCACGAACCAGGTGATTCGGTCAGGGAACCAGTCGACCCGATAGGTGTGAAAGCCGTCGGAAATCGGGCTCATTCCGCTGCCGGTCTTGACGTCGGTGCTGGAGTTGTTACGCGCCGGACCGTGCAGATTGAAAGAGGGACCATTTGTGCCGGGAATTTCCACGACGTCGATTTCACCCTGACGCGGCCAATTGTATTCATTGCCCGGTTCGAGGCCGAGTAACCAGAAAGCGGGTAGCAATCCGGCCGCACGAGGCATCTTTATGGATGCTTCCAGTCGCACTGGCGGGGTTACGGATTGTTTTCCGAAGCTCACGACACGAGCGCTGGTGAAGTTGTTCGGCGCGGGCTTGCGGTCCGGAGTCGTTTCCCTCCTGGCCGTGATGTTCAGCGAGCCACCCGCGACCGACGCGTTGTTGGTCGAGTTGGTGTAGTACTGCTGCTCCCCCGAAGTTGCGCCCCACCTGCCGGTTTGGAAACCCCACTTTCCAGGATCGACGGCGCCCGACCCGTTGAACTGGTCCTCCCAGAGCACGGTCGTCTGCCCGCCGCTCGGCGGTGGAGTGGCCGTGGTGACGGGAGGAGGGGCTGTCGTCGTGGGCGGTGGCGCCGTGGTGGTCGGAGGTTTGGGAAACACCGTCGGTCGCGGGTAGGTGGGAAACGGATATGTATAAGGCGCCGCAATCAGGATCGGGGCCATTACGAGAGCGAACCACTTCATTTCGGGTCCTTCGTATCAATTGTCGAGGGGTAACAAAAGCACGAGGGATGTGTAACACAATGCAGCCTGCCTACTGCACTGGAAAGCGAAATGTGAATATTTGTTCTCGATGCGAGGGTCGATTCCGCCGAATTAACGGTCGAGTTCTCGAATTCGACACTCGAGGACCGTGTTTTGGTTTGTTACCGACGAAAGGAGAAAGAGAGCCGGTGACGGGAATCGAACCCGCCTCTCAACCTTGGGAAGGTCGCGTTCTACCAATGAACTACACCGGCGCGGCGGACGGTCGAGGCTGTCCGCGCCGAGCAACTCTAGCAGTCGGGTGTCGTGTGGGTGGTCAGCGGGAACGGTGTGCTGCCGGAGGGATAGCCTGCACTGTGCTGCTTTCCGATCGCGACATCCGCGCTGAAGTGTCCACCGGCAACCTCGGTATCGAGCCTTTCGATTCTGCGATGGTGCAGCCGTCGAGCGTCGACGTTCGGTTGGACAAGCTGTTTCGGGTGTTCAACAACACTCGCTACACGCACATCGATCCGTCGAAGCAGCAGGACGAGTTGACGACGCTCGTCGAGCCTGCGGACGGCGAGCCGTTCGTACTGCATCCAGGCGAGTTCGTCCTCGGGTCGACGCTCGAACTGACGACGCTGCCGGATTACCTGGCGGGTCGGCTCGAGGGAAAGAGCTCGCTGGGCAGGTTGGGTTTGCTGACGCATTCGACCGCGGGGTTCATCGATCCCGGGTTCAGCGGGCACATCACGTTGGAACTGTCCAACGTGGCGAATCTCCCGATCACGTTGTGGCCGGGGATGAAGATCGGGCAACTGTGCCTGTTCCGGTTGTCGAGCCCGTCGGAGAATCCTTACGGTAGCGCGGCGGTCGGATCGAAGTATCAGGGTCAACGGGGCCCGACACCGTCGAAAGCGTACCTGAACTTCGTTCAATCGCCGGTCGACTGAACTTCAGGTCTGTTTACAGCGTATTTTCAATACGAACATACGGTTTTTCGGGTAGTCTCGACCCTTGCCGAAGTGGGTTGGGGCTTACCGGAGCGAGGTTTTCGATGACAGCCGTACTCGGCGCATCGCTCGGTGTGAGCGGAATACGCGCAGCATGCAGCGACGTGCGCGCAGATCCCCAGCTCAGCACCGAGACCGTCATTGCCGTACCCGAGGGTTCGCAGGATCCGTGGGGCTCGGTGACCTGGGCCGTCCACAAGTTCGCGCGCGAGAACGGCGCCACGGGCACGGTCCCCGTCCTGGCTCTTCGTGACAAGAACCCCAGCGAGGTCTACGGGGTGGAGCATGCGGACGGCCTCGCACTCGTATCGGACATCGGTGCGCAGATCGGCGCGCTCCAGGAGTCCGGGGATCTCACGCCAGATCAGACTGTCGCGCTGTTCGACGTCGGTGCGGGCGGGGTCACCGTGTCGATCGTGGAATGCGATTCCGGCCACGTCCTCGGTTCGCGCCGCAGCACCGTGTTGTCCGGAGACGGGTGCGACGCCAGGTTGTCCCAGCATCTTCTCGGGTCGCAGGTCCTGGACCCGGAATCTCGCGACCTGTTCGTCGAGACCGTGTGCGAGGCCAAGGAGAGACTCTCGTCCGTCACGGCCGTGGAGGTGGTGAGCCCGGCCGGCGTCGCCACCCTTCATCGATCCGTCATGGAGGATCTGGTTCGGGACAGCGTGTACGACGCGGTCGCTCTGGCGTCGTCGATGATCACCGATGCGCCCCATGTCGACGCCCTGTTCGCGGTCGGCGGAGGCGCGAACATGCAGATAGTGCGACAGAGCTTGATCGACGGTTTGTCGGTGCCCGTCTTCGTCCCGCGCGAGCCGGAAGCTCTGGCTGCGCGAGGTGCGATGGGGATGGCTCGGCGACTCGTCGTCGCCCAGCATGCGACCGACGACGCCGGGGGGACCGCGGGAGGGGACGGCCCCGCGTCCGTCGTCACCGGGAGTAGGGCACGTCCCCGTCACAGCGACACGTCGTCGCGGCGTCTGACGCGCCTACGCGCTTCGCGGTACCTGGGAGGCGGAGCCGTTGCGTTGATCGCAGGCGGTGTGGTCGTGTCGATTGCGGCGGCGTCGAGCGATCGCGGAGTCGAGCCCCCGGCCCTGGACTACACGCCGGTGATCACGTCCTCTTCCTCCGTTGCCACCACCGTGGCTCCCAGCCTGCCGCCGGGCCCACCGGATGCGTCCGTGGTTCCGGACACGACCTCCGCGGCCGTGACCACCACCCCGGAGGCGTCTACAGGTGACGCGGACACGACCGACGAAGTGGAGTCGACCGACGACGAGAGGGTCACCACGACTCGACGCCGGGAGACCACCACTAGCAGCGCACCCACCCCGACCCCCACGGCGACGACTCGGCAGCGGGACGACCAACCGCGGAACGACCCACCGCAGACCACTCGTCCGACCGCGACGACGCGGCCACCGACCCAATCGCCCGTGCGGTCGTCGGCTCCTCCACGAACGTCATCGCGCCGGTAGAACTCCGCCGGTAGAGACCCTGCCCGGCGATGTTTGCCTCCGTTTGTTCACCTGTGTACGGCAGACTCGTTCCATGGCTTCGATACACACCGAACGTGAGGACAAGTTCGACGTCGACCCGGACTTCGTCCTTCCCGATGCGGACAAGCTGATTCCTGCGGGCGGTTCCGCGACGGAGTCGGAGGTCTCGCTCGTCAGCACGTACTTCGACACCGCGGATCTCGACCTGCTGCAGCGCGGAATCACGGTGCGTCGCCGACGCGGTGACGCCGACACCGGATGGCACGCAAAGGTTCCGGCCGACAAGGCGCGGACCGAGATCAGGTTGCCGCTCGGTAGCGGTGAGGACGCGACAGTCCCGGGTGAACTCGCGGAGCTTCTGATCGGTGCCACGCTCGGCAAGCCGTTGTCCCCTGTGGCTACGTTGACGTCGCTGCGCAGGCTTCACGTTCTGTCCGATCGGAAAGGTCGCGTGGTTGCCGAACTCGCCGACGACACCGTCACGGTCGATCTGTCCGGCGCCGACGGGCACGGTTGGCGGGAGGTGGAGGTCGAGCTCGGTCCCGAGGGGGCGGAGTCGGATCTGAAGCAGGTGGGCAAGAAGCTGAAGGCGGCAGGGGCACGCGTCGGCGCGCATCCGTCGAAATTCCATCGTGCGGTTCGCTCGTCGGCCGAGCCGGTCCACACGGGAACCGTCGGCGTCGTCGCGGACTACCTGAATCAGCAGGCCCAGGCGATCTTCGCGGGCGACGTGTACCTGCGCCGCGGGATGGATCCGATTCATTCGACGAGAGTCGCGATTCGCCGTTACCGCAGCACGCTTCGCGTGTTCGCCGAACTGTTCGACGACGACAGGGCGCTGTTCCTGGAAACGGAATTATCCTGGTATGCCGGACTTCTCGGTGAGGTTCGCGACCGTCAGGTGCAGCGTGCTCGCTTTGCAGAATCCCTGGGCGAGCTACCGGATCACCTGGTGCTCGGTCCCGTCGCCGCGCGAATCGAGAACGATCTGCTCGCCGAGCAGCTTCGTTTCCGTGCCGTGGTGACCGCCGAACTGGACGGCGAGCGGTATCTCGCCCTGCTGACCGAACTGGCGCAGTGGACCCGCGGCTTACCGCTGGCGAAAAGCGCGCACAAGCTCGACGACGACGATCTCGACGTTCTCGCACGCAAGGCAGGCAAGAAAGCATCCAAGCGGGTGGCTGCGGCGACAGTCGCCGGCGACGACGAGGCACTGCACCGAGCCCGGAAGGCAGGCAAACGGGCACGCTACGCCGCAGAGTTGGTCGAGCCGATCGTCGGGAAGAAGGAGTCGAAAGCCAGGATCGCCCGGTACAAGAACGTCCAGGAGATCCTCGGAGAGCACCAGGATGCCGTCGTGGCCGCGGCGACCCTGCTCGAGTTGGGCCGCAAAGCGGGTGTCACGCCAGGAGAGAACGGGTTCACGTTCGGGTTGCTGTACGCGCAGGAACTCGCCGCCGCTGCCGCGTCCCGAGCGGAGATAACCGAGTCCGGAATCTGAATGCGACGATTGTCCGGTACCCGGGTAGTCTGATTGCCGATCAAACCAACCGATCGCCCGGATTGGCGTCGGGTACTCGGTTCACGGCACTACACGGGGGGTACGAGCGGCATGCACATCGCGCTTGGCGTGCACGTCAGCACGTACGAGGTCACGGCGTCGCTGGTGGACATCACGCTCCCGGAGCTCGGCCCTGTCGCGACCCGCACGGTCACCGTCGCGGCAACTCCCGGCGGAATAGGCGGAGCCGTGTCGACCGCGCTCGGCTTCATGCGCGTCCAGGCCATGCAACACGACCTGAACGTCGCCGGTGCAGCGGTGGTGTGCGAGAACGCTCTTCAACGGGAAATCGTCGCCGACGCCCTGGCTGCCACCGAATCCGAGCCGACTCCCGTCGTCGACATCTTCGACGATCGCCTGTCCGACGCCTACACCCCGGACATCGCTGCCGCCCTTCTCGTGGGCTCGCTCGCGCCGGCAATCGCAGCACCCAGTTCAGCGCGAGAGCCGCACCGCGGGGTCTGGCCGATTGCCGCCGTCGGCGCCTGCGTTCTCGCCGCCCTGGGCGGCGTCACAGCATGGGCGATGACGGCAGATCCGTCGCAGGCCGGCGGTTCGGTCCCGTCGGAGATGGTCTATCCGTCGGATGTCCCGGCCTCGGATGCGTCGCCGACGCGCCCTGCATCCATCCCGGTCGGTGCGTCGACGACCGCTGCTCCGGAGCCGCCGATCGACGGCGTGCCAGGCGCCGACGCGCTTCCGGTCGATCCCGGCGCTGTCGTCGTCGTGCCCCTCGCACCCGTCGGAGAAGCTGCGCCGCAGCCGGAAGCCGGGCAACCCGAGTCCGCCGACCCGGGCGCAGCAGCACCGCCGGTCCGTCCGGTCGCGACCGAACCAGGCCCGACGCGGCCGGGTTCGACCAAACCGAGCAACGGTGGGGTGACGACGACCTCGACAATCCCCGAGACACCCGTTACGACGCCGACTACAACTGAGACCACGTCTTCGCCGTCTATCAGCAGCACTACCGACGCGCCGATCGCGGAGAACGACGTCCCCTAGATCCGGCATGCCTGCGTTCGGTACTGCTCCCGAAGCCTCATGAGTACATGACGATTCGGTCGTGTGAACCGCGTGTGAATTATCCGCGGAGTAGTGAATTGTCATCGAACATCGGTGGCAGTCGGCGGGAATTCCGGGCTACCATCGGTCCATGATTTCCAGCGGCCGTTCGCTTCGGCTACAAGCCGGCTCGCGGCCGCGTGTGTGTTGTATGCGCTGTCCGTAACTCGTGCATCGTTGTCTGGCGCATTCTCGAAGTTGTTGTTACCGACGCATATTCACATCTCACGGATTGTAGGTTGGCTCGATGGACGATTCTCGGACCAGTATCGATTGGGCTGTCGGAGTTCTCATTGCCTTGCGGGGATATTCCCCGGAACAGGCATTCGAAGAATTGGTGACGCACAGTTTCACGTTTGATGTCAGCTTGTTGCAATCCGCTCGTTCGCTCGTTGCGGCTGCGCGTGAGACAGCTACGGACGCAGCGCCTGTCGGTGCCGCCACGCAGGAGTGGGGCGATCTGCTGGCGCAGCGTCGACGGGTCGCGTGAGCCCCTGTGGCACTGTGTGCGGTCACTACATCACAGTGAAAACAAACTGAAAGATTGAAAAAGGCTCCCTGGGCCTACCCAACGAAGGATTTCCTGGCTACCATCTGTGCAGGAGTCGGACGTGACGGGGCAGAAGTCGAGGGAACCATGAGAACGGTGCTCGGAGTGTCGGTGGGCTCTGCCACGGCTCGCGCGACGGCGCTGGACTCGGCCGACGACTCGGTGCGGTCTGCCAACGTCGTTCGGTCGTTCGAGGCGAAGGGCCACGTCGCCGCAGCGCTGGAGCTGCTCGAGTCCATGGCGACGGTGCAGCAGGTCGATCGCGAGGACGCCGTTCTCGCTGTTCCGGACGACCCGGCGTCGCGCACCCGCAATTCCGCGTACTCGGTGCACCGGTCGGACAGGTACAACATCGTGTCGGAACTCGGCGCGCAGCTGCGCTATCTTCGCGGCTCCGGTCAGCTGGACGGGCTGCGCACCGTCGCGGTGTGCGACGTCGGTGCATCCGGCACGACGGTGTCCGTCGTCGATCCGGCGAGTGGCCGCGTGTACTGCGCCGAGCGAACCAGTGCGTTCGGTGGAACCGTGTGCGACGAGGCCGTGCGGGATTACCTGCTCGCCACGTACGGTGCGGACGAACTGATCACCAGTTCCGGGATCGACAGTCTTATGGTGGCCATTGCTTATGCGCGTGAGCAGCTGTCCAGCCTCCGCGTGGCGGAGGTGCCAGGTCCGTTCGTCGCAGGCCCGATCCGGCTGTGGCGCAGCTCTTTCGACGAGATAGTCGAGCGGGCCGTGTATTCCATCGAGGACTGGACCGCCAGTGTGATCGTCGAGTCCCCGCGGGCGGTGAACGCACTCGTCATGGTCGGAGGGTGTGCGCACCTACCGTTGCTCCGTCGGGTCTTCAGACGGGATCTACGTCTACCGGTGTTCGTGCCGTCGGCGCCGGAATCGTTGACCGCTCATGGTGCCGCTCTTCTCGCTGCCGACGAGGTTCGGCAGCGCACCAGGCGTCCGCTGGCGGCGGTCACGACCATCAGGGCACAGGAGTTCACGACCAGCACGGCACAGGAGTTCACGACCATCACGGCACAGGAGGCATTCGGTTCCACGGCGTATCCGGTGATGCCGAGGCATCGGTCGGCGTGAGGATGTTCGTGTGGTGAACGGCGGTAGGTGCGATGGGCCTATGACGTGCCACAAGCTGCGCGCCGCGCGTGGTCTGGCGGCGCGGTTGCAGGTATGTTGCGTCGAATGAGTGAGAATGCGACAGTCGCCGAGACCTTCGACCCTGCCGAGACCTTCGACCCTGCCGAACATGTGCGAGCGATGGTAGGGCGGCATTACCGCACTGCCGACTACTACGACGTCGGACGCGAGAAGGTTCGCGAATACTCACGTGCAGTCCAGGACTTCAACCCGGTCCACTGGGAGGGTGACGCGGCCGAGGCTCTCGGTTATTCGAGTGTCGTCGCGCCGTTGACGTTCATGTCGCTGGTCGGCACGCTGGCCCAGAAGCGTCTGCTGCAGAAGATCGCCGTCGGGTTCGACTTGAGTCAGATGCTTCAGACCGATCAGGTCCTCCAGTTCCATCAGCCGATCGTTGCCGGCGATCACCTGTACTGCGACGTCTCGCTCGACTCCTACAAGGAGGTAATGGGCAAGGACATGATGGTCACCAAGAACATCGTCTCCAATCAGCGGGGTGAGCTGGTGCAGACCACGTACACGACGCTGCTCATCGGGCGCGACGGTGACGTGGACAAGGGGATCGTCGAGGCTGCGGAGAACCTCGTCATGCAGGGCGCGACGACTCTCGCGGCGCGCGCGGGTGCAGCTGATCACGACGAGGACGAGGATCAGGTGGAGCACCCGCCGCTGACCGTCGTCGACGTGCCGTCGTCGGCGTCGGTGAACTTCGACGACGTCTCTGTCGGAGACGAGTTGCCCGGCAAGTCGTTTCGTCTCACTCGGGGCGATCTGGTCAACTATGCCGGAGTTGCGGGCGACGCCAACCCGATTCACTGGAGCGAGGGTTTCGCCAAGCTCATCGACCTCGAGAACGTGCTGGCCCACGGCATGCTCACCATGGGCCTCGGCGGTGGCTACCTCACCGAGTGGATCGGTGACCCGGGTGCGGTGAAGGACTACACCGTTCGTTTCACCGCGCCGATTCCCGTGGACAGTCACCGCGCCGCCGAGATTCAGTTCGGTGGAAAGATCAAGTCCCTCGACCCGGAGACTCGTACCGCGGTCGTGGCACTCAACGCCACCTTCGAGGGCAAGCGAATCTTCGGCCACCGCGCTACGGCGACGGTCCGGCTCGCCTGACAGTAAGGTCGGTCTGTACGAGGAGTGCATGGCCTCGTATCTGAGCAAGGCGGACGAGTCCGTGGACGCCGTTCTTCATCGAGAGTCGTTGTCCGTTCTCGCGCGTGTGTCGATCTTGTTCGAGGATCTGATCGACGACGAGATCGCCCGACGTCGTCGCGGTGGTCCTTCTCCCGAGCGTCGGGTACCTCATTGCCATCTACGCGTTGTCGATGGTGATCGTTGCGCCGCCCGCATCGAGTCTGCTGGCTCGGATCCCACCGAAGAAGGCGCTCGTCGCAATCTCGATCGCGTTCATCGTCGGCGAGTTGATCGCAGCTGCAGCACCGAATTACGCCGTCATCGTCGTCGGCCGAATCATCACCGGTGCGGCGGCGGGTACGGCCTACGGCGTCACATTGTCGATTGCCGCCCAGTCCGTTCCGGAGAAGATCCGTGGCCGTGCGATAGGCATCGTCATGGGCGGCAACACGATCGGAACCGTGTTCGGTCTTCCTCTCGCGAGTTTCCTCGGCAACGCCTTCGGGTGGCGGCTCGCGTTCGCCTTCGTGGCGGTGCTCGCCGGCGTTTCCCTCGTTGCGAGTGTGACGTTCGTGCCTACCGTGGATGCGGGTGCGCCACCGAAGATCCGGGCGCAGTTGTCCGAGTTGAGGAACGGGGGATTGTGGCTGGCCTACGCGACCAGCGGGCTGCTCATCGGCGCGGTGTTCGCGATCTTCAGCTACTTCTCACCGATTCTGACCGACCGTGCGGGCTTCGATCAGAGCTTGGTGCCTGTCATTCTCGCTGCGTACGGTGTCGCCTGCGTCGTCGGAATCACCGTGGTGAGCCGGTTGTCCGACAATTTCCCACTGGTCGTCTCGATCGTCGGCGCAGTGGTGATCTTCACGTCGGGACTGTTGTTTCTGCTGGCGGACAGCAACAAGATCGTGGTGTTGGTCGGCGTAGCCGCCCTGGGACTCGCCGGGGTGAGCCTCAACCCTGCCTTCGCAGTGCGGGTGATGCGCGTCGGCGGGATGTCGTTCGTGGTCAACACCGTGCATACATCGATCATCTGCTTCGGCATCTTTCTCGGCGCATCACTGGGTGGCGTGATCATCGATGCCTCCGGTTCGGTGCACTCCGTCTACTACCTGACGCTGGCCTTTGCCGCCGCGGGAATTCTGGTGCTCCTGCCCATGACGAGGCGTGCGAGAAACGAGATTTCCGGATGATTGCTCGTTCGAGGTCGGGAGAACCACACCCCACCCGTTTGTCGACGTCCTGAACGGGGCATTCTCCGGCCTATGAAAGTCGGGATACTCGTCAGTGCGATCGTGGCCGTGGTGGGCTCGTTCATCGGTTCGGGGGCGTGGGTGGGCACGCCCATCGCGGAGGCTGCGGGCGGTGCGCTCAGTGCGACGTCGACGCTGGTGGCGCCGTCGGGACCAGCGTTTTCGATCTGGTCGGTCATTTATGTGGGGTTCGTGGCGTATGCGATCTGGCAATTCTTCGCGGGACCGAGGCAGGAGACCCTTCGCGGGCCGATCGCCCTGTCGATGATTCTGAACGCGGTGTGGATTCTGTCGATCCAGCTCGATCAGCTGTGGCTGAGTGTGCCGATCATCGTGCTACTGCTCGTGGTGCTCGTTCGTGTGTTCGTCTCGACGCAGGCGATCAGGCAGGAGAGCAGGCTCGACGCAGTCGTCACCGACGGCACGATGGGCTTGTATCTCGGGTGGGTGTGCGTCGCGACGATCGCGAATGTGACTGCTTTCCTCGTCGACCTCGGCATCGAGGGCTGGGCGACGGTGTGGGCCGTGGTCGTTCTCGTCGTTGCCGCCGTGGTGGGCGTCGGGCTGGCGACCGACTCCCGGGGCGCGATTGCCCCGGCGCTCGGCATCGTGTGGGGCCTGATGTGGATCGCGCAGGGCAGGCTGGCGGGCGACCTGGACAACGCGACGGTGGGGTGGACGGCTGTCGCCGCTGCGTTGGTGGTCGGGGTGTACACCGCGGTCGTCAGGACCCCTGTACGACGGCGAACGACGGTTTCCGGCTGAAGTCGGCTCGCAGCAGTCCGTAGTTCTGCTCGGAGTCGAAGGCGTCGGCTCCGGCGTCGCGCAACGCATGTACGAACACCGGTCCGACGTAGGGCAGCCGTGACGCCTGCGCCAGGCTGCTGCCGATGATCGCGGCTTGGGCTTCCTCGGTGACGGCCATCGGGCCGTTGCCGGTGGGGGCACCCAGTTCGGTGATCCAGATCTTCTTGCCACCGTCACCGTTGGCTGCCATCGTTCCGTACGCCTGATCGACCTGTGCCCACTGTCCGTTGGGGTCGTTCTCCACGGTGAAGGGGAACGTGTAGGGGTGCAGCGCAACGGCATCCATGAACCCGCCGGCTCCGGCAGCGTACATCTGCTGCAGGAACGTCACGGGCGCGACGGTCCACGCACCGGTGTCGATCGTCGTAGCGAGGCCCGCACTCAGCACCGTCGCGCCGGGGTCCGCGTTGTGAATGGCGGGGTAGGCGGCACGCAACAGCCCGACGTAGCGTGCCGCGTCGACGGGTGCGAAGAACGACGGGATGTTGGGTTCGTTCCAGACCTCGTAGGAGTCGACCCGGTTGCCCAGATGCGCCGCCGTAGCGCCCGCGAAGGCGCCGTAGGTGTTGGGGTCGACCGGAACTGCTCCGGGAAGCAGGCTGGGAATGGGTCCCTGTGCCCATGCGGGAGTTCCGGCCAGAACCGCGAGCACCGAGTAACCCTGCGCGCGTGCGGCATCGACGACACGATCGGTGTTGCCCCAGTCGAACACGCCTGGCGCCGTCTCGATCTGAGCCCAGTTGACCACGACGCGCACCCAGGATGCCCCGACTTCCCGTCCGGCCACGAGCTCGTTGCTCAGAGTCGCGTCGTCGAGGAGCAGGAACGGTGCACCGCTGGAGAAACCGAGTCCCGACGGCGGGGCGGCCTGCGCGGCCGGTGCCGTCACGCCCAGTGCGAGCGCCACAGCGGCGGCGACGGTGATCAGGCGGGTTCTGAGCGTCATGACGATGATCCTAAGGTGCCGGGGAGGGACGCGCCCACCAGTGATGCGACCGAGGTGTGCGGTGCGCGTTGTTCCCACCGTTCGGCGTTGAGGTCGTACAGTCGCTCTCCGGCTTTGACGGCCGTGTTGCGGTCCAGCAGGTACCGCCTGCATTCTGCGACGAACTGTTCCGGGTCGTCGAACGTGGGCAGTTCGAAGATCGAGCCGAGAGATCCGACGGCGGCCGATGTTCCGACGACGGGCAGTCCCTTGCTGGCGGCGTCGAGGATTTTCACGCGCACGCCACCGCCGGTGGCGACCGGCGCGATGAGTGCGCGGCAGGTGCCCAGAAATTCCTGGAGGTCGTCGACGAAGCCCAGATCGCGGACACCGTCGGGATAGTCGGGGTCGGTGGCGCCGTCGGCTTTGGCGCCGATGATGCACAGTTCGGCGCCCTCGATACCGTCGGAGATCTGCGGCCAGTACTGCAGGGCGAGCTTGAAGGCCTCCTGGTTGGGCGGCCAGCCGCGGGTTCCCATGAACACCAGTCGCTTTGCGGTGTCGCTCAGATCGAGCCTCGGTGCGGGCTCGAGGGTCAGATCGATCCAGCGAGCGTCACCGACTCCGTTGGCGCGGTACATCTCGGCTTCCTCGGCGTCGTAGGTGCCGACGGCGTCGGCTTTCCTGGCCACCCTGATCTCGTCGCGCAGGATGCGTGGCGCTTCGATCCGTCCGGTGAGCCCGCGCGTCACCTTCCACACCTGCGACTCGGTGTTGACGGTGTTGATGACGAACGGCGATCCGAACTTCGCCGACCGAATGAACGGTTCGGCCATGTAACTGTGTTCTGCCACATAGACATCGGACTCGGACGCGTCGATGGCGTCGACGAATGCGTCGACGTCGTAGCGTCCGTGCACCACACTTCGATTGGGGCGCAGCGATTTCAGCAGAAGTCGCGCATCGACGGCCGGCTTGGCCACCCGTGTGACGTCGGGGTCCGGCGACGGTTCGGACTCCTGGGACAGGCACAGCGACCTGACCTCGAACGCTTCACGAGCGAGCTGCATCATCAAACGCGACAACGCGATGTCGCCACCGTGTTCGGTGACAGGGTCCTTGGACAGCAGGAATGTCGCTCGTCTCACGACAGCACCTCTTCTTCGACGGGTACGCGGTAGAGCGCTCGGGTGAAGCACAGAAGCAGCACTGCGTCGGTGATCACCGACGCGACCGCCGCGCCGACGGCGCCGAGCGGGAACAGGCACAGGATCAGCACCATCTTCAACGGTGCCAGCGTGGCGGCGGCGAGGACGCGGGTCCGATCGCGGTGTTGCAGATAGAGCACCGTCGTGAACACGTAGTTCACGACGCGCATGACGACGAAGACGCTCATGACGGCCAGGGCGCCGGCGACTTCGGGCGGAGCGGGGGTGAAGAACAGCACGACACCTGCGACGAGGAGCAAGGAACCGGCCGCGGAGGCAAGCAGGACCGTATGCTTCAGCGCCGGTCCCGCGGAGACGAGTCCACCTGCTTCACGCAGTCTTTCGTGGAAGGTGTGGCCGAACGACTGGCCGACGAAGGCCACGGCCCACGCCGTCACCGACGCGACCGAGTAGTACCCGGCGATGGTGCTGTCGGTGAGGTACCCGAGCAGCAGGACATCGCCTTGGATGTAGACGGCGTTGGCCAGGTTCTCCGAGAACAGCAGCGACATCTCACGGCGCGACCCGGGAACTCGTGGCCGAGAGGTTCTGGACTGTGCGAGTGCAAGAACGGAGATGAGAAGGTACGGGCTGACGTAGAGCAGGCTGGCGACGAACAGGGTCGGCTCGGCGACGAGGAACAGGTACGCGGTCGCGAGTGCAATACTCGCAGCTTGACGCGCGGTGTCCATCCGCTGGGTGATGTTCGGATGCCCGTCCCGCAGCGCCCGGCTCTTGTACGCGTTGAACGTCATCTCGCCGCCGGCGACGACGAGCGCGAACCAGGCGATGTAGTCGACCTCGATCAGGCACAGACCGACAACGACGAGTCCGACGCCGATCAAGGAGCGAGTGGTGCGCTCACCCAGATAGTCGTCCTCGGCTACGCGGATGGAGCGGACACCGAACGGGTGATCGAGGGGTGCGGCGACGATCGCGGCGAGCGCGAAGGCCATTGCGTAGTGGCCGTAGTCCGCGATTCCGAGCTGGGCGATCAGCGCTACCGTCCACAACAGACCGATCCCACGCCCGCCATACGTCCACAGTGCCGCGACGCCTGCTTTGACCAGATTGCTGTTCACTGCGCACCCGACCTGGTCGCGGCGGCGCCGACGGCCTTGTTCCACTCCGCCAGGAAGTCCTGGACGACGAACTCCGGTGTGTTGGCCCGGCGCAGTGCCTCGACTTCGCGTCGCAGTGCGGCGAGGGCCATCTCGTCGGCGACGAGTCCCGCGGCGGCGTCGGCGACGTCGGTGATGTCACCGTCGACGACCACTGCGCCGCCGTCGGATTCGGCCAGTGCTCCGTACTTCATGCACACGATCGGTGTCTGGTAGGCGATTGCCCTGGTCACGACGGACGAGGCGGGGAAGGCGTCGCCGTAGATGGTCCGTCGGCCGTACGGAACCACGAGCGCGCGGATGGAGGCGAAGAAGGCATCCTCGTCGGGACCGTTCACCTCGCCGACGATCTCGACACCGTCGACCGGGGAAAGCTGCTCGGTGCCGCGACCGGCGACGCGGATGGCGATCTCGCGAGGAAGTCGATCGCGCAGCTGTTGGATCTGATCGAAGCCCTTGCCGCGGTACACGAGACCGAACAATCCCACGGCGAGGGGGCGCTCCTCGGCGGGGGTGAGGTCGGCGCGTTCGGGGACGAACAGCGTGCTCGCTGCGGCGGTGGCCCTGGGGTATTCGCGTGCCAGCGAGTCCGCGCCTGCCGCGGTGAGAGCGAAGAACGTGCGCTCGCCCGCCACCGCTGTCTCGAGCCTTCGCCACAACGCACGCAGCGGGTAGTGCAACCCGTGGTTGAGCACCTTCTGTCCGGCGAGGAACTTGGTGCGCGCAGGCCACCAGACCAAACCGGGAGGATCGTGCACCGTCGCCGTCGCGACCGGATCACCGTCGAGCTTCCACGTCGCCCAGAAGGGCACCACGGATCCCCCGCTCAGTTCGCAGTGCACGATGGTGCGTTCCGGGTCGTCGACGAGTTCGTCGATTGCTCTGCGGTGACGGAGGATGTCGCGTACCGAGTCGTGTCCTGGACCTTCGTGGCGATGCTCCACGACATCCCGGAAGTGAGGACGCACGGCGTCGACGAAGTCGTCGGCGTAGTCGCCCACACCGCCCACCCCGGACCGGGGGGCGACGTAGACGAGGCGGTAGTCGCTCAGCATCAACGGTGGGTGCTCCTTCGGAGCCTCGTGAGTGGAAATGTGGTTCCTGGCCTACATTTCCACTCACAAGGGAGGGGTCAGTAGAAGAGTGGACGATACTTCGGGCGGTACTGCAGAGCATCGGGATCGCGGGCGCCGCGGACCTGCGCAGGAACCCCAGCGACGACCTCGAGCTCCCCGACGTCCTTGCGTACCATCGAGCAGCCACCGACGACAGCGCCTCGGCCGATGGTCACACCGCTGAGCACCGTGCTGCGGCTGGCGATCCACACGTAATCGCCGATCACACACGGTTCGAGAATCGGCTTGAACGTGGGATCGTTGTGATCGTGGTAGCCGCCGATGATGTGGGTGTCGCTGGCGATGACGACGTTGTCGCCGATGGTGATTCCGCCGCGAGCGTCGAACATGCACCGGAAGCCGATGGAGCACGCCTCACCGATGACAAGGTTCTCGATGTCGAGGATGGTCGTTCCACGGAAGATCGAGGTGTCCTTGCCGATCGTCGCGCCGAAGGCCCGAAGGAAGTTCTGGCGAACGAAGTGCGACGGAATGTAGGTCACGATCATGTTGAAACCCAACGTGCCGATCCGATTTCGGATCTTGCGCGTCAGCGAGATGTCCTGCATCTTGTAGTCCGAGACATGGTGAACCTCACCCTGCACCTCACCGTGGACCTCGGGCTTCTCTACCGCTGTCATGCTGCCAACTCCTCGCTCATGTCGAATTGGACCATGGCTTCGACGATCTGCTCGAAGTTCATGGTCGGCCCCCACCCCAGAATCTCGCGCGCCTTGGACGCGTCGCCGACCATTCTCGCCGAATCGGCCGGTCTCAGCATGTCGGGATCTCCGCGTACGTAGCTCTGCCAGTCCGTTATTCCGACGGTCGACAGCGCGGCGGCGACGAAGTCCGCGACGGAGTGAGCTAGACCCGTCGCCACGACGAAGTCGTCGCCCTTGCCGTATTCCGCCATCTTGACCAGGGCTGCCACGTAATCCGGCGCCCAACCCCAGTCGCGCTGTGCGGACGTGCTGCCGAGTTCGATGACACTCTGCGTTCCTCGAGCGATCGCTGCGGCTGCTTTGGTGATCTTGCGGGTGACGAACGTTTCCGGCCGACGCGGCGACTCGTGATTGTACAGAATTGCGTTGGTCGCTTCCAGCCCGCGCGCTCGATAGACCTGGACCATGTTGTGACTCAGAGCTTTCGATGCGCCGTACGGCGAGGTGGGAGCGATCGGTGTTTCCTCGTTCTGCATCGCGATACCCGAGCCCGCGAAGATCTCCGCGCTGGACGCGTTGATCACCATCACACGCTTGCCCGACGCCTCCTGATGCGAGAAGCAGGCATCGAGGAGCGACGCCGCCGAGACACCGTTGACCCGGGTGGTGAGCACGGGATCGTTCCACGACCTCCATACCGAGGAGATGCCCGCCAGGTGGAAGACGTAGTCCGGGTCCACCGCACGTACGAGCGTCGAGGCCGCTCCCGGCTCACCGAGGTCGGTCGCGTGCATCGTGACATCGTCGACGACCTCCGTCGACCCCGGCTTGGCCACACCGTGTACGGCCCAGCCCATCTCGACGAGAGCCTCCGACAGGTAACTACCGTCCTGTCCCGCGACCCCCGTGACCAGAGCCGTCGGTGCCCCTGTTCGGAATCGTTCCTGCAGGCTTCTCTCCTGCCCCTCGGTCACGCGATCTTGATGGCGTGAGGCGACTGCTCCGCCAGGTCGTTCTGCACCATCATCTTCACGAGCTCTTCGAACGTGACCTTGGGCTTCCAACCGAGCTGTGCGTGCGCCTTGGTGGAATCGCCGACGAGTAGGTCGACCTCGGCGGGGCGGAAGAACCGCGGGTCGATGCGGACGTACTGCGACCAGTCCTTGATGTCGACGGCCGCGAACGCGTGATCGAGCAGTTCGCGAATCGAGTGGGTTTCGCCGGTGGAGATGACGTAGTCGTCGGCTTCGTCCTGCTGAAGCATCGCGTACATCGCTTCGACGTAGTCACCGGCAAATCCCCAGTCTCGCTTGGCGTCGAGGTTGCCGAGTGCGATCTCGCTCTGCAAGCCCAGGGCGATCCTGGCGACGGACTGGGTGACCTTGCGGGTGACGAATTCGATTCCGCGACGCGGGGATTCGTGGTTGAACAGGATGCCGGAGCTGGCGTGCATACCGTAGGACTCGCGGTAGTTGATGGTCATGTAGTGGCCGTAGACCTTGGCGACGCCGTACGGCGACCGGGGCCACAGCAGGGTCTCCTCGCGCTGCGGGACCTCCTGGACCTTGCCGAACATCTCCGAGCTCGAGGCCTGGTAGAAGCGGACCTGCTTGCCTGCGACATCCTGGTAGAGGCGGGTGGACTCGAGCATGTTCAGCACGCCGCCGCCGGTGACATCGGTGGTCAGGCGTGCGTTCTCCCACGAGTATGCGACGAAGGAGACTGCGCCGAGGTTGTAGACCTCGTCCGGGTCGGCGACTGCGAAGGCACGCATCAGGCTGGAGAGGTCGAGCAGGTCACCGGTGAGGACCTCTACCTGGGGGAGGACTCGGTCCAGCATTGCTGCCTTCGGATTGTTCTGTCCACGAAGCAGTCCGAAAACTTTGTATCCCTTGCTCAGTAGCAGTTCGGCAAGGTAGAGGCCGTCTTGTCCGGTGATTCCTGTGATCAATGCCCGCTTCGTCATCGCGACAAAGTCCTCTCGATTGTGTGTTCGTGTATGTCGGTGACTGCCGAAATCAGTTCTGCCGCGAAGCGTTCCTCGCTGAACTGCTCCACGTGAGCCTGAATCTTGGGTGGCACCCAGGTTGTTGCCTCGAGTGCGTGTACTGCGGCTCGAATCGATTCGGGATCGGGCTGGTCGAAATAGACTCCGGTGACACCTTCCTCGACGGTGTCGAGGAATCCGCCCCAGCGAAGAACGACCGACGGTTTGCCGTGATAGCCGGCTTCGATGGGAGTGAGTCCGTAATCTTCATAGCTCGCGGCGACGACGGCGTTACAGCGACGGTAGAGCCAGGTCATCTGGCCCGCGGACAGGTCGCTGAGCATGAGAACGTTGTCGGACTTGATCTTTCGTAGTCGTTCGGCCTCCGGCCCTCGTCCGACGACGACGAGCTTACGAGATCCGTCGGCGAAGGCAGCGATCACCTTGTCCACGTTCTTGTACGGAAGCAGACGCGAGATGCACAGGTAGAAAGAATCCTCGCCGAGCCAGGCTTGCGCGTCGGCGATCGGTTCCTCGGGTGCACTGTCGACGGTGAACGGCGCAGGAAGGACGGTGGACGAGAACCCGTATGCGGCGGTGATCCGCTTCTGCACGACGGTGGAGATGGCGAGATATCGGTCTGCCGACTTCGCTGCCCGTCTGTCCCAGCGTCGCAGCGGAGATGTGAGAACTTTCAACATGATTCGCTTCGCGAGGCTGCTGGACTCGCCCAGGTACATCTCGGCCTCGTAGAGCCAACGTGCAGGTGAATAGCAGTAGACGAGTTTGCGACCCGGCGTCCTGAAGCCGTGTGCCCACCCGCTGGTGCTGGTGAGCACGACGTCGGCGTCGATGGTGATGGACTCCGATGCGAACGGGAGGAGCGGAAGGGCAGCGCGGTGGTTCTTGCGCAGGAATCCGATGTTGTTGAGCCGCGACGGTCGCACATCCAGGTCGGCGAACTCAGGGAACGTCGTCGACGGCTCGAACAGTGTGGTGTAGATGGGGCTGTCCGGAAACGCGCGGGCCATGGCCAGCACGACTTTCTCGGCACCGCCTCGCTGCGTCAGGTAGTCATGGGCGATCGCGACGCGAATCGTGGGCTCTGCCTCGGTCATTCGCGCTCCTTCTCGGTATCCGCGAAATGGGCGGAGCAATGCCGTGGAGCGATTGTTGCTAATTGCATCTTCAACCCGTCGTGTCGAACCGTGCACTGAACAGTGGTCGAGCCCCCAGAAGAACGTGAATCAGTCAGCGGTGCTTGAACTTTGCAGTGCTGGTTAATCCAGAAACGCCACACCAACATTGGTGCGGCGATCCTTCGTGCATCCCCCGACTGGGATGGAACTGTAGTCGACGGAAGAAATTCCGTGTCATTCGTTCGCTCTATAAGTATCCGTCAAGTGCCGTAATTGGTAGCGCTAAGTGAGGTGGTTCACAGTGCAAATTCGGCACGAGGCATGTAGGGATACTCGTCATTCGTCCAGATTTAACATCGGCGAAATATTTGCTCCGAGCGGGCCGGTTCACGGTGCTTTACACGGGCGATGTGAATGGAAACCGACCGGCATCGATGGAATTTCATGTCCGACGACGAATGGGTGGGCAGCCCGATGAAAAGCGTACCGAGTATCAGTCTTTCGGTCGAGAATTAAGACGGAGAAACATTCACTGAGAATGTTTTCTTGAAGCGATGGAAATCAGCGGATGACTGTTGTTCCCGAGCCGGGAATCCAGGTGATGTTGCCGTACTGGAAGTTCACGCGAACGCCCCCGCCGGGGAGTGGTGTTTCGTCGGAGGTGGCAGGGCCGAGCGTGGGATCCCAGGCGGCGACGATGCCGCCGCCGATGAGCCTTGTTCCACCGAGCTGCGTCGAGAAGACGCGGAGCCCGAAGGGGCTGTCGAAGTCCTGGTAGGTGCCGTTGAAGCCGGTGGTGGGGAGAAATCCGCTGTAGCGCACGGCGTCGGCGACGGCTCTCGGGGAGGTGACGAATCCGCCGGGCATCTCGAAGACGACGGCGTTCTGACGTATCTGTGCCCAGGTGTCGCGGACGAGGAACACCGGTGAGAGGGCGGCGCCCGACGAGGCGGGGACGCTCTGGAAGCGGGTGTGTTCGGCCGACGTCGGGAAGCCGCTCATGATCTGCGACATCACGGCCCACAGAGCCGGCTTGCCGCTCCAGTCGGTACGCAGGAGGCCGAACGTCATTTCCGGGTCACTGCTGCCCGTCTGCTGGTCGCGGAGCTGGTACAGGTGAATCGGCCCTGCGTAGGGCAGCTCTCGCCACTTCGTGATGAAGTTCGTGATCATGTCGCTCTGGGCGGTCTCCGACGCGTACGCCGTCGGGACGCCGTACTCGGTGGCCCAGATCTTCTTGTTGCCGTCGCCGTTCGCGACCATGGCCGCGTGGATGTCCATGGCCTGACGGGCAGGTGAGTGGTCGACGTACACGCCGTCGCCGAACTTCAACGAGTACTGGTACGGGTGGTAGGAGAAGGCGTCGAAGTAGCCGGCCGCGCCCGCCGTGTACATCTGGTTCACGAATCCGACGGGGTTGACCATCCCCGGTCCGTCCTCGACCGCTCCCAGCACACCGCCGATGACTGTCGCCGACGCGTCGGCCGCCTTGATCGCCGGGTAGGCGGCTTTGAGGAGTTGGGTGTAGCCGGCGGCGTCGGGTGACGGTCCGTAGAACATGGCCCCGTTGGGCTCGTTCCAGATCTCGTAGGCACTGATCTTTCCGGCGTATCGCGCGGCGACCTTGCCGGCGAACTGCCCGAACGTCGCAGGTGACGCCGGTCGGGTGTTGAGCGGCTGACCAGCGGGTGAGGTTGCCCACGGCGGTGTGTAGGCGATGATTCCGAGGATCGAGATACCGCGTGCGTGGACGGCGTTCACGACGCGATCGACGGAGGACCAGTCCAGCTGATTTCGGGTGTATTCGACGTTGAACCAGGGGATGGACAGTCGAATCGAGCTGATTCCGGCTGCGGAGAGCATGGACAGGGTGGTGTTCAGTTCGGCATCGGACGACCAGAGAAGCGCGCCGCTGTCGGAGACCCCGAGTGGAGGCTGCGTTGTCTGCGCGTGCGCGAGACCAGGCCCGACGGATCCTTCGGACGACGCGATCAGCGACGGTCCACTCCACGTCAGAGCGGCAGTGACCAGAACGACGGTCGCGGCAGAAATCAGCGAGCCGATTCGAGTCCTTTTCATGATGGTGAATCTCTCCGCAAGGGGCTCGTCGGAGGGGAGTCGCGAGCCGATTGTGGGAAATCATTACACCCGACAGGGAGTTTTGTACAAACGAAAACAATCATGCTTGACGGGACGAAACTGCTGGTCAAGCTGTCTTTGCTGTATCCAGTCTCGGAGATGAGAATGCGGGTGATTCCCCGTCGTCGGGCAGGTTATCCGTTGCCTTTTCGCGCGCCAGGACGAGAAAAACGATCAGTACGGAAAATGCCATCGTCGTGGCCGGAATGGTGACGACGGGGAAATCCAACTGCAGCGCGACGACGGAGAATCCGATGAATCCGCCGCCGATGAATCCATGTTCCCAGTTGCGCGAACGCAGGCAGCGGTAACCCAGGTACGCCCCGACGACGATGATGGCCAGGAATGCGAGTCCGGTGAAGATTCCGCCGCGGTAGACCGACAGCAGGGGAGCATTCGCGACGTAGTTGACGTCGAACGCGGTGCCGGGATCCTTGAATTCCTCGCGCCCCCAGCCGAGCCCGAAGAGCCAGTGTCCTGCCATGTGACCTGGGAAATCGACGAGCGCGTCACCGCGAGCCGAGGACCCGGCGTCGCCGCTGCCGAAGGACGAGAACACGCGGTTCCGGACGGTGGGAACGGCAAGGGCGCCGACGGACGCCAGGGCGAAACCGCCGATGATAACCACGCGTTCCCGGGTGCGCAGGTTCTGGAACAACAGCATCAGAAGCACGCCGAAGACCACGGAGAAGAGCGCCGCACGGGACAGCGTCAGCACGATCGACCCGAAGAGCAGCAGTGACAGGGCGATCCGTAGACGCCCGCGGATGAGCAGAACGCACAGCATGAGGGCAACGAACAGGCCGATACCTGCGGCGTTCGGGTCGATGTAGGTACCGGCGAGTCGGACCGTGGCGGCGCCGTCGGTGTAGACGAAGCGGGTGCTTTCCTCCTCGGTGCCGTATCCGAACGGCGACAGATACCGAATCAATCTGCCCGACGGGTCGGCGACGAGGATGACGAGTGCGAACGCGGCCGCTGCCGACGCGGAATAGACGTAGATCCGCCCGAACAGTTCCAATTCTTCGCGTGGGAGTCGGAGAAGTGACACCGCAACTAGTGTCGAAACGAGCCATTTACCGAATTCTGCATAATCCACTGTCGTGCCGGCCGTAGCGAAGACGGAAATCGCCGAAGTGACGATCAAGGCGATGACGGCCATTTCACCGACTGTGACGCGAGTCACGGCTGTGCGGTGAATCACCGACGCGAGGATGACTGCTGCGCCCAAGGTGAACACCAGGGGAGCGTGCACCCCCGGAACGTAACCGAATGGCAATGCGCCCAACGAAAATGCAAGAGCACGAGTCAAATAGAGTGGGTGGCGCAGGCCGATGTAGGCTCCAACGGTCAGTCCGACGAGTGCGAACGCGCCCAGTTTTCCGGGTGTTCCGCCGAGAATCATCAACAATGTAACGATTATCGGGACGACGACGATGACCGCCGCGTCGACTCGTTTCGAGATGCTCATGGGCACTGATGTTGTCACGCTTTCACACCTCTGCAACTGCTAAGTGATGCCGAATCGATGACGGCACTTTATTCTCATCGGCGAACCAGGATTTTTCGATTGGAGCATTCGTGGAGATTCGAGAGTACGGACGGATTCTCCGTGCAGGTTGGTGGATCGTCGCGGTGGTGACGGTGCTCGGCATCGTCGGGGGGTGGGCCTACTCGTTCTTCTCGACGCCTCAGTATCAGGCATGCGCTCGGTTGTTCGTGACCACCGAAGGTGGCAGTTCCGTGGGTGAGGCCTATCAGAACAACCTGTTCTCGCAGGAACGCGTCACGTCCTACGCGGGGCTGGCCACCAGTACTCAGGTGGCACAGCGGGCTGTCGATCAGCTTCAATTGCCGTTGTCCGCGAACGACTTGCGTGCCAAGATCACCGCAACACCGATCGAGAGCACGGTTCTGCTCGACCTGTGCGGCACCGATTCCGATCCCGACGTCGCACGAGCGCTGACCAATGCGGTCGCCGGACAGCTGACGCAGTTGGTTCAGGAACTCGAGACGTCGCAGCGGGGCGGTAGCCCGGCTGCCGGAGCAACCATCGTGGATCAGGCCGACGTGCCGACGTCTCCGCTCGGCGCGGGCCTGGTGACTCTTCTCGGGCTGGGCGCGGTGGCAGGTCTTGCTCTCGGTGTCGTGATCGCTCTCGCTCGCGGGCTCGTCGACCGTTCGATTCGTGACCGCCCCAAGGCAGAGGAGATCTCCGGCAACGCAGTCCTGGGCGGGCTCCCGATCGACGCCGAGCGGCCGAAGACTCCGGTGGCATCGTTTTCCAAGATGGGTGAGCCGCTCCGCACCTTGCGGACCAACATTCGCTTCCTCGGCGGCGGATCACCGCCGCGAGTGCTCACCGTCACCAGCGCCGAGCCGGGTGAAGGCCGCACCTCCACGGCCATCGACCTGGCAGCCGTCCTCGCCGAGGCCGGTCACAAGGTTCTGCTCGTCGACGGTGACATCAGAACGGCCGCCTTGGCCGAGCGTTTGGACATCACGCAGGAACACGGACTCAGCACGGTTCTGTCCGGTGAACACCGACTGGGCGACGCGGTTCAGCCCGACGTCATCGACGGGGTCGACGTTCTGCCCGCCGGTCCCGTGCCGCCGAACCCGAGTGAGCTCCTCGGTTCCGATCGCGCTCAGATCCTGCTGGAAGCAGTGCGCGGCGACTACCGCTACGTCGTCGTCGACACGCCGCCACTCCTGTCGGTCTCCGACGGAGCAATCCTCACCGCTCTCGCCGACGGCAGTCTTGTGCTCGCCCGTGTCGGCAGCACCACGCGGGATCAACTGCGCAAGGCGATCAAGACTCTGGGCGGAGTCGGCGGGAAGGTTCTGGGTGTCGTCACGACGTTCGAACCCCATCGTCGCCGACGGACCAAGCCGGGTTCTGCTGGGCCGGTGGCGAAGCCGAAGATCGAGGTCGAGGGGCGAGAGTCCTCGGCGGCCACAGTCGGTAGAGGCTAAGGATGGGAGTGGAGCCTGCGGAACGACCCGGTGGGGCAGGAGTGGAGCCTGCGGAACGACCCGGTGGGGCAGGAGTGGAGCCTGCGGAACGACCCGGTGGGGCAGGAGTGGAGCCTGCGGAACGACCTGGTTCGGGGCTTCGGACGTGGTCGGTGCGGGTGGGTGCAGTGTGCGCGGCTGCAGTGATGCTCGTGGGCTGCGCCCAGGATCAGGAACTGGTGCTCGCTCCTGATGCTCCGACGACGCCTGTGACGGCGTCGGCGATACCTCCGGAGCCGAGCCCGGCTCCGATACTCGGTGGGACGGCGCCCGGCTCGTTGATATCGGCCGAGCCGATCGAGGACATCGCGGTGGACATCACCGAACTGGGAGCTGCCGCAACACGTGTGGTGTATCGGTCGACGTCGGGTGTCACGGGTGAGCCGACGGATGTGTCGGGCACTGTCGTGATTCCGGGCGGTGTCGCCCCGGAGGGTGGATGGCCGGTCGTGTCCTTCGGCCACGGTACGACGGGGGTTCTGAACAACTGCGGTCCGTCGGAGTACGTCAACCTGCTCGGGAGTGCTCCTATCGTCGCGGCTCTGGTGTTGAACGGTTACGCCGTGACGATGACGGACTATCAGGGTCTCGGCCTGGACGGCAACTACCACCCGTATCTGGATTCGAAGACGTTCGGCTACAACATGATCGATGCTGTACGTGCTGCCCGTAATTTCCTCCCCACGCTGAGTACCCGGTGGGCTGCGTACGGCGTATCGCTCGGCGGGATGGCCGCGTGGGCAGCCAGCGATCGCAACGCCGAGTACGGCGGTGGCCTCGAATTGGTGGGGACGGCGGCCATCGTGCCGGTGTCGGACATGGCCGGGCTGGCCGACGCGGCGGCGTCGGGAACCCTGACGCGCGCCCAGTATCCGTTGCTGATGTACGCGCTGCACGGACTGGCGATCACGCACCCGGAGATGAACCTGGACGACTACCGTTCCGGTCTGGCGCGGGAACGCTGGGACGATTTCATGCAGTGCGTTCCGCCTGGGTCGGATCAGGTTCCCGAGCTCGTGGCTCGGCTGCAGGCGTCGGATTTGCGTCCGGTCGATCAGCAGGCCACCGATCGGCTGCGAGGGTGGTTGGCGGACATGGCTCTTCCGGCGCAGAAGTCCACGTCACCGCTTCTCGTCATGTACGGGTCGGAGGACGACCTGATTCTCGAGTCGTGGACGGAGAAGGCACTCTCCAGGGCATGCGACGCGGGAGATGTGGTGGAGTACGAGCTGCACAGCGGCGAGGGGCACGGCGACCTCGACAGCAGCCGATCGGTGCCGTGGGTGAAGTCTCGGTTCGCCGGGCAGCGCGCGGTGAACACGTGTGAGCAGGTCGAATGATCACTCCTGTCGGTGTTCCCACGCTGCGCGACTACGGCAGGATGCTGGTCCGCGGGTGGGCCTTGATTTTCGCGGCCACCGTACTCTCGGTCGCTGCCGCGTGGATCGCCGATTCCGTTGTCGCAGAGAAGTACACGGCGACCTCGCGCGTGTTCCTGACTGCGCCCGGTCCGTCGTCACCTCGTGCGGCGATGGAGGGAAACCGCAGTTCGCTCGTACGGGTGGAGAGCTATGTAGGTCTGGCCACGTCCGAGCAAGTCCTGAGGCGCACCATCGTCGACGTGGGTCTGCCGGTCTCTCCCGACGACTTGAAAGCCGATCTGCTCGTCGTGTCGACCCCCGGGTCCGCATTGATCGACATCAGTGCAACGCAGGACGATCCGACGCGTGCGCGTGACGTGGCCAATTCCGTTGCGCTGAAATTGATCCAGCTCGCCGAGGAGATCGACCTCGGTGCGAACGGGCCCGTGTCCGAGGTGACGCTCATCGACGCCGCGGGCGTGCCGTCGCCGCCGTCGACGTTGATGTCTGCTCTGGTGCTCGGTGGGGCGATGGGCGCTACTGTTGCCGCAGTGCTGGTCGTCGGAGCGGGGGTGCGACGCGATTCGATCGTCTCGCGGCGACAGGTCACCGACCTTCTCGCGGGCGAGGGTGTGACCGACAAGGTGCATTACACAGGGGGAGCGGTTCGATGAGGAAGACAGTGGGGACTGTTGCATTCGTGTCGATTCTCCTGGCCTCCGGGTGCGGGGGTCAGGATACGTCGCCGGAACCGAATTCGGTGGCCTTCGGCGGAACGATCGAGGCGGACTTCACCGACGCAGGTCCTGGCAGTCTGAAGAGTGCAGAGGAACTGCTCACCATCGACAGGCGAGTCAGCGCGATCTCCTCTCTGGCCGCCAGGGTCGTCTACACCTCGACGTCCGGAGTCGACGGATCCCCAACGGAGGTGTCCGGGACCGTCTTCACGCCGCAGGGCCCCGCGCCGGAGGGCGGATGGCCGATCATTGCCTACGGCCACGGAACCACGGGAGTGTTGCCGGACTGCGGGCCGTCGACCGATCCCGAACTGCTGGGCAGTTCTCCCATCGTCACGGCGCTGGTGAGGTCCGGGTACGTGGTTGCGGTATCGGACTACCAGGGTCTGGGGATCGAAGGGAACTACCACCCGTACCTCGATGCGCGGACGGCAGGCAACAACCTGATCGACTCGGTGCGCGCTGCACAGAAGTTGGTTCCGGACACGTCGGATCGATGGGCGTCGTTCGGGGGTTCGCAGGGTGGACAGGCGGCCTGGGCAGCCAACGAACTCGCGAACACGTACGGTTCGGGGCTCGACATGGTCGGATCGGTGAGTCTCGTTCCTGCCGCCGATATCTCGGGTCTCGCCCGGGCAGCTGCGGCGGGCACGCTGACCGCCGATCAGAAGCCGCTGCTGCAGTGGGTGCTCGTCGGGCTCGCGCAGTCCCACCCGGAGATCGACCTGGCCGACTACCGGCGCGGTATCGTCGAGGAACGATGGGACGAACTGTCCGCCTGTGGCGGACCCCTGGCGGCCGACCGCACGGAGCTGGCCGCGCAGATCGACGACGAGGATCTGAAGCCGTCGACTCCGGAAGCCGAACGCGCACTGGAAGGCTACCTGCGCGAGATGAGTCTTCCGCAGACACGCGCTGCCGCACCGATGCTGGTGCTCTACGGTGGCAAGGACACACTCGTATCGCAGGCGTGGACGGACGGCGCTGTCGCAGCCGGCTGCGCGAGCGGTGACTCCATCCAGTCGGTACTCCAGCCGGAGGCCGGCCACGCAGACATCGACGGTGCTGCTGCGTTTCCGTGGCTGAACGACAGATTCGCGGGCGAACCCGCCGTCAGCTACTGCCCTCCGCCCGCCGCACCCTGATGTGAAGGCTCACCATGACAGCAACCCCGGACAGCACCGCTGCCGCAGCGACGGCGCCGAGTTCGACGGCCGGATCGAAGAGACCGGCGAGGATCCTCGGTCTGGACGGCCCGCGGGGCTTCGCGTGCCTGTGCGTCCTTGCCGTGCACGTGGGAGGGCACAACAGCCCCGTGACGGTGGCCGACTACAAGCTGGGACTGCTCGGCCAAGGTCTGATCTTCTTCTTCGCCCTGTCCGGCTTCCTCATCTTCCTGCCGATGGTCAGGCGCCTGTTCGCCGGTAAACCCATGCCGGACAACAAGAGCTACGCGGTACACCGGATTCTGCGAGTGTTCCCCGCGTACATCGTGATCTTCCTGTTCGCGAACTTCGTGATGCGGGCGGTGTTCACCGAGAACGCGGCGGTGGCCGAGGAACACTTCACCGACGCCGGGCTCGGCATGATCACCGATCCGGTGACGTTGCTCGGCAACCTCACGTTGGTTCACTCCTATGTGCCGTCGATGCTGCAGACCGGTATCAATCCATCGTGGTCGCTGACGCTGGAGCTGATGTTCTACATCGCCTTGCCACTGCTGGCGGGCATCGCGTTCTATCTCGCACGCCGGACGAGCATCAGTGCCCCGGTACTCGTGCTTATCCCCGTCGTGGTGATGTTCGCGATCGGTGTTGCAGGAAAGCTCTACACCGCGAGCCGGGTGGAGCCGTCGGGAATCACCGATCCGCTGCTGTTGGACTGGGGACCGAACGAGGTTGCCGTTCTGAGCCGAAGCTTCTTCTCCCTGGCGGACAACTTCACGTTCGGCATGGCGGCTGCTGTCATTTTCGTCGCCGTCGACACCGGAGTGTTGACAGGCTGGATCGCGAAGAACATGCGGTGGTGGACGGGCCTGGCGATGCTGCCCGTTGCGGCCATCTCGCTGAAGCTCGTCGACGACAACTCTCGGTGGCAGACCACGTTCGTTTCCCTCGGATCCGCATTGCTGATCCTGTTCATCATCGCTCCCCTTGCGCGAGGCGAGAGGTCGAAGCTCGCCGAGCGCGCGGACTGGAAGCCGCTCGAATATGTCGGCACCATCTCGTTGAGTGTCTATCTGTGGCACTTTCCGGTCCTGATCATGGTGGGACGCTTCGGCTGGATGGCCGGGGACAGCCCGGTGGGGATGCTGTGGAACTTCGTCGTCGTGACGGCGGTGAGCGTACTGTTCGGCACCATCACCTACCGGCTCGTCGAGAAGCCTGCGTTGATGTTGGCGCGTAAGTACAAGTCCGGTAAGTAGTGCCCAGATCGTGGGCGGCGCTGTCCGTTGCGGCGCTACTGCTCACCGCCTGCGGTGCACCGGACGTGGCAGCGCCGCGGCCGGTGGACATCTCGCTCGTCGGCGGTTTCGTGCAGGGCCCGGATCCTGCGTCGCTCGATCCACTTCCGCTGCGTCCCATCGGTTTCACCGGCGGCGCGCCACTGCTGTGGGCGACCGACGACGACCTCGCGCGTAGCCTCGACGCCGTCGCTGCCTCCGGTTCGACGCGCCTACGGCTCGATGTGGCGTGGCCACTACTGGAACCCGAACGGGGACTCGAAGTCTGGGCACCGACGGATCGGGTGGTGAACGCTGCGCTCGACCGGGGTATCGACGTGCTGGCCATTCTCGATTATTCACCGGACTGGGCCGCAGCGGACCCGGCCCTCGGGTTGACGAGCAAGCCGGCGTCGGCGGAGGAATACGGTCGATACGCCGGCAGTGTCGCCGCCCACTTCGCCGGTCGGGTCTCGGCGTACGAGATCTGGAATGAGCCGAACGGATCGGTGTTCTTCGGTCCGTGGGCCGATCCGGAGCTGTACGCGGAGATGCTTCGTGAGGCGTTCGGCGCAATTCGTGCCGCCGATCCCGATGCGTTGGTGATCGGGGGTGCGATCGGTGCCGTGGGCGACAACCACAACACCATGAACGGGCTCACGTTTCTGAAGCGCATGTACGACGCAGGGGCTCATGGGTATTTCGACGCGTTGTCGGTGCATCCGTACTCGTACCCGGGGACGCTCGTCGGGACCGAGCAGTTTCCGGATGGTGCCCTGCACATGATCGCGGACATGCGGCGGGAGATGATTGCGCGGGGCGACGACGACAAGGACCTGTGGGCAACGGAATTCGGATCGCCGACCGACGAGGGGGCCGGAATCGACGAGGCCCGCCAAGGAGAGTTGCTGACGACGTTCGTGCACGAGTGGAGTCAGCTGCCGTTCGCCGGTCCGATGTACGTGCACGAGATTCGTGATCGGCTGGCGGGTTCGTCGAATCCGGAGGACAATTTCGGGGTGCTGCACCGAGATTTCACTGCGAAGCCCGCATACGAGGCAGTGGTGGCAGCCATGAAGGCGGGGTTCAGTTGGGACCCGGAACATCTTGTCATGCATGCGGTGTCGAAGGAGTTCGGCTTCCTCGGTGAAGCGCTGACGCCGGTGTATCCGGCACACGACGACATCGGACGAAAGTACCTCGCGCAGGAGTTCGCCGGTGGCGTTCTCTTCGGCACCCATCGGGGCTACGTCGCATCGCCCTCGAACGTGTCCGGCGCGGTACTCGCATCCGGGTATCTCCCTGCGGGCCCGTACGTGCAAGGGATGCAGCAACTGGACGTCGACGGCGGGGCACGAGTGTTCCACAGCGACCGAACCGGAACGTTCGTCGTACGCGGAGCCATTCTGGAGGCGTGGACTGCCGAGTTCGGTTTCCCGGTGAGCGACGAATACCAGGACGGCGGATTGCTCGTATCGGATTTCGAATTCGGCAGTATCCGTTGGTCTCCCGAGTCCGGTGCGACGGTGGAGTCGAGATGAGGCTTGTGCGTTTTCGCTCGGCGTGGACAGTGGGGGTACTCGGGACCGTCCTGCTGACGGGTTGTTCGTCGGCGGGACCGCTGGTGACGAGCATGCCCGCGATCTTCGCGGAATCGCAGAAGCTTCGGCCCGCAGAGCCGATCGACGTTGCCGATCCCGGTACCGGTGCCGGGTCGGTGATCAGTGCGGAGACCATGCCCAATCTGCCGTCGGCGGTGCAGCGTGGTTCCGAGGCAGCCCGCGTGGTGTACCGGTCCACCCAATCCGGTGACGGCGGCGCCACCGAGGTCTCGGCGAGCGTATTCGTGCCCGACGGGGATGCACCCGAGGGCGGTTGGCCCGTCATCTCGTTCGGTCACGGTACCACGGGAATCGAGAACGCGTGCGGGCCGTCGCTCTCACGGGATCTGCTCGGAAGTGCGGCATTGGCAGCTGGATTCACCTCGGCGGGGTTCGCCGTGGCCATCACCGACTACCAGGGCCTCGGCCATGAGGGTGTCCACCACTATCTGGACAACCCGACTGCCGGTTACAACATGATCGATGCCGTTCGGGCACTGAGGCATACGTTCCCCGACGTGTCCGCCCGGTGGGTTGCTTTCGGTGGATCCCAGGGCGGCGGTGCAGCGTGGGCAGCGAACGAACAATCCGGATACGCACCGGAACTCGAACTGCTGGGATCGGTCAGCCTGGCACCGGCAGCGAACATGGTGGGCCTGGTGGACAAGGCTATACAGGGCACTCTGACTGCCGACCAAGCCCCGTTGATGCAGTGGGTGATCGAATCTCTGGCCAGGAGGTTCACCGGCTTCGATCGTGATCAGTACCGTAGCGGATCGGCGGCCGAGGACTGGGCCGCGCTGAGCGGCTGCACCCCGGCGCAGGCGTCGGCACGTGCGGACGCGGCGGAACGGATCGGTGCTCGTGACTTCGCGCCGAAGACGCCCGACGCGGAATTCTTGTTGCGCTACTACCTCGAGCAGATGGCGGTACCGCAGCTGAAGGCGTCGGCGCCCATGCTGGTGGTGTACGGAGACGCGGACACCTACATCGACGACGAATGGACGGATGCGGCGCTCGCCGAGGCATGTTCCATGGGGGATGTGATCACCATCGACCGTCAACCAGGCAAAGGGCACGGCGACGTCGACGGCGGTGCAGTGAACGACTGGATAGGTGAACGGTTCGCCGGCACTCCCGCCGTCGACGATTGCAACTGAAGGTGGGGCCATGGGACGTCTGAAGAACCTCGAAGTGCGTGCCAAGGACGTGGTCAAGCGGCGCCTGGGAACGGGTCTGCCCGTCACGGTGTTCGACGAGCCGTACTTGCTCGTCGCGGTCCTGGGGCAGTCCAACGCGCACGGCGCCGGGATGGGATTGGACATGAGCGGACTCGACGCGCCGCATCCGAGAGTCCACCAGTGGGCTGCGTCGGGGAAGTCGAAGAACACCATCGTCGCAGGATGTGACCCCCTGTTCCACGAAGTACCCTCCAAAGCAGTCGGATTCGCACCTGTCTTCGCCAGGGAGCTCGCGGACTCGACGGGCCGGCCCGTGCTGTTGGTCCCGTACGCACGGGGCGACTCGGCATTCGCGCGCGTCAACGGAGTGACCTGGGACCCCGCCGACCGCGCCGCCCGACTCAACCTGTTCTGGAACGGGATGGAGCGCATCCGATCCGCCCTCGCCCTGCACCCCGGCAACGAACTGGCCGCAGTGCTGTGGCACCAAGGCGAATCCGACGTACCGCTGACACCAGGGCCCGTGTACGCACAGAAACTGGACAGCGTGATCGACACCATCCGCGAAGAATTCGGCGACATACCCTTCGTCATCGGCCAGATGGTTCCCGACGAAATAGCGTCGGGACACCAGGACTATCCCGTCATCGACGCCGTGCACCGAGACACCCCCGATCGTCGGCCCCGCGTCGTCTTCGTCCCCGGCCCGGAGGGCCTCTACAACACCGAAACCGAGAAAATCCACTACAACGCCGCGGGGCAGCGTGACCTGGGCTCACGCATGTGGACGGCATTCAGCTCCATCTGAAAACAGCGTCGCTCGGCCGGATCTTCGAAGCCATCTCATCGAAGCTGTGGTCGGGCGTGGTGTAACAGTTGCGTCGATCTCAGCCGGGAAACCGCCTGTAATCGACGCAATTGTTACATCACTCCCGCGTTGTCCATCGGCGCCGAGTTCCTAGACTGTTGCGCGGTTCAGAATCAGATTCTTGTATCGATTCCATTCGATGCCCGAGACACCGGCGGAGTAGACGTTGGTGTTCGTGGTGATGGCGAGGTCGATGACGAACTGCTCGTCGAGCAGAAGATCCGAGAACTCCGTGTACGACGCTGCGGCCGTGTCGCTTTCCGGGTCGGCTTGCGTCCAGAGGCGGTCGACGATGGCGGTGTATTCGGGTGAGGTGTAGCCCGACAGGTTCTTTGCAGGCTTGAACGGTGCAGCGCCGGTGGCGAGGGTCGACGGGTTGAGTTGGGCGAATCCGTGTGGGTTGATCCACAGTTGGTGTTGGCCGCTGTTCAGGAACGGTGACAGTGTCGCTTGTTCGCGTGGGTCGAGGGTGACGGTGAATCCGATGTCGGCGAGATTGTTCTCGATGATCGCGGCGATGTTCCGTGCCGGTGCGAGACCGGTTCCGTAGGAGAGCAATACGGGTTGTGACGGTGGGCCTCCTGCGTCGGCGAGCAGCTGGCGTGCCTTGTCGAGGTCGCGGGAATAGAAGTCGCGGGCGGCCTCGTCGTAGGCAGGCGAGGACTCCGGCCAGGGGGCGCTGGAGGCGATGCCGACGCCGCCGAGGACCTCGTCGAGGATTCGTTCGCGGTCGACTGCGTAGGAGATTGCTTGTCGGATTCGTTTGTCGGCCAACGCCGGGTCCGCGACGTTCGCCCCGACGTAGTACGCCACGTCGAACACGTCTTCGTTCTCGACGTGGTATCCGTCGCCCGAGAAGGGCCTGGCGTCCTGGGCGGAGACACCGATGACGGCGTTGGTCTGCCCGGAGCGCACCGAGGACAGGAGTGCGGAGTTGTCGGGTACCACTCGGATGGTGACCTTGTCCAGCAATGCGGGGGTGTCCCAGTAGCTCCCGTTGCGACTCCAATCCGACTGCCGGCCACGCTGCCAGGAATCGAAGACGAAGGGGCCGGTGCCCACGAACTGTTCGCCCGCGAGCAGTGCTGCTTCGGTGTCGGAGTCGGTGAGGAGGGTGAACTCGAGGAGGTCGTGGAGGTTGACCAGGGGATGCGTCAAGGTCAGTACGGCGACGTGGTCGTCGGAGGTGTCAACCGCCTCGATCGTGCGCGCGGCTGCCTGCAATTGCGAACCGGCTGTGTCCTTCGCGAGGTTCGTGAACGCGTACTCGACGTCCTTGGACGTGAAGGGTCGACCCGAATGGAATGTGACGTCGTCGCGGAGCTGCAGGGTCACGGTGAGGCCGTCGTCGGAAACCTCCCATGAGGTGGCGACGCGCGGAGTCGGTTCGAGCGTATCGGGGTCGAGGCGGACGAGTGTGTCGAAGACGAGTCCGCCGATGGTCATGGAGGTCAGTGACTGGGAGAAGATGGTCGCGGGGTTGAGGTCGCTGAGTGATCCGATCACCAGTGTGCCGCCTGCCTCTCCCGATCCGCTCTTCGCTTCCTCGACCGCCGACGAGCACGCGGCGAGGAGCAGTGCCGTTGCTCCCCCCGCTGTGCCGGTGAGGAATCCTCTGCGGGAAATCATGTGAGCCTTTCTGTTCGAAGCCGTGAATGTCCTAGTCCGCGAGAATCTCTGCCTCGGTCTCGATGCGGTCGACTGTCACCGGGGGAACCCGTACCGGTCCTGGGCGGTAGGTGACCGACTTCAGTGCACCGGTGTATCGGAAGACTCCTCGGCGTTCGCGCAGGTCCCAGGACACCGGTCCTCTCGAGTCGACTCCGACGGAGATGCCGGTCCACGGTGCCATCGCGACCAGTTGGACTTGGTTCGGGAGTGCTGCTACGTGCACAGCGTCGACCGATACGGCGAAGTCCCATCGCAATCCCGGTGCCACTGCGGCGTCGAGGGTGACGAGGGAGGCATCCGGCGGCAGTGATGCACTCACCGATCTGTAGCGTCCAAAACTGTTGAAGCCGAGCACGATCTGTCCATCCTCCACGTAGAGGATGTACCCGCCCTGCGGATCGCCGTGCGCCACGAGTACCCCGTCGGCGACACTTCCGAGAGCAACGTCGATCGAGAAGTCTCGGTAGGCGATCAGCCTCGACGACCGGTAGCGCTCCAGGGTGGGCGTTCCAGGAAGGAGCGTGACAGGGTGGGACAGCTGCGCTTCTTCGGGCCTGCGCCGTGCGAGGTCGGCGCGCGTGATCAACGGGAATACCGTGTTCTCCCACGCAGCGCGCTCCCAAGCAGTTGCGAGTTCGGCGACCTTGTCCGGGAAGTCCGTGGATACGTCCTGTAGTTCGGTCGGGTCGGTATGCACGTCGAACAGTTGCCACTGCGGGGCGCCGACGTCCTCTCCCGCGAGGGCGAGCAGCTTCCAGCCGTCTCGGTAGAAGCCGCGATGTCCGGTGATCTCGGAATACTGTTCGAGGTGTCGCGACGGGCCGTTGGAATGTAGTACTTCGGCGAACGACACACCGTCGAACGTCAGGGCAGGACGACCTTGCCGTTCGGCGGGCACGTTCAGTCCTGCGAGGTCGAGTAGCGTCGGCGCCAGGTCGGTCACGTACGCGTACTGATGGCGGATTTCTCCGCGCGCGGGTAGCCCTGCCGGCCACGACAGCACGAAGGGCACGCGCACACCGCCGGCGAATGTCTGACCCTTGTAGAACCGGAACGGCGTATTGGACGTCTGGCCCCACCCACGCGGATAGTGCACTCCCAACCGTGCTGTCCCGATGAGATCTTCGTCGTGGGGCACGTCACCGACCCAGTCCGGATCCTTCACACCTGCGAACTCCGCGAAGTAACTCCGTGTCCCTTCCGGCCCGCCTTCCGCTGTCCCTCCGTTGTCCGAGGTGAACACCACGATGGTGTTGTCGAGTTCACCGAGGTCCTCGATGACCTGCAGTACACGTCCGATGCTCTGGTCGATGCTGTCGACCGTGCCTGCATAGACTTCCATGTAGCGCGCGAAGCGTCGTTGCTGGTCCTCGGTGAGCGAGTCCCATGGTTCGACGTCGTATCCGGGTTCGCTGTTGCGCGGTGCTTGCCGTGTTCCCTCGGGGAAGAGCCCGTCCGCGAGTTGCCGGGCAAATCGACTTTCGCGCAGCCTGTCCCACCCGGCGGCGTACTTGCGCCGGTACTTCGCGCGATCTGCTTGCTTGGCCTGCAGTGGGCCGTGCATCGCCACGTGCGCGAAGTACAGAAAGAACGGCTTCGGCGAGTGTGCTCGTAGATCCTTGATGTAGCCGACGGCGTGATCGGTCAGATCGTCCGTGAGGTAATAGTTCTCGGGGTACTCCTCGGTTTCGACCGCGCCGTTGTCGGAGGTCAACTGATTGGGGTGGAAGAACGAGTTCAGCCCTTCGAGCGACCCGTAGTAGCGGTCGAATCCGCGCTGCGTCGGCCACGAATCCTTGGTTCGGCCAGGACCCATGTTCGCATCGCGCACGAGGTGCCATTTTCCGACGGCATAGGTTGCATACCCGTTGTCACGCAACATCTCCGGTAGTGTCAGAGCGTCGTCCGCGAGCTCGAGACGTAGACCCGGAAAACCGGGGTCGGCGTTGGATACGTAACCGTAGCCCGCGCGGTGAGCGTTGATGCCGGTCAGAAGTGACGCGCGGGACGGTGAACACAGCGGAGTCGTATGGTAATTGGTGAAACGCACACCCGACGCGGCCAGCCGGTCGAGGTGAGGAGTGTCGATCTCCGAGCCGTAAGGACCGGTGTCACTGAAGCCCATGTCGTCGATCAGAATGACGACGATGTTGGGGGCACCGGGGGGTGCGGACGGAGGATAGGTCCAGGCCGGGGTCGATTCGGCAGCCGTTCTGCCGACTCGACCCTCGAATCCGTCGTACCCCCGCGCGTAGGGCGGAATCGACATCAGAGAGAGATGAGGACTGGCTCGTCGATGACCGAGTAGTGCTCTGCGTCGCCGGCGACGACGCGGCTCTTCTGCCCGTTCGGGTGGACCGGGACATCACCGGCGAGGGTGATGCGCTCGAGTCGTCGGTACTGGTCGTCCCAGTCGGCCACGGCGTAGTGCTGGGTGGCGCGGTTGTCCCAGATCGCAACGTCGCCGAGTGACCACGTCCACCGAACGGTGTTCTCCAGTTTGGTCACCCGGTCCTGGAGAAGGTTGAACAGCACCTGTGATTCCTTGGTCGGCAGGCCGATGAATCCCTTGATGAAGTGGCCGAGAACGAGGGTCTTCTCACCGGTTTCAGGGTGGACGCGCACCACAGGGTGCTCGGTCTCGAAGTACGTGGACTGGAATTCCTTTCGATACTCCGCCGACTTCTCGTTCTGGATCTTCTCTGCGGACGTCGCGGAATAGTCGTAGGCGTTCGAGTGCGTCGCCCACAGATTGTCGACAAGAGCCTTCAGCGAGTCCGGGAGGCTCTCGTAGGCTGCGACCTGCGATGCCCAGGTGGTGTTTCCGCCGTATTCCGGGAGCTGCACGGCGCGAAGAATCGATGCCTTGGGGATGCGGTCGACGAACGTGACGTCCGAGTGCCAGCTGTTGGCCTTGCCGTACTCGGAGTCGATGGCAAGAGTCTTCGTGCCCCGCGATGTCACGGTGGGGTGCGGCGTCGTCGGAGAACCGAGAAGCTCGGCGAACGCGTACTGACCTTCGTCGTCGAGGTGGTCCTGTCCGCTGAAGAAGATGACCTTGTGTTCGAGCAGTGCGCGCCGGATGAAGTCGACGGTCTCCGTGTCCAGGTCACCGCCCAGGCGGACACCCTCGATACGCGCGCCGATCTTGCCGCCGACCTTCACTGCCCGAAGGGATGTCGCGGTAACGGTGTCTACTGACATGGAGCGAGCCTTTCCGTCGGAGGTGCACTGCACGAAAAATAGAGGCGCAGTACGGGATTGCATCACCGCACCATAGAACCGTCGAGCAATCCACAGTTTGGATCACGAAGATTGCAAGTGCCTCGAAACGTTGTGGTTCCGGAGGTGCCGGTGCTAGCTTCGCTGCACACTTGCGTCTCTCCTTGAAAGCGAATCGTCTTGAGTACAAACATGTCTTTCGACCGGCGCACTCTGCTGCGCGGTGCGGGCCTGAGCGCGCTGGCCATCTTCGGTGCGGCCGCGTGCTCGTCCGCGGTGGGTGAGCAGCAGGACGCAGGCTCGTCCGACGCGACCCCGGTGCGCGGCGGGACGCTGAAAAGTGCGGTGACGCAGGACGTGGTGCCGGCGAACTTCCTGACCAACACTGCGGGTGCGACAACGGTCATCGGCCTCGTCTACGAAAGCTTGATCCGGTATCCGCACGACGAGGTATCGCCGACGCCTTTGCTTGCAGAGTCGTGGACACTGGCCGACGACGGCCTGTCGCTCACGCTCGAACTGCGAGACGATGTCACGTTCCATTCCGGGAGGCCGTTCACCTCGACGGATGCCGAGTTCTCGATTCGCACCTATGCGGACCCCACGTGGACGGCGCAGTTGCGCAGTACCGCGGCGGCGATCACGGCCTTCGACACCACCGATCCGCACCGGCTCGTACTGACGTTCGCGCACCCCCTGGGCAACATCTTCGATCTCCTCGACACCGTCCCGATCCTGGACAGCGAATCGATCGACCAGCTGAGGACGGGTGAGAAGTTCGTCGGTACCGGTCCTTTCGTTCTCACCGAACGCACGCCGAACCAGTCGCTCACCTTCGTCCGCAACGACAGTTACCGGGTGCCGGAGCGCCCGTATCTGGATCGCGTGGAAGTGTCGATCATCCCCGACGCCCAGGCGTTGACGAACGCCATCAGGTCGGGTCAGGTGCAGGCGGTCACCAACATCAACTACCGCGACGCGGAGACGCTCGCGAACGGCGGGGCACACACGAGCAACAACCTCGAAGGTGCCGAACTGCAGATCTACGTCGGCACCAACGTGCAGAACCCGGCACTGTCCGACGTCCGGCTGCGTCGGGCGATCGCGTTCGCGCTGGACCGTGACCGGATCATCGCCGAGGTATTCCGGGGTGCCGGATACCCGATCAATGTCCCGTGGCCGAAAACGTCACCCGCGTACGACGAGGACCTCAACGCGACCTTCACCCTCGATACGGACCGCGCGAAAGCGTTGGTCGCCGAGGTCGGAAACATTCCCGCCCTGCCGCTGACCTATCAGGCGGGAAACCCGTACTACGAGGCGACCGCGCAGATCGTGCAGGCGAACCTGGCCGAGATCGGCGTCACGGTCGAACTCGATCCGGTCGAGAGTGCCGCATTCGTGAAACAGCTGATCGGGCAACAGTTCCCCGCGCTGTGGGTGACGTTCCATTCCTGGGCGCAGTACACGCCGTCGACGCTGACGGTCAGCGCGTATCCGTTCAATGCACTGAAGAACGCGTCACGGTACGAGTCGCCCTCGTATCAGGCTGCTGCCGACGCGGCGTGGCAAGTGGCCGACGGCACCGGCGACGAGGCGAAGGAGAAGTACTCGGCGGTCAGCCAGGAGCTGCTCGAAAGCTTGTTCCTGATCGAGATCGGCGTGACGTTCAACCAGGTTGTCACTGCCAACAGCGTGCACGGTCTCGATTGGACGAAGCGATCGGAAGTCCTGCTGACGGATGTCTTTCTGTCATGACGCGCTACCTGCTGCACAAGATTCCGTCGGCACTGCTCGTACTGTTCCTCGCGTCCGTCGTGATCTTCCTGGTGCTCCGCCTGGTACCGGGTGACGCCGCGACGACATTGGCCGGGCCCGACGCGTCCGAGGAATCCATCGCCGCGATCAGAGCGCAACTGGGACTGGACAAATCGATCCCGGTGCAGTACTCGACCTGGCTCTGGGGCGTGGTCACGTTCGACCTCGGGCGCTCGTACGTCATCGGCGGAACCATTGCGGACCTGGTGTTCGACGGCCTGCTCAACACCGTCGTGCTGTCGGTGACGGCGCTGCTGCTGGCGGTCGTGGTGTCGGTCGGGCTTTCGGTTGCGTCCGTGGCGTGGCCGAGACGCTGGCTCACCGCGCTGGTCAACGGTGCCAACACCGTTGCCGTGGCGTTGCCGCCGTTCGTGTCCGGTGTGCTGCTCGTTCTGTTCTTCGCTGTGTTGCTGCCGGTACTGCCGGCGGGCGGGGTACCGCCCGACGGGTTCCTCGCTCGTCCCGACATCACCGTGCAGTATCTGCTTCTCCCCGCCGTGTGCCTGGCATTACCGGTGGCGGCCGCTCTGACGCGGTTTCTGACGGAGTCCCTGCGCACCGAACTGAAACAGCCCTACATCACCACAGCTCGGTCCCTGGGAGTGTCGCAGTGGAATCTGGTGTCGCGCTCGGCGCTGCGAAACGCACTGCCCACGATGGTCACCGCGTTGGGTCTGCAGACCGGGCAGTTGCTCGGGGGTGCTGTTCTGGTCGAGGCGATCTTCGCGTGGCCAGGTATCGGTCAGTTGATCGAGCAGGGCATCAGCCGGCGTGATTACCCCGTCGTGCAGGTCTTGCTGCTGTTGTCCGTGACGGTGTTCGTCGCAGTCCAGCTCCTGACCGATGTGGTGCACGCCTACCTCGACCCCCGGATTCGCATCGGAGCACCGTCATGACCGTCCTCGACGAACCAGTACGGACGCGGACCAGGTGGAGTGGCCTGACGAGTGGTCAGGGGCTGGTGGGAGTGATCATCGTCGGTGTCATTGCGCTGGCCGGTATCTTCGCTCCGCTGTTGGCTCCGTACGATCCGCTGGAACAGATCTCCAGCGCAAACTTGCTGGCGCCCAACGCGGATCATTGGCTGGGAACCGACCAGGTCAACCGCGACGTGCTCTCGCGAGTGCTGTACGGCATCAGAATCGATCTCGAGATCGCATTTCTCGCGGTGCCGATCGGTGCGATCATCGGTGGTCTCGTCGGGTTGGTGTCGACGCTGCATCCGGCGGCCGACACTGCCGCACAACGAATCTTCGACGTCGTGCTGGCCTTCCCCGCCTTGATCCTCGCCATCACGCTCGCCGCCATCATCGGTCCTGGTGCGTTCACCGTCGGCGTGGTGATCGTCCTGGCCGAGCTGCCGATTTTCGGTCGGTTGATCAGAACATCGGTGCTGAAGGTGCGGGAACAACCGTACGTCGAAGCGGCCGAGGTCATCGGAGCGGGCAAGCTGTTCGTCCTGCGCACGCACGTGCTGCCGAACTCGCTGGAGCCCATCGGAGTTCAGGTAGCGCTGTCGCTCTCCCTCGCTGTGTTCGTCGAGAGTGCGATGAGTTTCATCGGTATCGGCGTCCGGCCGCCGGAACCGTCGCTCGGGTCGATCATCTCCGACTCCATCCCGAATCTGGACATCAACGCGGCGTTCGCTGTCGGACCGCTCGTCGTCGTCGCACTGCTCGTCCTCGGCTTTCTCCTCATCGCCCAGGGCATCGGACGGGAGCGCCGGTCATGACCCTATTGAAGATCGAAGATCTCACCATCGCGTTCGGGACGGCTGCCCCGGTCGTCGACGCAGTGAGCATCGGCGTCGACGACGGTGAGATAGTCGCACTGGTGGGTGAGTCCGGTTCCGGTAAGTCGCTCACGGCCCGAACGATTCTCGGGTTGCTACCCGACGGTGCCGCCGCGACCGGCTCGGTGACTCTCGGAGACACACAGTTGATCGGCGCGGACGAGGCTCTGCTCGGGTCCGTCCGAGGCGTGCGAGCAGCGATGATCTTCCAGGAGCCGCAGACCGCTCTCAACCCGGTCCAGAAGATCGGGTGGCAGATCACGCAAGCTCTGCAGGCACACGGCAGGATATCCAAGTCCGCGGCTCGCTCCCGGGCGATCGAACTGCTGGAACTGGTGGAGATTCCCGACGCCGCATCCCGAGTCGATTGGTATCCGCATCAGCTGTCCGGGGGCCAGAAGCAGCGTGTCGTCATCGCCCTCGCACTGTCCGGTGAACCTGACCTTCTGATCGCCGACGAGCCGACCACAGCGCTGGACGTCACCGTGCAGGCCGAGATACTCGACCTGTTGCAGCGGCTGCGTAAGACTCGTGGCACAGCCATTCTGTTGATCACTCACAACATGGGGGTCGTCGCGGAGATCGCCGATTCGGTCGTGGTGATGCGCGAGGGCCGAGTGCTCGAGAGGCAGCCGGTGGACCGGTTGTTCTCCGATCCGTCGCACCAGTACACCCGCGATCTACTCGACGCGGTTCCACGACTGCACGAGGTCCGTGATCGCCTGCACGAGAAAGGATCCACCGAGGTCCTCCGTCTGAGCGACGTCTCCGTCGTGTATCCGGGTCGCTTCGGTGCGGCGTCCTTCACCGCGATCGAGGGCGTCGACTTGACGCTCTCGGCCGGCGAAGTTGTCGGATTGGTCGGTGAATCCGGTTCGGGAAAAACGACTCTAGGCCGACTCGCGCTGGGGCTGGTGCCTGCGACCACCGGCAGAGTCGAGCTACTCGGGGCGACGGTCGGACACTTGCGTGCGTCGGAACTGCGGGCGCTTCGGCGAGGCGTCGCGCTGGTGCATCAGGATCCTGCGGCCTCGCTGGACCCGCGCCGCAGCGTCGGGCAGAGCATCGGTGAGCCTTTGGTGGTGCACAAAGTGGCCACCGGCGCCGAGTTGCGCTCGAGGACGAAGCAACTGCTCGAATCGGTCCGTTTACCAGCGGACTTCGTGGACCGCAGACCGTCGGAGCTCTCGGGTGGGCAGCGTCAGCGCGTCGCACTGGCTCGGGCTCTCGCGCTGTCGCCGAAGCTGCTGGTAGCGGACGAGCCGACGAGTGCGCTCGATGTGTCGGTGCAAGCTCACGTACTGGAGTTGTTCGCCGAGTTGCGGGAAGAATTCGGCTTCGCCTGCCTCTTCGTCAGCCATGACCTGGCTGTGGTGGACAGCGTCGCCGATCGGGTCGTCGTACTTCGGCGCGGGACAGTGGTGGAGGAGGGGCGCGCCGCTGAGGTGTTCCGGAACCCGCACCACGAGTACACCCGACATCTGATCGAGAGTGCACCCGCTGCACCCGTGCGGGCCGGATGAGGCGGTTCGGCGCGCACGGGTGACGGAGGGTTACTTCACGACATCGGCGAGCCAGATGTCGGAGATGGTTTCTGCGGCCCAGGGGAGGCTGAGGGCGCTGGCGCCGCGGCGGAGGACCCAGGTGGCCTGCGATCCCGAGTTCGGCTGGGCGTCGTTGACGGCGTGATAGCGGCCGTCGACGACGGGCGGGAGGCGCTGGAAGAGTCCGGAGGACTCCCGGGCCTGCTGGGTGGCGTCGTCGAAGTACGAGACGATCAGGATGTCGCCGTCCAGTTTCTCGAGTGCTTCGTCCCCGACGGCGGGATCGTCGGTGAATTCGGCGGCGATGGGGTTGGGTGTGAATCCCAGATCCGTCATGAAGGATTCGGCGGTGCCGCCTGCGACGGAGTAGTAGTCGATGCCGCTGTCGGCGCCGTAATCCGTTGCGATCGTGACGGTTTTGCCCTCGTACTCGGGATGTGCGGCGGCGACGTCGGCGATTCTGCGGTCGGCCTCGTCGATGACGGCCTCCGAGGCGGCTCGAAGATCGAGGACCTCGCCGACGATGCGCTGGCCCTCGCGCCAGTCCGCCTTGTCACCCGGGAGGGTGGACAGGTCGACGTAGGGTGCGATGTCGGTGAGTCGATCCACGTCCGTCTGTTCGAGACCGTAGTTCAGCGAAATGATGACGTCGGGGTTCGTGTTGGCGATGTTCTCGAAGTTCACCGGGTCGCTGCGGGTCGCTCCGTCGACGAATTCGATCTGCGAGAAGTAGTCGGTGTCTCGCCATTCCCAGACCGGATCCTCGGTCAGCGCGTACACCGGCGTGACGTCGAGTGCTTGGAGGGCGTCGAGGCCGGTGTTGAAGCCGATCACTGCGACGCGTTCGGGACGCTCGGCGATGACGAAATCGCCCGCCCAAGTGTCCACTGTGAGGGGGTACTGCGTGGTGCCTTCGGCATCGGGCAGGAGTCCGGACGCCGGGGAGTCGGTACCGCTTCCCTCCGGGTTCTCGGACGACGAGCATCCGACGAGCGCCAGCGCGGCCGTGGCGGCGACAACGGGTATCAGGCGCGACCAGCGTCGCCTCGCAGTGGTGGAGTGCATGGACAGATCCCCTTCTAAGTAGACAATTCGGACAACAGGTTAGGCTACGCTACCCTCAAGTCTTGCTCAGTGTGGGACAGGCAGGATGTACGCGTCGAACGTGACGTTCGACGCATCGCTGCAGCGCACAGCGCCGCTGAGCTGAACGAATGTAAAGTTAGTGTCCGCCTGGCCGTTGAAAACCGAGCATCGCACGGGCATCATCTGTGGCATGCAGCAGACCATCACCACAGAAGAACAGCGCGCCCTCGACGAGATCCGTTCGAGGCTTGCTCTCCAATTCCCCGAGGCCGATGTCGACGCGGCCGTGGCGGAGGCGCATCGGAAGTTCGACGGCGGGTCGATTCGAGATTTCGTGCCGCTGTTCGTGGAGAAGGACGCGATCGCGCGTCTGTCCTGATGCGCTAACCCGTCGGCGCCGGCTGGCACGCTGGGCACCACCAGGTTCGGCGTCGCGCGGGATCGCCGGGGACTTCGGCGGTGACGGCGATGGTGGTCCCGCATCGAAGGCAGGGCTTGCCTGCACGGCCGGCGACCCAGTGCTGCCGTCCTTTTCGGCGGTCACCCGTGGTGACCTGGTGAGCTCCGTCGACTGTGGCGGAATGCGTCATCGCCCGGTGCAGCAACGCGACGAGCGCGGGTGCATCCACCGAATCGGCCGGTCGCTGCGGGTGCAGGCCACGCAGGAAGCAGAGTTCGTTGGCCCACAGGTTTCCGGGCCCGGCGACGACGCGTTGATCGAGCAGTGCCGAGATGATGGGCACGCTGCCTTGCGCCCTGACGTTCGATGCGGCCAGCGCGGCGTCGAAATCGTCGTGCAGTGGATCGGGCCCGAGGTGCGCGAGAAGTCGGTTCATGTCGGGGCGGGAGCCGTAGTCGACGACGGGGAGCGTCAGACCGTAGGCGGTGGGTCCGTCCGTGCAGGACAGCTGAACTCGGACATCGGGGTTCAACCGCGTGGGTAGTCGGCGGCCGGGACGCGTGACGGTCCAGGAACCGGTCATCTTCAGATGGGTGTGCAGCGTGGCCCCGTCGTCGAAGTCGGTGAACAGATGTTTGCCATGGGTGCGGTGCCCGGTGATCACCCGCCCGGCGAGATCGACGGTCGCGTGCGCCGGGACGTTCAACCTGCCGAGGCGCAGTGTCTGCCCGTCCAGCGCCGCTCTCAGGCGTCGGGCGAGGCGGTAGACGGAGTCACCTTCGGGCACGCGGCGTTCTCACGCTTGTCGCAGTAGCGCGGTCGTGCGTTCCGCATCGACGGGACGGCCCAGGTGGAATCCTTGTGCCAGATGGCATCCGGCGGCTGCGAGTGCGTCGTACTGCGCCTGGTTCTCGACTCCTTCGCCGACGACGGTGACGTCGAATGCGATGGCGAGCATGACGATCGCGGAGACGACTGCTTCGGCACGTTCCCCGGGCAGTTCGGCAATGTAGGACCTGTCGATCTTGAGGCACTCGAACGTCGGGTAGCGGTCGAGGTAGGCGATGGAACCGTAGCCTTTGCCGAGGTCGTCGAGCAGCAGTGCGACGCCCATCGCGCCGAGGGCTGCGAGGGTCGCGGAGACGCGGGCGGTGTCGGAGACCCATACGGTTTCGGTGATTTCGAGGCCGAGGGCCTCCGGCGGTAGCCCGGTCTCGCGTAGGACGGCGGCGACGTCGTCGGGAAAAGCGCTGTTGCGCAGTTGAAGAGCGCTGACGTTGACGCGGATGGTGATGTCGGAGAACGTTCTCCACTGCACTGCCTGCGCGCAGGCAGTGCGGAGCGCCCACGAGCCGAGGGCTGTGGCCAGGCCGGTTCTTTCCGCTACGGCGACGAACTCGGTCGGTTCGATCGGCCCTCGCTCCGGATGGTTCCAGCGTGCCAGTGCCTCGACTGCGACGATCTTGCCGGTCGAGATCTGTATCAGCGGTTGATAATGCAGCCTGAGATCCCCTGCGGCCAGTGCATTTCGAAGGTCGATGGACAACGAGCGGACGCGGTCCGCGTCGTACAGGTCGTCTCGGTCGAAGAGCGCGTACCCGCCGTCGCCGCTGTCCTTGGCGCGGTACATCGCCAGGTCGGCTCGGTGAATGAGATCGCGCCGGGACATCGACGGTTCCGACAGGGCGATGCCGATGCTGACGCTCATCGGGATCGGGCCGTCGCCCGGACGCAGCGGTGCGCTCAGCTTCGAAATGATGTGACGAGCATAGTCTTCTGCCTGGTCGGGTCCGTCGATGTTCTGGTACATGATGAGGAACTCGTCGCCGCCGAGCCGGGCCACGGTGCCGCGTTCTCCGACGGCGTCGGTGAGGCGCTCGCTGAACCGGACGAGTGCACGGTCGCCGCTCTCGTGTCCGAGGCTGTCGTTGATGATCTTGAAATCGTCGATGTCGAGCAGCAGGAGCGCAACGTGACTGCGTTCCGAATGGTTGCGCATGAGCGCGTCGTCGATGAACTCGTACGCCAGCGTCCGGTTGGGGAGCGACGTCAAAGCGTCGTGCATGCTCTTGAGCCACAGCTGTCGATCCAGCTCCACTCGTTTGAGTGCCGATGTCACGACGCTGGCGACGGCGGCGAGGAAGCTCATCTCGTCGGCGCTGTAAATGCGCGGCTCGTACCCGTACACGGCCAGTGCTCCCCAGTGTTCGGACGAGGCGAAGGGCACCGGCACCGCTGCCCCGCTACGCATCTGGAGGCTTTCCATGGTCGAGGTGTCGAAGCGATCCTCGGTGGTGATGTCCGGGCAGATCACCGGGATGTTGTGCTGCAGTGCGTAACCGGCCATGGAGTGATTGCCGGCCGGAATGGACGCGCGAGTGGACAGGGTTCTGCTGGCAGCGAGAACGTTGAGGGTGCTGTCGCCGGTGTGCGCCTGGTGGACGACCGCTGCGGATTCGACGCCGAGAAGCGTCGCGGCGGCCAGCGCTGCGGCCGACATCAACTGTGCGAGGTCCGCATGTACCGCAAGGCGGCTGAGTTCGGCGAGCGCCTGCTGCTCGGCGGCATGCTGCCGGGCAGTCGCGGCCACGGCCTGAAGTTCCTCGTCGCGGTGATGCCCGGCCGTTCGGTCGCGGATGATCGTCGCGATTTTTCCGGGCACACCGTCGTGGTTCTCGAGGACGAAAGCCGATACGGCGACGGGGATCGCCACGTCCGTGCGGTGGTGGCGAAGTTCGCTCAGCCCTCGCCAGTGACCGTGATTTCTCAGGCTCGCCTCGACCTCGTCGGCCACCAGGAGGCCGCGAACGGTGAAGAACATGTCCGTGGTGAGGACCTCGTCGTCCGTCAGGGAATCGAGGCCCACGAGTGCGCGTCCGGCTGGATTGACGTACAGCACCGCGCCCGAGAATTCGGACAATGCGATCAAATCGGGCGACAGGTCCAGTATCGCCTGCAGTACGGCCAGGTCATCGGTCGGATCCGGCATAGCCGTCCTTTCAGGCCAACTGACAGTCGACAACACATCGTATGGCCTGGCCCAGCCGAAAGTACTGGATCCGTGGGAGCGCACAAGAGCCGTCGGATACCCCGCGATGGCGGAACCGAATCACTTGGACTCTTCCGCCGACAAACCTTTTGGTTTCCCTGCACACTGACGAAATGTGGTGGTGGATTCTGGGCATCCTGGCGCTGTGGATCGTGATAGCGCTCATCTTCGCTCTGCGCATCAGCCGTGGGCTGGGATCGATCGGCAACTGGGACGACGAGGACGAGGATCTCTAGAGCGCCGGATACACTATGCGTCGTCGATTGCAGTTCGCGGTCGACCCGGAGGGTCATCCGTCGAGCAGCGGCGTTGTCACCCGGAGCAGGTGCACGCCATGGTTCCGCGCTGCTACCTGCATCAACGTTGATTGCATGCAGCTCGGACTGAGGTGAACGATGGCAGAACCCACCGCGCGAGCGTCGGACAATTCGCCGACGTTGTTGGGACTCGCGGACTTCGCGCGTGACCTGCGCAAGGGCAACCGCACGGTCGAGGAAACCGTTCAGCAGATCCTGGCGCTGTCGATCGAACTGATCGGCAATGTCCACCACGGATGCGTGACCACCCTGGAAAAGGGGAAACGCACCGTGGTCGCGTCGACGGATTCCGTCGCCGAGGAGATGTGCCGGCTGCAGTACGAGCTGGACGAGGGGCCCATCGACAACGAACTCCAGCACCTCGACACTGTGGTGTCCGGGGAGCTCGACGGCGAGCAGAGGTGGCCACAGTTCGCGAAGATCGCGGTGGCCGAAGGGGTGCGATCCCTGGCTGCGTTCCGGCTGTACTCCGGTGACGGCGACCTCGGCGCACTGGTGTTCTACAGCAAGAGCACCGATGCGTTCGACGAGGACGATCTGATCGTCGGGGAAGCCGTCGCGACGCACGCAGCATTGGCTCTCCTCGCCGCGCGCGAACGGGATCAACTGAAGTCGGCGCTCGCGCGGCGGGACATCATCGGCCAGGCCAAGGGCATGCTGATGGAGCGGTACTCGATCGACGCACTCCGTGCCTTCGACCTGCTGGTCAAGCTGTCCCAAGAACGTAACCAGCGACTCCACGACGTCGCCGCAGAACTCGTCGCCGTCGAATCGGTGTCGCAGTAGTCCGAGGTCGACAATGCTCGAGGTTACTGTCGAAGTATGACCTTCGAGAGCACCTACGCCGATCGATTGGATGCGCTCGTGCTGCCGTGGCAGGGAGCCGAGGCGCCGAGTCCGCAGTTACTGGTGTTCAACGACGCCCTCGCCGGCGAGTTGAGAATTCCCGACGTCGGCGTCGACGTTCTGTCCGGCGCCACCGCTCCGGCCGGGTCCAACCCGGTGGCCATGGCCTACGCGGGTCACCAATTCGGCGGTTACGCACCGCTTCTCGGCGACGGTCGCGCACTGCTGCTCGGAGAAGTGCCCGTCGGCGACGGGCGGGTGGACGTTCATCTCAAAGGATCCGGCCCGACGCCGTTCTCCCGCGGAGGCGACGGATTCGCCGTCGTCGGCCCGATGCTGCGTGAGTACCTGATCAGCGAGGCCATGCACGCGTTGGCGATTCCCACGACGCGTTCGCTGGCCGTGACGGCCACCGGGCGGGATGTGTACCGAAACGGGCCGGAGCCGGGTGCGGTGCTGACGCGCATCGCGGCCAGCCACATTCGGGTGGGAACGTTCGAGTTCGCCGTTCGTCGCGACGGCCTCGTTCAACCGTTGGCGGACTACGCGATCGAGCGTCACTACCCGGCCGCGACGGGCGATTACCTGGCGTTCTTCGAGGCTGTGGTCGACGCGCAGGCATCGTTGGTGGCGAAGTGGATGCTCGCTGGGTTCGTGCACGGCGTCATGAACACCGACAACACCACCATCTCCGGCCAGACCATCGACTACGGGCCGTGCGCGTTCATCGACGGGTACGACCCGGCCGCCGTCTTCAGCTCCATCGATCAGGGCGGGCGGTACGCGTTCGGCAACCAGCCCGCGGTTCTGAAATGGAATCTCGCGCGATTCGGCGAAACCCTGCTGCGGCTGATCAGTGACGTTCCCGACGACGCCATCGCCCAGGTCACCGCGGTGCTGGAAAGCTTCGACACGCGGTACGACGGTTACTTCACGGCTGGAATGGCGTCGAAACTCGGCCTGGCCTCGCCGGACAGAAGTCTGATCGACGACTTCCTGGCGGTCCTGCAGGCCGAGGGTGCGGACTGGACAGGGACGTTCCGAACGCTGGCGGACTCTTTGAGGGCAGGAGTGGAGCCGGCAGGAACGACCGTGGGGGCAGGAGTGGAGCCGGCAGGAACGACCGTGGGGGCAGGGCCAGTCGTTCCCTCGTGGCTGGCGGGGTGGGAGTCGCGGTGGCGTTCGGCGCTGGTCGGCGATCTCGCGGCCGTGGCCGATGCGATGGATCGTGTGAACCCGGTGTACATCCCGCGAAACCATCTGGTCGACGCGGCCCTCGTGGCTGCGACGGGCGGGGACATGAGCCAGTTCTCGACGCTTCTCGATGTCGTCACTCATCCGTTCGAGGTTCGTCCCGAGTGGGCGGAGTTCGCGGGACCGGCGCCTGCGGTCTTCGCGAGTGGGTTCCAGACGTTCTGCGGAACTTGACACTCCTCGCCATTTCTGTCTAGGTTTAGCCCACCTCGCGTGTGATCCAAGCCACCCGCGACTGGGTCATCCTTGGGGGATACGGTGAATCTGCGCGTCGTCACGGTCGTACTGTCTCTAGCTGCCGCGGTGCTGATTCCGGTGGCGACCGCGTCGGCCGATCCGGGATCGGACTTCTATTCTCCACCCGCAGAATTCGATTCGACGCCGGGCTCGCTCGTCCGGACCGAGCCGCTCCCCCTCCTCGCGTCGTTCCCCGGCGCGGACGGCACGTGGCCCGGCAAGGCTCAACGCATCATGTATTCCTCACGGCTGCAAGACGATTCGCCGGTCGCCGTCACCGGAACGTACATCGAGGCGAGTCAGCCCTGGCGCGGCACCGGCGAGCGCCCCACGATCGTCGTGGCGCCCGGAACCGTCGGGCAGGGGGATCAGTGTGCACCGTCGAAGGCGTTCCAGACGGGACTGAACGCCACACTCGATCCGGTCTCGTTCTCGGCCAACCAGGAACAGCTCGCCGCGTCCGTCTGGATCGCCCGCGGTGCGCGGGTATTCGTCACCGACTACGTCGGTCTCGGCACGCCCGGTGTGCACACGTACGTCAACCGCATCGAAGAAGCGCACGCGGTGCTCGACGCAGCCCGCGTCGCGAACGTCCTGAGTGGTACCGGCTCGTCGACTCCGCTTGCGCTGTGGGGATATTCGCAAGGCGGTGGCGCCGTCGCCGCGGCCGCGGAGATGCAGCCGTCGTATGCACCGGAACTGAACATCAAGGGCACCTGGGCGGGTGCGCCTCCGGCGGACCTGCTGGCGACCCTCGGGCAGGTCGACGGAACACTCATCGGCGGTGTCATCGGATTCGCGGTCAACGGATTCGTCGCACGCAGGCCCGAACTGCTGGAACCCTTCAATGCGCGACTCACCCCCGAAGGCAAAGCCGTCATGGCCGAGCTGAGCAACGCCTGCATCGGCGACGTCATCCTCCGCCACCCCTTCCTGCGGACCGAGACGTTCACCGCCGACCACCAGCCCCTGCTGGCCAACCTGCGCACGATTCCGGAAGCAGCGCCGATCTTCGACGAACAGCGCATCGGCACCCTGACGCCGACGACCCCCGTGCTGGTCACCAGCGGACGCAACGACGACACCGTCCCCTATGAACAGGCCAGACAGCTCGCCGTCGACTGGTGCGACAACGGTGCCACCGTCGACTTCGTCAGCAACGACCTGCCGCCGATCCTCCCCGGCGCCGTCCTGCCGAACCACTTCGGCCCGGACCTCATCGACGGCTACGGCACCGGACTGGCACTGAACTACATCACCGACCGGCTCAACGACGTACCCCTTGCCAGCGGTTGCCGCCTCGGCTGACTGCGTCACCCCCTCGCAGGACCGAACTCGTGGGACCGAACTCGTGGGACCGAACGCGTGGGACCGAACGCGTGGGACCGAACGCGTGGGACCGAACGTGACGTTCGGTCACTTCAAGTGACCGAACGCCACGTTCGGTACGGAAACCGCGCGATGAAATTTTGACTAATTCCAGAAAACACGAGATTTTTGGGTTGGATCTGGTTATCGTCGGTGTCATGACGACGGACCTGAGCAATGCGGATCGGCTACGTGCAGCCGGTCTACGGGTCACGCAGCCCCGCACTGTCGTCATGGACGTTGTGCACAGTCATCCGCATGTCGACACGGATACCGTGTTCACGCTGGCTCGTACAGTTTTGCCTGCGGTGTCCCGTCAGGCCATCTACGACGTTCTCGATGCGGTGACGGCTGTCGGCCTCATGCGTCGCATTCAACCGGCGGGTCATGTGGCCCGGTACGAGATGCGCGTCGGCGACAATCATCACCATGTCGTGTGTCGCAGTTGTGGTCTCATCGCCGACGCGGATTGTGCGCTCGGTGAGGCTCCGTGCCTGACGCCGTCCCACAGTCATGGTTTCGTCGTCGACGAGGCCGAGGTCACGTTCTGGGGCTTCTGTCCCGATTGCGCGACCAGATCTTGATCATCGCCAGGCGTTGATCACAGCCCGAAAAATGTAGCCCACCGGAAAGGACCACGCGTGACCTCCGACGCCCGCCCACCCCACTCCGACACGAAGACCGACAGCACCAGTGAGAGCGAAAACCCGGTTATCGAGTCGCCGAAGCCCAAGAGCGGGGCTCCGCTGACCAACAAGGACTGGTGGCCCAACCAGATCGACCTGTCGATCCTGCATGCGCATACGTCCAAGTCGACGCCGTTGGGTGAAAAGTTCGATTACAAGGCAGAATTCGCGAAGCTGGACGTCGACGAGTTGAAGGCCGACGTCACGGCTGTGCTCACCGATTCGAAGGATTGGTGGCCTGCGGATTACGGCAACTACGGTGGTCTGTTCATTCGCTTGAGCTGGCACGCGGCCGGTACGTACCGCGTGTTCGACGGCCGAGGTGGTGGCGGTCAGGGCGCGCAGCGTTTCGCACCGCTCAACAGCTGGCCGGACAATGCCAACCTGGACAAGGCTCGCCGCTTGCTGTGGCCGGTCAAGCAGAAGCACGGAAACAAGATCTCGTGGGCCGACCTGCTGGTGTTCGCCGGCAACGTCGCACTGGATGCCATGGGATTCAAGACGTTCGGCTTTGCGTTCGGCCGTGAGGACATCTGGGAGCCCGAGGAAGTTTTCTACGGTCCCGAGGACAGCTGGCTGGGTACCGACAAGCGGTACACCGGTGAGCGTGAGCTCGCGAAGCCGCTCGGCGCGACCACTATGGGTCTGATCTACGTCAATCCCGAAGGGCCCGAGGGCGAGCCGGATCCGGTGAAGGCCGCGCACGACATCCGCGAGACGTTCGGCCGCATGGCCATGAACGACGAGGAGACGGCTGCGCTGATCGTCGGTGGTCACAGCTTCGGCAAGACGCACGGCGCTCGTCCCGCGGACAAGATCGGACCGGAGCCCGAGGGCGCACCGATCGAGCAGCAGGGTCTCGGCTGGAAGAACGGCCACGGCACCGGCAAGGGCGAGGATCAGGTCACCAGTGGTCTGGAGGTCGTGTGGACCAAGACGCCGACCAAGTGGGGCAACGGTTACCTCGAGAACCTGTACGGCTACGAGTGGGAACTGCAGAAGAGCCCTGCGGGCGCATGGCAGTTCGTGGCCAAGGACGGCGCGGGCGCCGGTGAGATCCCCGACCCCTTCGGTGGTCCCGGACGCGCACCGACCATGCTCGTCACCGACATCTCGCTGCGTGAGGATCCGATCTACGCCGAGATCACCCGACGCTGGCTGGATCACCCGGAGGAGCTGTCCGACGCCTTCGCGAAGGCCTGGTACAAGCTTCTGCACCGCGACCTCGGCCCCATCTCCCGCTACCTCGGTCCGTGGGTTCCCGAGGAGCAGCTGTGGCAGGATCCCGTTCCGGCGGCGACGTCCGAGCCGATCGACGATGCCGACATCGCCTCGCTCAAGTCGAAGATCCTCGACTCGGGACTGACGGTGCAGCAGCTCGTGTCGGTTGCATGGTCGTCGGCAAGCACGTTCCGCCACACGGACTTCCGTGGCGGCGCCAACGGCGCACGTGTTCGGCTCGAACCGCAGAAGAGCTGGGAGGCATCGGAGCCTGCCGTGCTCGCGGAGGTACTGCCGAAGCTCGAGCAGATCCAGCACGATTTCAACGGTGCTGACGGACATCAGGTTTCGCTTGCGGACCTGATCGTTCTGGCCGGATCCGCGGCGATCGAGAAGGCTGCCAAGGACGCCGGGCACGAGGTGACGGTTCCGTTCACTCCGGGTCGCACCGACGCCTCGCAGGAGCAGACGGACGTCGAGTCGTTCGGATACCTCGAGCCCCGCGCCGACGGTTTCCGCAACTTCTACAAGAGCGACGAGGAGACGCCGGAGGAAGTTCTGTGGCTCGATCGCGCGTACCTGCTGAACCTGACCGCGCCCGAGGCGACGGTTCTGGTCGGCGGCCTGCGTGCACTGGGCGCCAACCACAGTGGCAGCAAGCACGGCGTGTTCACGGATCGTCCGGGTGCGCTGACCAACGACTTCTTCGTCAACCTGCTGGATTCGGACACCGAGTGGAGCAAGGCGGACGACGGGTCCTACGTCGGGAAGACGCGCAAGACCGGTGAGCAGAGGTGGACGGCCAGCGCCATCGATCTGAACTTCGGATCGCACTCGCAGCTGCGCGCCATCTCCGAGGTCTACGCCCAGGCGGACAACGGTAAGAAGTTCGTCGACGATTTCGTTGCGGCCTGGGTCAAGGTCGCGGACAACGATCGGTTCGACGTCCGCTAGTCCACGTCCGTGAGTGGAGATACGTCGATGTGTCTCCACTCACGGCGTTTGGGTTCTTCCAGTCCGGGGATTCCACGCTGTGTGAACGCAATACGAGGACCGCTGTGCGCATCGCGGTGACCGGGGCGAGCGGGAACGTGGGCACCGCTGTTCTGCGGGCTCTCCGCGCTGCGTACCCGGATGCGCAGGCCGTCGGCTTGTCGCGACGGCGACCGCCTCAGGAACCGCCCTTCGACGGCGTCACCTGGGTTCAGGTCGATCTTGCATCCGAGGACTCCGAAACAATCCTGCTCAACGCTTTCAGTGGGGTCGACGCGGTTGTTCATCTCGCCATTGCATTCCAGCCCATGCGGGACCGTCGGTATCTTCGGCGAGTCAACGTCGACGGCACCGAGCGCGTGGCGCGGGCCTGTGAGGCTGCAGGCGTCGGACATTTGGTTCATCTGTCGTCCGGCGGTATCTACGCGCCCGGCGCCTACGGCGTCGAGGTCGACGAATCCTGGCCAAGAACAGGGGTCGAGGCGTCGACGTACAGCATGGACAAGGCCGCTGCCGAGGATGTTCTGGACGGTCTGTCCACTCGAATGCGTGTTGCTCGTCTTCGTCCCGGGCTGATCAGTCAGTGTTCGTTCGGAAGTGCGTTGTTGCGCTACGCGCTCCCGGATCTCGTACCGTCCTCGATCGTGGACGTCGTTCCGTTCCTACCCATCGACCGATCCTTCGTCGTTCCCGCTGTGCACAGCGACGACGTCGCCGACGCGGTGGTCAGGGTTCTGCAGCGTCGCGCGTCGGGACCGTTCAATCTTGCTGCGCCGACACCGGTTCGGGCCGATACGGTCGCGGATGCGTTCGGTGTTCGAATAGTTCCGACCCCGAAGAGGGTGCTGTCGACCGCCGTTCGAGTGGGTTTCACGGCGCATGTGCTGTCGATCCATCACGGGTGGGTTGAACTGGCTTTCGAGACACCGCTGTTGAACGCGGCGCGGGCTCGCAACGAATTAGGATGGCAGGCAAGCAAAGACGGCCCGGCGGTTCTGCGGGATACGGTGCGTGGAATGCAGGACCGAGCGTTCGGAGACAGTCCGCCGATGCGTAAGAGAACCATCTCGGACACGGCGCGGTCGTTCCTCCGGCGCGGATTCGTGTCGCGAGGCCGGCCGTCCTAGCCGACTCCCTCAGTTGCTTCTTTTCTCCGCAAGCAGGGCAAGGCGTCGTAATGCTTCGGAATTGCGCGGGTGCACCAACAGGTGCTGAACCGAATCAGGGACGATGCTTGCAGGCATCGTTGCGGCGTGCTCGATCATTTCGATTCTGCAGCCCGACGCCTGAGGATGAAGACGCAGCGTGATGTGGGCTTTTCCGAAAGGGAGTGCGCGGGCTTCGAGCTGTAATTCGCGTCCCTCGTGCATTCCGACAGACCGGGTCTCGTCGCTCAACACTGCCGGCCATACTCCGACGGAGTGGTGAATTCTCGATCCCTCGGCGGGCCATTTCTCGTCCACGGCGCGGATGCGGCTGGCTCCGACAACCCACGTGGCGTAGTTCCACCCGTCGGCGAGCACTTCCCACACGTCGTCGCAGCTGGCGGTGGTCTCACGTGAGGTGGGCATGCGGAACTTCCTTCGCTGGATAGATACGCCCTGTACTACCCACCGGGGATCCGTTTCACACTTCGTCGGGCACACGCCGTCGTAGAAGGCGTGAGGCAACGACGAGCGCCCCGACCATGGCGGTGACCAGGACCCCGTCGGACACGTCGAGAGCGAGTGCGATGGCGGTGAACAGCGTCGTCGCGCCGACGATGTCGAGCACGATCTTCGTCGGGAGTGCGTCGAGGAGAATCGACTCCTCGGGTTCAGTGCTGTTTTCGGCGTGCGCGGTGTGGTCGAGCGTCATCGGTGAAGGTCCCTTCTTGTCCGCGACACTTGTTCCCCATTTTCATCGGAATCAATCCTTCGCATTTCACGCGCCGGCGTACCGAACGGTCTCCACTGCGGTCATCTCGAATAACGATTCCTAACCCGATTCTGCTTTTCCATTCGCTATTGGATAGCCTTGAAGACAAATCCCTCGATACGAAAGGCCTCGCACCGTGGCGAAGCAGGTTATCTACGAATTGATCGATGACATCGATGGCACGTCGATCGACGAGGGCCAAGGGGAATCCATCGAATTCTCGCTCGACGGTGTCGACTACGTGATCGACCTGAAGAACAAGAACGCCAACGAGTTTCGCAAGAAGGTCGAATTCTACGTCGACTACGCCACTCGTGTCGGTGGGCGTAAGCGCAAGGCCGCACCGGCCGGTGCGGCACAGAGCGCGCCCACAGTGTCCGCCCCGACCACCAAGCGTGATCCGGCACAGACTCGTGCGATCCGGCAGTGGGCCGCGGACAGCGGTTACGAAATCAACGACCGCGGCCGGATTCCAGCGGAAATCGTCGAGGCGTACGAAGCCGCCAACTGACAGCTGTTTTCATGTTCCCGTGACGTGAATCGGGTCGCGCACCGCCACTGTCATTGCCTGGTCGATTCCTGTTTCGGGTAGGAGACAGTGAATTCGAGATAGATCGTCGGCAGCGGGCTGAGAAAGTAGCGGGTACGTGCGTTGTGGGTTCTCCCGCGGTGCAGCCACGGTGTTCGACGGTCGTCGTCGGGGACGAAGGCGTAGTTGATGCGCCTCACACCTGGGTCGTTGGGGGGCGAGGTCCTCGACGAAGTTCATGAAACCCCGGTGCTCACAGGACCCACAGCGCAGTCATGGGCGGGAGGTGAAGGCGAGCGCCCCGCCCAGGCCGCAGAGCGCAATGCCCGCGGTGCCGTCGATGGCCATCCGGGCGCGCCTGCGTCGGAGAAGGCCCTGCAGGTGCACGGTGATGACGACGAACAGCAGCCACCACAGTGCACCGAGGGCAATGTCCAACACTCCGAGCACGACGATCTGCAGGGTCACGCCCGCGGCCGGGTCGATGAACTGGGGCAGTACGGCAACGAAGAACAGGGCGGCTTTCGGGTTGAGAACGTTGGCGAGGAATGCCTGAGCCCAAATCCGCCCGGATCGGTCGGTGGTGTCCGGCGCGGGTCTGCCGCGTACGGCGTCGCGCAGGGATTGGACACCGAGGTACACGAGATACGCGGCCCCGAGGAGCTTGACGACGGTGAACGCCTGGGCGCTCGCGAGCAGTACCGCGGACAGCCCGAGCGCCGCCACGGTCAGGTGGACCATCAGCCCGCTCTGAACGCCCAGAGCGGCGCGGAGACCGTCGGCTCGTGATCGCGACGAGTGTCTGAGCACCACGAACCAGTCGGGCCCTGGAATGACGTACGCCAGCGCCGCGGCGATCGCGAAACCCCACACCATGTGTGTGTTCACGTCTTCACCGTAGCGACGATCGCCCCGTGTGGTCGACAGCCGACGCCCGTTCGGGTGTGCGTTTCGACGACATCGAACGCTCCCAGCCGGTCCGTCAGCGCAGGTACGGGCCACCGATAGGCCGTCGTGACCGCGTGATCGAACGGGCCCAGTTCGGGCGCTTCGAAGAACCCGATCAGCAGGCTTCCACCTGGTCCCAGTACCCGGGCGAACTCCTGGAGCGGCGCGGAGATCTCGTCCGGTGTGTGGTGGATGAGGGAGTACCAGGCCAGGATCCCGCCGACCGGCCCCTGCAGTTTCTCGGCGACCCCGACGTCGAACTTTCGCCCTGGATATCTGCGAGACGCATGTTCGACGAATTCGGGCGTCGGATCGATCCCCCGAACGTCGTGGCCGAGGGACGCGAGATGGTCCGTCCAGTGCCCAGGGCCGCAGCCGACGTCGACGATGGGTCCCGACACCGACGTCGCCCACTCGGTGACCAACTGCCGATCCGACGGGTGCACCGCGCCCATCGAGTCCAGCAGGCGTACGTATTCGGCGACACGATCGGAGTAGGCGGTCACCGAGCAACGGTAGCCTTTCCGGCATACGGAGGTGGCCGGCGGCGCCCCGGTACCCAGCTCCGCGCCACTCCGGTACTCAGCGTCGCTCGACGGGGATCCAGAGCTCGCCGGTTCCCGAAGTCCAGTCGGCGCTCTTCTCGGTGACGGTCAGCAGTTCCGGCCCCGGGACCACTTGGTAGGGGTTGGAAGGGAACCATTCGCTGAACGCGTCGGCCCAGAGTTGTTGCAGTGCAGACTGAAAGTTCTCCGACGCCTGCGCCTCGAACACCACCCACTTCGACGGCGCCACCGGGAGCGAGTCCCACTCCGGATGGTGCGTCGTCGACGCCACCGCGAAGTAGTAATCGAACAGGCTCCCGTCTTCTCGCTCCGGCTCGAATCCGTCACTGACGAAGAGGATCTCGGGTAACTCCGGGACGTCGGCGACCGTTGTGAGCGCCTGCCCGGTTCCGGGTTCAAGGCTCTGGTGGAACTCCGTCATCGCGGTGTTCTCGCCTTGATACTTCAAGGGGATTCGCGTTTTTCTACCGACGATGTGGAACTCCGGCAGGTCGACAATTCGGTATCGCATGGTGCTCCGTCCTTCGATGGTCAGGTGAAATGTCACCGCTTGCTGCGAACGAAGGACTGCACCCGGCCTGCGTGCCGCCGATGGCGTCAGGCCGTTCATCTGGCGGAACGCCCGAGTGAAGGCGTCCGACGACGAGTATCCGTACTTGGAGGCGACGTCGAGAACCCCGACGCCGTCGAGAATCTCCGCCGTTGCCAACGTCATTCGACGCGCTCGGATGTAGTGCGACAGCGACATGCCTGCCAGCGCCGAGAAGACGCGTCGGAAGTGGTACTCCGAGGTGAGCGTGATCCGCGCGAGTTCCGTCGCGTCGATCTCACCCGCCAAGTTGTCCTCGATGTAGCCGAGGGCATCGTTCCACCGACCCAGCATGCCGTCCCTGCCTTCCTTCGTTCTGACCGAAACGATAGGAGCGCACCCGGCGCGGATTCTCGACTTTCCGTGCCGCGAACTGTCGGTGATGCTACCAATGCCAGGCGTCACCGCCGACGTTCTCGACGGTCTGCTGCAGCACGCGAATGGTCGTCGCGAAGTCCTCCGGGCTGATCCCCTGCATCCGTTCGGCGTGCAGGTCGCGTTGGACGTCCGCGGCGTCGCGGAACTTCTCGGCGCCCGCGTCGGTGAACGTCAGCCTGGAGTCTGTTTGCGTCACCCACCCCTTGTGCGTTGCGGAGTCGATGGCGTCGACGATCGCCTGCGGGGTGTCGTTGTGGCCGATCAGCTCGATGGTCGCATCACGATCGACGCCTCCCGGGTGCAGCGAAAGTTGGTGAAGAAGCCACCATTCGGGTTGTGCCACATCGATGTCGCGGAGCGCGCCCTGGGTCCGGGTGCGGATCGCTTCACCTGCGCGGACGGTCCAGAATCCTATGGGTTGCTTTTCCGGCGGTTGCATGTCTCGTGTCGTGTTCATGTACTCGACGGTAGAAGCTCGAGTGCACTCGAGGTCAAACGCTGCGTCAGGATGCATACTCGTGAGATGGCAGACGAGTTCACGTGGTCGCAGTTCTCGTCGATCGTGCTGATCTTCGTCGGTGTGCCGACCGTGATCGGCGGATGCGCGGCATGGTCAGCGCTGTGGTCGGAGAGGGCACGGTTCGCCGGGCAGACGGGTAGTGGACGAGTGGGAGTGTGGGGCACCGGTTCGATTGCGTTCGTCGGTGGGTTCGTGGCGTGCGCCGGATGGCTGAGCTGGTCGGCCGACTACAGGGGAGAGGTCCGAGGGCCCGGATTGCCCGCGCCGAACCAGTTTCCGACGTGGCAGGTAGTAGCCTGCGGCGCAACGGTTGTCGGAGTGTGTTTCGGCGCAGCACGGCTGTCCAGGTGGGTCCGTGCCGGCGGGTTGGCCGCTGCACTGGGCACCGCAGGGGGATTCACGACTGCATTTGCGGTCAGCGCGAGCACCGATTCGACAGGGCAGGCGGGCGTGGGAGTGTTGCTGTCCCAGGTCGGCTGGCTTGCGGCGCTGGTGGTTCTGATGCTGGTTCGCGCGAAGATACTGACGCGCAATTCACGTACGCACCAAGGACCTACGCGTCGCACCGGTACCAGTGGGTGCGACGCGTAGGTCGGGTCCGTGAACCGCGCGTGGGGATTCGTAGCCCGAGTCAGCAGCTGACGTCGTCGTTCGGCATGACTCCGTCGACCAGGTAGTCGGTGATGACGTCCTGGGCGCACTGGTTCTGCCCGAGAGCGTAGACGCCGTGACCGCTTCCGTCGGCGGTGAGGAGTCGCGAGCGGTCGCCGAACATCTCGTTGATTCGTTCGCCGTTGGCGAGCGGTGTCACCGGGTCGCGTCGGTGCTGTGCGACGAGGATGTTCGTCGGGCCGTCGGCCTCCACGGGCACGGGTGGTTCGGTGTGCTCGAGCTGCCAGTACGCACACGGCATGATGTTCGCGGCTGCGGCGCCGAACAGCGGGTTCCTCTCGCGGTCTTCTTCGATCGCCTGCTTGTAGACCTCCGGGTCACGGGGCCATTCGACGTCGTTGCAGGTGACCGCCAGGAAGACCGACCAGGTGTTGTCGAATGCGGACGCTCCGTGTCCGACGGGTGGGCCCTCGGAGGGGAGTGTGTCCAGCGCTGCCCTCCATGTCTGTGCCGTCGCGTCGTACGAAGCCGGGTTGTACAGCGCCACGAACATTCCGAGCCGGAAGCTGCGGCCGTCGAGTCCCTCGACCGGTTCGCGATCCAGCTTGTCGGCGATGGTGAAGTACGTCTGCCGTACTTCCTCCGGCGTACTGCCCAATCGGTACTGCTCGTTGCGCCCCGCCGCCCACTTCGCGAAATCGGGGAAGGTGTCCTCCATGCCTTCGGAGTAACTACGCATACCGTCGCGGTCGAGGTGTGTGTCACCGATGTTGCTGTCCAACACTATTCGGTCGGTCTTGTCCGGGAACAACGATGCGTACGCACCTCCGAGTGCGGATCCGTAGGAGTACCCGAGAAAATTGCCCTTCTCGTCTCCGAGTGCTTGACGGATGCTGTCGAGGTCGCGTGCCATGTTGGCCGTCGTCACGTGCTTCATGCGGCCGTCGTCGCCCTCGGCGCAGTTCTCCGCGACGCGCCTGGCTACGGTGTTCTGCTCGTCGAATGCGCTGTCGTCGTAGGCATACGGTGGAACAGCTCCGCGGTACTGGATGTCGTCGGTGATTCCGCAGTTGATGGGCGACGAGTGTCCGATTCCGCGTGTGTCGATGCCGATGAGGTCGTAAGTGTCCAGTGTCTCCTGCGGTATTCCGCGTTCGACGAGGAACGTGGGTTGGTCCAGTCCGGTGCCGCCGGGGCCGCCGGGATTGAGCATGAGCGAGCCGCGCCGCTCGTCGGGGTTCGTCGACGCGAGCTTGGAGATGGTGAGGTCGATTCGTTCGCCGTCCGGGTCGTCGTAGTCCAGAGGTACCGGTACTGTGGCGCACTGCAATCCGGTGCTGTCGACGTCATCGGGGCAGGCCGTCCACGTGATCGGTTGGTTGTGTGCGGTCCAGTCGTATGCGGCCGTGGCGGGAGGTGGGTGCGCGTCCGTGTCCGGGGTGGAGGATGCCGAACAACCGGCGATCACCGTTCCGGACACCGCGAGGATCAATGCTGGGCGAATCACTTTCATGGTGTTTCCTTTCGGTTCAGTTGGCCGCTGCGTCGAGCAGCCAGTGGTAGCGCAGGCGAAGGCCGCGCTCGATGCTGGCGACGGCAGTGGCAAGGGTGAGCGTGATGTTCAGCCACACCGGCAAGCTGACGGGTGAGGTGAAGACTCCGAGGGAATCGGCGATGGGCGGCGCCTTCGACAACGCGTCAGCGAGCTGCAGAAGCAGCAGCACGACACCGACGATCAGCATCGTTGCCGATACCGCCCCGATGGCGCGGCTGGCGATCGGGTGGTGGCGGTCGAGGCGTGCCCGACGCCCCTCTGCCGACGCGGGGTCCGGCACGAGCTGATGCTCGGTACCGTCGTCGGCGATGAAGTGGCAGCGTTTGAGGCCGAAGCCGCTCATCGCGACGTCGATGATGCCGCCGTCGACGGTGAACGCCGCCGGCAGTGTCGATTCTGCGAGGTGGTGCCCGTCCCGGTAGAGGTCTGCCTTGACGTCTCCCGAGCTCTGGTTCTGCCAGTGCCTGACGTCGATCGCGTACTCCGTGTTCTCGCGCTTCAGGTAGAACAGCGCGCGGCCGGGCAGTTGCCACCAGCGAAATCGCTGTAGTGCGCGTCCGTCGCCCACTCGCACCCGGCGGGTGGCCCTGTGCTGTTTCCATTCGTCGAACACTGCTCTTCCTTTCCTGGTAGAAGCACTAGCACGCTGTACTGTCGTAAGCGATGAGCCGACACTAGCACACTGTGCTAGCACGGCGTGCTAGTCAAGTGGAAAGAGGGACACGATGGCAGAGGTGCTCGATACGCGAGCGAAGATCATCATCGCGGCGTGCGAGATGATCGGCGAGGATCAGGCGTCGACGCTGAGCGTGCGCTCGGTGGCCGCGCGCGCCGGAGTGAGCATGGGGTCGCTGCGGCACCACTTCCCGACGCAGCGCGCCCTGCGCGATGCTGTTCTCGAGACCATCTACGACGTGGTGACGACGGACGACCAGGTCATTCACGACGAGACGGTGCCGGCGCGGGACCGTCTGGTGCAGTGCCTGCGTCTGATTCTGAGCCCGCTCGTCGGCGACAAGGCACGGGAGGCGTGGTTGAACTTCATGGCATCGTTCGTGGAACCCGAACCCACCGACCGGCTTCGCGCCTCGTACGCGGCGATCACCGACGAGGGCAGGCGCAGGGTCGAACACTGGCTGGGCGTCCTGGACAAGGAGGGAGCCCGCGCCGACGGCGACCTGGCTCAGCAGGCGACGTTCCTCAACACCGTCGTCACCGGCCTGTCGCTGGATCGGGCGATGCCCATCGACCATTCGGTTCTGCACACCGAAACCGCCACACTGTATTTCGCGGTGGACGCGGTGCTGACGCCCGCCTCCGGCGGGTGAGTCAGCCGGGGAGAGTTCCCCCGAACCAGGTGGTCAGTGCGGCGGACAATCCGTCGTCGGTGCCCTCTCCCACCCAGGCGACGTAACCGTCCGGCCGCACGAGTACGGCTGTCGGCGCCGGAACTTCGCCGATCAGGGGCAGTTCCCACGGCCCGTTGCATCGCGCGCGCACTCCGTTCACCGACGGCCCGGAGAATTCGAGCAGTACCGGCGCGGCAGAGTGCAGCAATTCGAACACCCTGGTCGGCCCGGTATCGGTGACGAGGTCCAGGTCCGGCATGCGCCGCCCCAGAAGCGGATGTCCGACGCCCATCTCGTAGGTCACGTCGAGTCCGGAGATCAACGCTGCCATACGAGTTGCTGCATCGCCGACGACTATCTCGTCGAGCAGATCCTTCATTGCCTCTTGCCGTGGGTCGGCTTTCTGGAAGAGCGATTGCGCCATCGTGTATTTCAATGCTCGTGCGCCGGCGGGGTGCCGTTCGGAATGGTAGGTGTCCAGCAGTGCGTCGCTGCTGATGCCTCGCACTACCTGAGCCAGCTTCCAGCCGAGATTCACGGCGTCCTGCAGTCCGAGACCGATGCCCTGGCCTCCCGTCGGCGAATGCACGTGTGCGGCATCGCCGGCGAGCAGGATTCGACCTTTCCGGTACGACGCCGCCTGGCGCGTGGCGTCGGTGAATCGGGACAGCCAGGTGGGTGAGTGAACGCCGAAATCGGTGCCGAACACCTCCACGAGACCGCGCCGGAGATCGTCGAGCGAGGGCTCGGTGCCTCGCTGTAGTTCCTTTTCGGTCAGCACTACTCTCACCGTGCCGTCGCCCATGGCGTGCAGGCCGTGAACACCGCGTTCGTCGATTTTCCCGGCAGTGGGAAGTTCTTCGGTGACGGATACGTCGGCGATCAGGCTGCTGCGGGTGGCGTCGGGTCCGACGAAGTCGATTCCGGACTCCCGACGTACGACGCTCCGGCCTCCATCGGCGCCGACGACGTACTGCGCGTCCAGTCTCTCGCCTGAATCGAGAACGACTGCAGCGTTGTCGACGGCTGAACAGTCGACCGAGGTGACCTCGCTGGCCCGTCTGATGGTCACGCCGAGTTCGAGGGCGTGTTCCAGCAGTAAACGCTCGATGTGATTCTGGAACAGCGCAAGGGTGTACGGGTGGCGGGTGGGTAGCTGTCCGATGTCCAGCCGCGTGCCGGCGAACGACGCCACCTGTACGGTAGTGCCCTCGTCGAGGAACCGTTGGGCTATCCCTCGCTGATCGAGTAGTTCGATTGTGCGGGAGTGTATTCCGCCGCCTCGGGAACCCACGAGGTCCTGGGACGAGCGTCGATCCAGGAGAAGGGCGTCCACCCCGGCCGATTTCAGTTCGGCGGCGAGCATCAACCCCGTCGGACCGCTGCCGACGATCACCACGTCATACACGGCGACCTCGCTTTCGGGAGGGTACGAGTAGCGGGACGAGTCGAACGTACGCCACCATGCCGACCAACTCCACCAACGTCTGCGTCACCACGACCACCGCGGCTACCGACAGAGAATCCGGCAGAGCGAGCGCCAACGGCAGCACGACGAGCGAGTTACGGGTAGCGCCGGAGAAGACCAGCGCACGCGTCGCCGGTACGTCCTGACGGGCGATCCGTCCCGCGGCCAGACCGACGAAAGCCATGACCACGAGAAACGCGATGAATACGGCTACCGCGGAGGCCAGTTCCGTTCCGCGGCCACGAACGGAATCGATCTGCGACGCGACCACCACCAGCAGGGTGGCCATCATCAACGGAACCATCGCTGCCGCCGCGACGTCCATGATTCTCCGGCCGATCGTGTGCCGGCGCGCCACCGCCTGTGTCACAGCCGCCGATCCGAGAGGAACGACGACGAGGAGGAAGAATGCCTCGGCGAACGGCGTCACATCGATGGCGGACACCACATCGGAGCCGACGAACATCCACAGATACAGTGGCAGAAAAGCGATTTGAAGAAGCATCAACAGTGGAGCCGCGGCAAGCAGACGCTGTGACGCGGCTCCCGCCAGTCCGCTGAACACGATGACGTAGTCGATGCAGGGCGCCAGCAGCACCAGCAGAATCCCGACGAGAACCGCCTCGTTGCCGGACACGGGCCGCGTCAGAGCGAACACCACGATCGGCACCGCCACGAAGTTCAAGAGCACCGCGGCGGCGAGAAACCGAGTGTCCTTCAGCGCCTTTCCGATCGAGGCGAACGGGACTGCGAGGAACGTCGCGTACAACAGCACAATCAGGACCGGGTTGATGGCGTGTTCGAACACCGGCGCCGACTCCGGTGACGCCGACCCCACCACGGCTCCGACCGTCAAAGCAGCCAGATACAAGGGAATCTGGTGCCTCTCGAGCCAGGTGTGCATACTCGTCACAGTAGTGGGCCGCGTCGTGTTCCGGGGTTCGGCTCGGGGCCTATCGGTAGTCGAAACGGATGAACACCGTGTCGTTCGGCCCGTGGGTGCTCACGTGGGCTCGCACCTGATACACCTCCCAGATCAGATCCTCGGTCAGTACCGCAGCCGGGGTGCCCGCAGCGACCACTCTGCCCTGCGACAGCACCACCATGTGGGTGCAGAACATCGCTGCGAGGTTGAGATCGTGCAACGCAACGACGCTGGTGATGGGCAGCCGGGAGACGAGGGACAGTAGTTCGAGCTGGTGATGGATGTCGAGGTGATTGGTCGGTTCGTCGAGCAGAAGCTCGCGCGGTTCCTGGGCTAGGGCGCGCGCGATCTGCGCCCGCTGTCGCTCGCCACCGGACAGTTGGTGCCACAACCGGTGCGCCTTGTCGGTCAACCCGGTGTGTTTCAACGCAGCGTCGACTGCCTTCTGGTCCGCCGACGCATTACCGCCGAATGCGCCACGGTGCGGGATGCGGCCGAGCCGGACGACGTCTGCGACGGTGATGTCGAAATCCGTGTCGGCGTGCTGACTCACCACGGCAACGGCTTTCGCGATGTCGCGTCGACGCATGCCGGCCAGTTCCGCGTCGTCGAGCGTGACGACGCCGGACGTCGGCTTGACGGCGCCATTCATCAGTTGCAGCAGTGACGATTTGCCGGATCCGTTGGGGCCGATCAGTCCGACGGTATCGCCGGGCGCCGGTGTCAGAGTCACCCCGTCGACGACGAGAGCACCCCCGCGCTGCCACCGCACGTCGGACGCTGCGAGTGTCATGCGGACTTCTTCCGTCTGGCCAGGATGGCGATGAATGCAGGAACTCCCACCAGCGCCGTGCCGACGCCGACGGGCAGAGGCGTCGGCGCGAAGGCGACACGGGAGACGGCGTCGACCCAGACCATGAACACCGCGCCCATCAGCGCGGTCACGGGGATCAGCCGGTTGTGTCGTGATCCGATGAGAAACCGTGCGGCGTGCGGCAGTACGAGGCCGACGAAGCCGATGGCGCCTGCGACGCTGACGAGCGTCGCGGTGATGAGCGCGGTGACGACGAGCAGTGCGGTACGCGCCGCGCGGACGTTGATGCCGAGGGATGACGCCACTTCGTTGCCGAAGCTGAAGGCGTCGAGGACGAAGGCGTAGTAGAAGCAGAGGGCGACGCCCACGGCGACCACCGCGACGCACAGGACCACGTCGTCCCAGCGAACGCCTTCGAGTGATCCGAGCAGCCAGAACATGACTCCGCGGGTCTCGTCGGAGTCGGCGAACGCGAAGATCACGAGCGAAGTCAACGCCGAGAAGAGTTGTGTGCTGGCCACACCCGCGAGAATGACCCGGTCGTTGTTTCCGCCCGACAGGTGGGCGAGCAGAAGGACGAGCCCGAACGCGACGAGGGCACCGACGAACGCGCCACCGGACAGGCCCAGTGCGGCACCACCGATTCCGAGGATGCCGACGACTACAGCTCCTGTCGAGGCTCCCGAGCTGATGCCGAGCACGAACGGGTCCGCCAGCGGGTTTCGCAGCAGCGACTGCATGATGACACCGCAGATACCCAGGCCGCTTCCGCATGCGGCGGCGACGAGGCTGCGAGGCAGTCGTTCTTCCCAGACGATCGCGTTCTTGGACACCTTGACCGGTATGTCGGTCAGACCCAGATGATTGGTGACGACGTCGCGGACGTTGACCAGCGACACACTCGCAGGCCCCAGCGTCATCGCGACGGCGACCGATGCCACGAGCAGGACGAGGCCGCCCGCCAGAACGGCGGGCAGACCCAGCCCGCGACGTACTGCAGGTGCCGTGGTGTTCAGGACTGTGGTGTTCAGGACTGTGGGCCCATCTCACGCAGGCCCGCGGCGACTTTCTCGACACCGTCGACGAGCCTGATGGACGGGTTCATCTCGGCTCCGTGGAGAGAGATGTAGCGCTTGTCCTGTACGGCCTGCATGGTGTTGGTGACCGGGTCCGATTCCAGGAACGCGATCTTGTCGGCGAGGAGGTCGCCGGGGAAGCGCGCACGAAGCAGATCGCCGAGCACGAGCACGGACGGGCTGCGGTCGACCATCGTCTCCCAACCGACGGCCGGCCAGTCGTCGTCCAGGTCGGAGTAGACGTTGGTGGCGCCGACCGTCGTTGCGATCAGGTTGGCGGAGCCGAGTCCGCCGGCGACGTAGGGACTCTTGGTGTCGGCGAACCAGAACGCCATGGTCTCACCGGTCTCGGCCAGTTCGGCGGTCGCGGCGGTCATGCGGTCCTGCAGTTCGGTGACCAGGGCGGCGCCGCGGTCCTGCACGTCGAAGATCTCGGCGAGCTCGGTGATCTCCTGGTAGAGCGCGTCGACTGTCAACGGGTTGGTTCTGGTGTTGCCGCCGTTGATGCTGAGGCCGTTGTCGCAGTCCGTCGGCGACAGGTAGGTCTGGGCGCCGGTCTCGGCGAAGCGGGCACGCTCGGCGACGCCGCCTTCCTTGAAGTGACGGCCGAACGACGCGGTGACGAAGTCGGGGTCGGCGTCGAGCACCACCTCGTAGGTGGGTGCGTTGTCGGCGAGACGGGGCACGTCGGAGTTCGCCGCTTCGAGGTTCTCTCGCACCGGGTCGGTCCACGATGCGGTGCCGAGCATGCGGTCCTGCAGCCCGAGAGACAACAGGATCTCGGTCGAATTCTGATCCAACGACGCCACACGCTGCGGGGGAGCGTCGACGGTGACGGACTCGCCGCAGTTGTCGAGGACGAGTGGGTAAGCCGTGTCGCCGTTGCCGCCGACGGCATCGGAATCGGTCACGGCCTCGGACTCACCGCACGCGGTGAGAAGTCCAGCGACGACGGCCATGGCGCCGACGCGCCTGAGCAATGCACTCACGATGAACACTTTCTGGGACGGCACAATGCGTGAGTGAACACGGCATGTCTGCGCGATCCACTCGCGCAGAACGTACGAGGCGACGAACGCGGATAGGCTAACCTATGCCGATCCCCGAAGTCATATCGTGGTCGGACTACTGAACGAGCGAGGGGATTGATCGTGGCGGCGGGCGTCGACGGCCGACATTCGAGATGGCGCTGGTCGTTCATCACCGAGTTGGCGCGGGCAACCCCCACGATCCGGCTTCTCGTGCTGACCCAGATGACGTTCAACATCGGGTTCTTCATGGTGCTGCCGTACCTGTCGGTGCACTTGACGTCCGACCTGGGGCTCGGTGCGGCGGTGGTCGGTGTGGTCCTCGGCGTCCGCACGTTCTCGCAGCAGGGACTGTTCTTCATCGGCGGGACTCTCGCCGATCGATGGGGTATCAAGCCTGTCGTCCTCGTCGGATGCGGCATCCGGGTGCTCGGATTCCTCGGCATGGCGGTAGCAGGTTCTCTGGCCGGTGTGGTCGCGGCGACGGTGGCCATCGGCTTCGCAGCCGCATTGTTCTCGCCTGCCGTCGAGTCCGCGATCGCCATCGAGGCGGGAAGAAGCGAGCGCGACGACGGGCCCAGCCGGGTCGAGACCTTCGCGCTGCTGTCGGTGTGCAATCAGATCGGCTCGTTCACCGGCCCGCTGATCGGATCGGTACTGCTGGTCGTCGACTTCCGCGTTGCCTGCACGGTCGCTGCCGTGATCTTCGTCGGCGTGATCGGAGCACATCTGAGATGGTTGCCGAACGAACCGGGCGAGCACCGAGGCGAGTCGTGGCTCTCCGGGTGGAACGACGTGGTGCGCAACAAGACTTTCGTGTTGTTCGCGGTCGCGATGAGCAGCCAACTGGTCGCATACAACCAGCTGTATCTGCTGCTGCCCCTGGAGGTCGAACGGGCGTGGGGATCTCAGGCAGTGCTGGGGTGGTTCTTCGCGATCTCCGCGGTGTTCGTGGTGTCCTCGCAGATGGGCATCACCCGTATGGTCGGCGCACGATCACCCCGGGTCACGTTGCCGGCCGGATTGGCAGTCATGGCACTGTCGTTCGTGGTCGTGGCACTGACGACTCCCCTCGGGCTCAGCGGGTTCGTCGGGCTGCTCCCGGCGGCAGGTTTCGTCGCCCTGCTCGCACTCGGGCAGATGATCGCCATGCCGCAGGCCCGTGACATCGTGCCGCGCTTGGCCGGTGAGCGCAGGCTGGGTGCCTACTACGGCTTCATGGCATCCCTCGGAGGCATCGGCGTTCTGATCGGTTCGGTCGCCATCGGGGCAGTCATCGACGCTGCTCCATCGACGGGGTGGGGATCGAGCACGCCGTGGCTCGTGGCCGCCGCCTTCCCCCTCGCCAGCGTCCTCGGTATCCGCCTCGTGCTGAGGAGCCTCCCTTGAGGGCTCGGGGCCGGGCCTGATGCTCCATTGTTCGGTGCTGACGGGCAGATCCGGGCATATGAGGCCACAGAATGGAGCGTCAGGCACCCCTGGTAAGCCGGAATCCGAATCGGTACGCGATGATCCCTGCGACAGCCCCGAGCGCCGCACCTGTCAGAGGGGCGAACCAGACGGCCCGTCGCAGGAACAGCCCCGATCGAACCCGGAACGAGATGTCCTGCGAGGTCTCGGAGGCGTGGCTCATCTGCACTCCCCGCAGCGGTTCGTACACACCGTTGTACTCGACCTCGGAGGCGAAGTATGCCTGCTGAACGAACTCGAGAACCGCAGGGAGAAGACCGACAACAGCACCGGTGAGGCTCAGCAGCAGCACGAGTGAACGCACGGTGCGTATCGTAACGAGTCGTGTCGGACGAGGCGTACGGACGGGTGACCAATCCAGAGCGGTTCGCGCCGCTGGTGACTGCGGCGAAAGAATTTGCGGACGATGTGGCGACACGGTTCGACGTCGATGTCACTCGTGTGGCCGGTGACGCGGGTTCGCAGGTGGTCGAGGCCGTTCACTTCGTACCAGCGCAGGACGATCAGGCGCCGTTGATCGTCTCGTTCACGTCGTTTCCCGGAGTGCTTCTCGATGTGGGTGCATCACAGCGAATTGCGTTGCCCGCGTGCGGGTGCGATGCGTGCGAAGAGGATGTCGAGAATCTGATCGGCCACCTGAACAGGTACCTCTCCGCTCTCGTCTCGGGGCAGTTTTACGAGCGCATTGTCGATTCGATGGTCGAGCACGTGTGGGAAGGCGGTAATTGGCGCAATTCGGGTCGTGGCCCGATTCCCGAGTTACGTGTCGCGATGCCCGAGGATGGGCGATGGAAGCGGTGGTCTCCGAAGTGACCGGTCAGAAGTCCTGCTCGAATCGGTACCAGTCGCCGCTCCAGTCGTAGAAGTCGATGGCCTCGTCGTACAGCGGCCGGCCCGGCGCCGGGGGACCGTCGGGGAGGTAGCCGAAGCCGATGGAATCGCCCAGTCCGCTGTCGACGAAGACAAGGCACCCCGTCCCCAGTGGGCGGACGGCCACCACGGTGTAGACGCCGATTCGTTGACCCCCGGATGCGGAACGGCATTGCGAGACAGTCTCCGTCAGCGCGTCCTCGGATATTGCGAATGCAACGGTCCGGGGCAGCGACAACGCCACTGCGCCGACGGTGAGGAGTACGAGTACGGGTGCGACGACACTCCACCCCCGTGCCCGGTACTTGGACCAGCCGATGAGGGCGAAGGCCGACCACAGCACTGCGAACACCACGAGTGGGACCACCGCGAGACCGAGGAACAGGCCATTGGGACTGGGAGGCGTGAAGGCCCACAGAACGAGGCCACACCCGAGCGCTACCAGCACCGTGGTGACGGCGGACGCCCAGTTCCACCAGGTCCGATCGGATGCAGGCATGGTCGCCGACCCTACTTGATTCCACTCCGCGCGAAGGCCATAGGCGCTGTTGGCCTCGGGTCCACATGTAGATCGACCCGCTTCGGTGCGGTGCAGGCCCCCGCTGTGGCAGGCGGCTGAACTTCGGTCGAGAGGTTCGATCTAGGGCCCGAACATTTCGAGGAACTGCTCCAGGGTGGGTACTGCGGGAGGTGCTACGACTCCCGGGGACAGGTCGATGCCGCCGAGGGCGCCGAGGACGTCGTCGGTCTGTGCTGCGGCCGAGCCGTAAGTGTTGGCCGCGACCGAGAAACCGTCACCGATGGATGCGGAGGCGACGACGCTGGATGCGTCGTCGGCCCAGCCCCATTTGGTTCCGGTCACGTCGGCGAGCTCGCCTGTGCCCCAGTCCTGCTGGGTGCCGTCGGTGGCGACGGGGCTCGACGAGTTCATCCATCCCAGGATCGGGCTCGCCGGGTCGGTTCTTTTCTTCGCTTCCAGGAAGCGGACGGTATCCGCGGTGCTGGTGTAGGAACTACCCCAGAAACCTCCGCGGGAGGTCGACGGCAATCCGAATTCGGCGGCGGTGGCGTCGATCGCGTTCGGGTACTTGGAGTCCAGTGCGGACGCGGCGCCGTCGTCGCTGGATTGGATCATCCGTGCCGCGAGATCGCGGTCGCCGGCCGACCCGTCTCCGTGGCGTAGTGCGTAGTCCGCCAGGTACAGCTTGACCGTGGACAAGCCCGGTCGGGCGTCGTTCTCGTTGGCGGTTCCCACGCGCAGACCGCTGGGCGAATGCTCGAAGGAGATCGAGGTCCGAGCGGGTACGTCGGCGAAGTTCTCGGGACCGGGGAGCGCCGACGCCGGTGCCGCGGCTGCGAGTGCGCAGGCGACGGCGGCGAGGGGTGCGAGGGACAGGTGTCGTAGCGACGGCATGCAGGGTGTTACCCCGTTGTGGAACCGGTCAATCCGGACTCAGCGAAGCGCGTCCGCGATGCGGGGGACCAGGGTGTCGATGGCGTAGGGAATGGACAGCACCGAGTTGTAGGTGATCGCGCCACGCTGATCGAGGGTGGCGGGAATGATGGCACCGTTGCGACCGGCTGTGGTGTTGGCGAACGCACGGTTCTCGGCGACGATGTCGAAGTTCTCGTCGGGTCCGAGAACGAGCATGACGTCGGCGTCGAGCATGTTCGTGTTCTCGGCCGAGAATTCGACGTAGAACGTGTCACCGGTGTCGCCGTCGAGCACGGGCTGCGGCGTCGCGAAACCGAGGGAGGTGAGGAACTGGCCACGTCCGTCACCGGGGAGGAAGCCTGCGTACACGCCGCTGTAGGACATGACGGCGACTCCGGTCTTGCCTGCGAACTCGGGATGCGCGGCTACGGTGTCGGCGAGTAGGGCGTCGGTCTCCTCGTTGAGCCGCACCCCCTCGTCCTTCATGCCCATTGCGGTGGCGATGGTCTCGGTCGCAGCGGCGCGAGGGACCGCGTACGCCGCAGTGCCAACCGGCCGCGCGACGGTGGGTGCGATCTCGCTGAGCTTGTTGTAGGTCGCCTCGTCGAACCCGGCGTTGAGGCCGAGAATCAGGTCGGGTGCGAGCTCGGCGATCTGCTCGAGATTGGGTTCCGAGTCCGACTCTATGCGGGTGAGTTCGGCGTCGCCGACTTGTTCCTGGGCCCACGGGCCGAGCCCGGTTTCGTAGAACGCGAAACCACTGTTTCCGACCGGAACCTGGCCGAGGGCGAGTACGACGTCGGCGTCGGAGACCCCGAGGGTGACGATGCGTTCCGGCGTCGAGGGCACTTCGGTGCTCCCGAAGACGTGCTCGATCGTCACAGGGAACTCGCCGGTGGGGACGGTGGAGGTCGTCTCGCTTTCCGAGCTGGAACACCCTGTCAGGACGCCTGCGAGCAGTACCGCGCCGACTATCGCTGCACCGATTCTCATCGAACTCATCCACCCGATCCGTGATTCCGCTTGTTTGGTCAGGGAACCCTAACTCAGCTTCGGGCGAGGGCGAGCTCGAGGGTCCGTGTCGTAGGTGTGTGGCACCGTGGTCGGTGTGACACTGTTCGGTATCGACGTCAGCAATCATCAGGGCAACTTCGATTTTGCCGCGGCCAAGGCCGAAGGGTTCGTGTTCGCGACGCACAAAGTCACCGAGGGGTCCGGGTATCGCGATCCGTTCTGGCCGCGGGCCGCTGCGGAGATGGCGACGCATTTTCCCGGACGGTGGGGCGGGTACGTGTTCTGTCGAACGAACACCGACCCGGCTTCCGAAGCGGAGACACTGCGCAATCACGCTGGTGGAGTTGATTTTCCGTTGCAAGTGGATTACGAGGACACGACGAACGGCGGGTCGGTGGACGATCTTCTCCGGCGGTTCGACGCCTACCGCGCGGTGGGGTTCCAGCGGTTCCTTCCGGTGTATCTTCCGCGCTGGTTCTGGGAAACGCGAATGGGCAGTGCGCCTCTGGACCGATTGCCGGTAGGGGTCTGGAACAGCGATTACGTCTCCGGGCGTGACTTCGCCTCGCGGTTGTATCCCGGGGACAACTGGGCGCCGGCGCGCGGCGCCGGCAGGTTCGGTGGCTGGGCGGACATGGGAGGCAAGCCCGTGCAGATTCTGCAGTTCTCCGAGAGTGCCTCGGTGGCCGGTCAATTCATCGACGCCAATGCTTTTCGGGGCGCCGACGCGGCGCTGGCGGAGCTGTTCAGAACACCTGCGTGAACTGGTACCACTCACCTTCGTAGTGGGAGTACTCGATGTCCGGCCGTCCGGCATAGTGCGTGTACGAGTTCGGGATTCCCAGCGGGAGGTAGGCCAGGCCCACGCCGTCGACTCGGCCACCGCCGCGTACGTACAGCATGCAGCCGCCCTGCCCTGTCGCGTCTGAATCGACCGGCATCGTGTGCCAGACGCGGTACAGGCCGACCCGTCGTTCGGCGGTGTCGACGTCGGGGCACTCCTCAGCGGTCGCCGTCAGCGCGCCCTCGGACACGGCGAAGGCGAACGACGACGGTAGGGACAACGCCACGAGGACGGCGGTGACCAGTGCGAACACCGGTGCGATTGCCGTCAGCCGTAGCCTCCGATACTTCACCCACCCGATCAGGCCCAGTAGCAGCCACATCGCGGCCACGGCGAGCGCGGCATCCTGCGCGATTGCGAAGTACAGGTAGTTACGTTCGGGCGGTACGTACGCCCACAGCACGAGCAGACACACGAGAGCGGCGAGTACCGCCACCACGATCGTCAGTCCAACCCACCACGGCGCCCCCCTGGGCCTGTCGGTCATCCACGACACTGTGCCACGTCGGCGCCGAGTTCACGCGCGTTTCGGCCGGGGCACCGTGATGGAGGCGATGAGTGCCGCGTTGGCGGGGTCGTCCCAGGCGCTGGGGGTGATGCTTCGTACCTGCCCATCGGCCACGCCTCGGTTCAGGTCGATCCGCGTCGTCGTTCCCGCCTCGAAGTCGAGCTTCAGCAACTCGTCGGTTTCGTGTACCTGCCATTCGATTCCGTGCGGGCCAAAGGCGCGATCTGCTCGGGAGAACGTCATGTCGGGCCGATCCTGCTCTGCGACATCGACTGTGCGTCGGTGGTGCTCGTCGAGGACCTGGACCTTCGTGCTCGGCCAGGTTCGGATCACCCCGTGTCGACGGTTGTGCATCATGTGCGATCCGGACGCGTCGATCAGATAGAGGGACCCGTCGACCATGGCCGAGGCCCAGGCGCCCGAGGTTGCGTAGCGGTCGATGGTCACGGAGTTCTCGTCGACGACAGTGCATCGGTGGACATCGTGTTCGGACGTGATCCAACACCCGCCGGGGACGGCGTGGAGGCGTCGGGTCCAGCGGTCGTCGGTGGGCTCGATGGTGAGCGGCAACAGAAACCGGGTGATCGCGGAAACGGCGCCTGCTGCCTCGACACGCAACAGGACGGGGTCCGACGCATGCATGACCCAGACGTTGCTGCCGTCGGCTGACACGGCTCCCGCGGCGAAAGGCGTTGGTGGTGAGAGCATATCGAGATCGAGTTCGACGAGGATTCCTGTCGTCTGCACGTGGCCGTTCTCGATGGGCTCGCGCTCCCACCAAGGATCACCCGTGGGGACGGCGTCGATCTCGTCGAGGCGCTCGGTTCCGTCGACTCCGCGCCAGCCGTTGTCGATTTTCTCGACTTGCTTGTGCACGAGGTGCATTCGCTCGATTCGGCCGTGCACCCGAGCGGGTCGGTCGATCGCCCGGTCGTCGAGGACCGCGCTGAGTATCCCGTCGAGCATCACCGACCCGTTCGTGGGGCGATCCGCCCACCACTGACCGCTCCAGCCGTCGCCGTGGACGAGGTGCAACCACCGGAGTTCTCCGTCCCGCCCTCGGGGACCGGCTCCGAAGGCGGGACGGGCTGTGGCTCTGCGTTTGTCGTCGAGCACCGAGCGGACGGGGCCCGCCGAGTGGTGCTCGAGGGCGACGTCGACAACGTCGCCCACCGATGCACGTGGGAACGACCCGTCTTGGATGACCCAGCCTGCGACGAATATACGCAGAGCCTTCGGTCGTTCGGCGGGCTCCACTCCTGGCTTGCTCATGTCAGTCCCGACGCACTAGGGGAACCGTGCGGCGAAGCGTCACGGGCGTCGGGTCACCGTGCGTGTAACCGTACACCCGCGGCTGCGTCAGCTACCGGCGACTTCCGTTGCGTCGGCCAGACCGTCGACGAGGGTCGGGAGGAAGAAGGGGATGGACAGAGCCGTCGGCCCGATCGCGGAACCGGCCTCCTGGCCGACGAATCCGGCGACGGCGCCCTTCGCGACGGCCGGAATCTGTCGCGACACGTCCGAGGTCAGGAACTCCTGCAAGGCCTGGTCGGTGTCGACCTGGGTGAACACGACGTCCGCGTCGATCTTCGAGATGTTCTCCGCCGAGACGGTGGTGGAGAACGGCGATTCACCGTTCGAGAGGGACGTCACCGATTCGGGCGTGGTGAATCCGAGATTCTCGAGCAGTTCGACGCGAGGATCCGTCGGCAGGAGCAGGTAGTAGACGTCTGCTGCCTCGGACACGTAGGCGATGGATCGACCGTCGAATTCGGGGTGCTGATCACCGGCGTCGGTGACCTGTCGATCGAGGTCGGCGACGAGTTCGCGGGCTTCGTCGGCGCGGCCCAGGACGTCCCCGGTGGTGGTGATGACGTCACGCCACGGCGTCGACCACAGTTCTTCCGGTGGCGCGACGACGGGGATGCCTGCCGCGGTCACTGCGTCGTATTCGGCCTGGGTGAGTCCGGAGTGCGGTGCCATCAGTACATCCGGATCGGTGGCGAGGAGTTGTTCGACGGGGAGTTCGTACGCGGAGTTGTCGAGCAGTTCCGGGGTCTGTCCGCCGAGGTCCTCGATGGCGTCGGACACCCACGGGTACATCAGGTCGTCGCCTCCACCGTATTCGGCCGACGGAATGGCGACGGGTACGACGCCGAGGGCGAGGACGGCGTCGGTGGTGCCGAATCCCCAGGTGGCGACGCGTTCCGGTAGTGCATCGACTGTGGTCTCGCCGTACATGTGGTCGACGGTGACCGGGAACGAACCTTCGGCTGCGGGTGTCGCGGCGTTGTCGTCCGCGGTGTCGGAGTTGCTGCACCCGGCCAGTGCGAGGGATGCGATCGCAGCGACGGTGACTGCGGTGATGTGAAGCTTCATGAGGATCCTGTACGTCGAACAATGCGGACCTTCAGGTTAGCCTTTGCTTACTCAGCGCCGTCCATCGGCCGGGGAACGTTTAGGCGGCCTCATCGTCGGGCACCGTAGTTGTATGAGCGACACAACGAAGGTCACCGTAGAACGCACCATCGAAGCTCCCGTCGACGCGGTGTTCGATGTGCTCTCCAATCCCGAGCGGCATCAGAAGATCGATGCTTCCGGCTTCATCCGCGGGGTGGATCATGCGGATCGCATCCAGAAGGTCGGTGAGGTGTTCACGATGAACATGGCCGGCGATCACATGGGCGGCGAGTACCAGACCGACAATCACGTCACCGGCTACGCCAAGGACAAGCTGCTCGCATGGACCACCGCGCCTGCGGGCACCGAGCCTCCCGGGTGGGAGTGGCTGTGGGAGTTGGAGTCTCAGGGTCCCAACGAGACGCTGGTGCGCCACACGTACGACTGGTCGAAGGTGACGGACAAGAAGCTTCTCGAGAAAGTGAAGTTCCCGTTGGTCACGGAAGATCAGTTGAACAGCACCCTGTCCCTGCTGGACGCGGAAGCGACAACCTGATCGGCGTCAGCCTGACGTAGCTACCGACTCTGCCGCGCTCACTGCCCTCGAATCGACACGGGCGGTGGGCGCGGCATTGTCGTGCGCCGCTCAGGTGGCCTGAGGCGTCGCGCTGTTCGGCGTCGCGGAGTGATCGCCGGCGATCCTGCCGGTGCGCTTGACCGCCCAGATGATCAACGCGATGGGAACGACCCAGTTGAGCAGGAGATTGCCCGGGTGGTTGTTGGTCATCTCGGTGGACGACGCCAGTGCACCGGCGATGACGTGGCAGACGGCCATCGCGAACACGACGCCCGCCCACATCGCGCTGATGGACTTGTTCTTCTCGTGGAATCGCGGGGTGCCCCAGTACTGCGGGTCCACCGAGTCGCGGGCGTACTGCTCGGTGAACGGCACCGTCACGACCGAGACGGCCATGACGGCGGCCAGCACGAACGTCGCGCCGCCGCGGCCGAAGTCGGCCAGGGCGTCGTTCAGGCCGCTGTTGCCGAGGAACCCGAGCAACGCGATGATCCCGAAGGTCACGATGCCGGCCGCGTCGATGATCTTGATGCCGCCGTTGCCCCTGGCCACGGACTTGCTGCGGCCGACGAACGCCAGCGCCAGCGAACTCACGCAGGCCAGCAGTGCGGCGATCCCGACAGCGCTCGCACCCATTCTCTCGGTAAGGATGGCGAAGAGCGCCCAAGGCGCCAGGCCGAGGATCATCATTTTGCCGTGCATGGTGGGAGCCTTTCGACAGCACTGCGTCGGACTAGCGGAATTCGATGAGATCAGCTTCCAACGATCGGCGTGGCAGATCATCGGTGTAGGCACGCACGATTCGCTGCCACTCATCCGATATGTATGAATCGACGCGTTCCGCCGAGGTCGGCGCCGCCTCGGCGTTACCGTCGTATGCATGAAGTTGCCGTCCACCGGGGCGCGCAGGTCGATCGTCGACGAGATCGACTCCGCGCTGGACCTGGCGATGAACGGCATCGGTCCGCGGACGCTGGTGGTCACCGCCGGGCCGGGCAGTGGCAAGTCGTACACGCTGCGTCGACTCGTGTCCGGCCGGGGCATCGAAACGCGGTGGGCGACGGCCGACGAGTTGTCCTGGCGTCAGCCCTATGCGGTGGCCGCGGCTCTCATCGGCGTCGCCGTGCCGACGACGGCTCCGGCCGGGTTCGACACCGAGCTCTATGCAGCGGTCGACTCGCTGTGCGCGGTTCGGCCGCAGCTGCTGGTCGTCGACGATGCGCACAACGCGGACGCGGGCAGCCTGGAAGTGTTGTCCCACCTCGCCGCGGCGGCGAAGGATCTGCCGTTGGTGGTGCTCGTCGCGCGGCGCCACCTGCCCACCCGTGAGCTGTTGACTCGGATGCTGGCCCGTCCGACCGTCCGCGAGTGGAATCTGCCGGCAATGGACGCCGCGGATCTCGAGGTGCTGGCCCACGAGGTACTCGGTGCGTGGCCGGACGCCGCGCTGTCGACGCTTCTGGCGCGGTCGGGTGGTAACCCGATGCACGCGTTGACGATGCTGACGGAGCTGCGTGCGCACGGCACCGTCGTCGTGAAGGACGGCAGGGCAACCGCGCCGAGCATGCTCGACGCGTCGGCGTCCAGCAGCTTGGAATCCGCTATTGCGGAACAGCTTTCGCTGCTCGACGCATCCTCACGTGATCTCGTTCGCAAGCTCGCGGTGTGGGGCGGGCCTGCCACACTGGCCGAGCTGGCCGACCTCGGAGACACGTCGGCCGCGGTGATGGTCGGGGCGGCGCAGACGGTGATCGACGCGGGCATGATCGACGCGTCGCCGAGCGGGGAGTTGACGTTCACGCACGACGTCTATGCCGACGTGGCGTACGACGGTCTGGCGCCGCCGCTTCGGGCGATCCTGCACACGGAGGTCGCGCGTCACCACGAGGCCGCGGGCAACCGGCAGATGGTGGCGCATCACCTGCTCGCGGCGGGCGGGGACGAGTCGGTGCTCGGTGCGGCGGTGAGCCGGGCGCAGGAGGAATTGCAGTACGTTCCCGCGGTCGCCGTCGACCTGTTGGGGACTGCGACGGCCACCGTCGCCGGGTCGTTCGAGCTGGACCTGGCGACGGCACTGGCGCGCAGCGGCCAGCTCGCCCGGTCGGCCGAGGTTGCAACGCAGGGTCTGTCGAACGCGACCGATCCCGCCGTCGTGCCGTTGCTGTACCGGACGCTGCTGTTCACCTCGATCGCGCAAGGAAAGTCGCAGCACGCGCTCGGGTTGATCTCGTCGACGCTGCAGATGCCCGTCGACGACGCCACCCGCGCGGGTCTGCTGGACACGCAGCGGTACGTCTCCCTGTTGGAGGGCATCACTCCGGTGCCAGGCGGGGAGCTGGGGGCCGTTCAGGGACCGGTCAGCGTGTTGGTCACCGAGGCTCTGCGACGGTTTCTCTCCGGTGCTGTCGACAGTGGGCTGAACCTGGCGCTCGAAGCGTCCCAGCAGGAAGGCGCGGTGGGCGCAGGGTTTCAGCTCAGTACGTCGGCGGACGTGTGGCCGCCGTTCATCGAGCTGTACGCGCACGGGCCCTTCGCGGCGGAAGCGCTGATGGACCGCGCTCAGCAGCTGCGGACCGACCGCGGTGCCGCGTGGATGACGGCGTACCAGGACTTCACCCGCGGAGGCATCGCGATGAAGAGAGGCCGTCTCGACGACGCGGCCGCGCACATCGACGCCGGGTTGGAACGTGCGGGCTCGGCGGACATGGGGTGGACGTCGATCGCGGAGGGCACCCGCGCTCAGATCGACGTGTACCGAGGCGACGTGGAGGCGGCTCTCGCGCGGTTGGATGCGTTCGAGAACTCGGGACAGCCGCATCAGTTCGGACTGCCGATCTGCGGTATGACGCGGGTGTCGTTGCTCGAGTCCGGCCGCAAGTTGTTGCCTGCGGTGGCCGCAGCCCGCAGGTATTGGGGTGGCGCCAGGGAGTTGGGGATCTACGGGTGGCTTCCGTCGTTCGCCGTCGACTGCGCTCGTCTGGCTCGGCGGACCGACGACGGTGAGTTCGCCGCGGAGATCGTCGACACCCTCGCGGAGATCTCCGATCCACTGCCCGTGGCGAGCGTCGGACCGGTCGCTCTCGCTCGGGCCCTGTGCGCGGGTGATTCGGAGTCCGTCGTCGCGCAGGCCGTTCGGAGCGCGGAGAGCGCTCGCCGGGAAGGCAACGTCATCGCCGAGGCCGCAGCCTGGGAGGAAGCAGCGTGCGAGCTCGCGGCATCGGGAGACAAGGTGACTGCGCGTGAACATGCACGGACGGCGCTGCTGATCACCCAGAACATGGGCGCCACCGCGTTGTCCTCGCGAATCGCCATGCGCCTGCGTCCGCTGGGAGTGCGGTTGGATCCGCGGACCGTCCGGGAGCGTCCGCGGACGGGGTGGGACAGCCTCACCCGGACCGAGACGACCATCGCGGACATGGTGGCGAGCGGTCGAAGCGGCCCGGAGATCGCGCAGAGCCTGTTCATCTCCCAGCGCACCGTGCAGACGCACGTCTCGCACGCGCTGGCCAAGCTGGGCCTGCGTACCCGAGTGGAACTCGCCGCCCTCGTCGCCGGCCGCCGGGAGTGACTGGCAGGGATATCTACGTGCTCTGACCGATGTTCCTCCACGGTCCCGAAGACCAGGATCGAAGCATCGCACCGACGAACGGGAGTCCCCTCATGACGAACGACACGCTCACCACCGACCCGCACCGGCCGGCGCCCGTCGACGTCGTCCACCACACCCACCTGAACGGTGTGTTCGCACCGCAGCGCGAGGAGGTGGACGTCGCCGACCTGCACGTCGTCGGCGAGATCCCGGCCGACCTGAAGGGCAGTTACCTGCGGAACGGACCCAATCCGCGTTTCGACCCGATCGGATCGTTCGTCTTTCCCCTCGACGGCGACGGGATGGTCCACCGGGTCGGCATCGCCGACGGCCGAGCGTCGTACACCAATCGGTTCGTTCGGACGCCGATGGTCGAGCTCGAAGAGCAACGGGGAGAGGCGATCTGGTCCGGCGTGATGGACGGATACACGCCGCCGGCGTCGGTCGTCGGCGATGCCCTCGCCGGCACCACGCGTCAACTGCCGGACATCAACATCGTCGATCACGCGGGCAAGCTCCTGGCGATGGCCGAAGGCGACCGGCCGTACCTGCTGGACCGTGAGAAGCTCGCGACGCTCGCGCAGGAGGATTGTGACGGCGCGATGCGGGTCGGCAGCACGGCGCACCCCAAGATCGATCCGCACACCGGGGAGATGGTCCTGTTCAACTACTCGCTGGAGGCGCCGTATCTGACGTGGTCGATCGTCGGCGCCGACGGCAGGGTGTTGCTGTCGCCGACTCCCGTCGACGGTCTCGACAAGCCCTACATGATTCACGACATGGCGTTGACGCAGAAGTACGTGGTGCTGTTCGTCAATCCGTTGGCGTTCGATCTCGCCGCCGCGATGACCGGTGGAGCGCTGCTGTCGTGGCAGCCGGACCGAGGAACCCGCATCGCGCTGATCCCCCGGGACGGTGGCGCGATTCGGTGGATCGACACGGAGGCGTTCTGGGTGTGGCACTTCGCCAACGCTTTCGACAATCCCGACGGCACCGTCACCGTCGACTACGTCGAACACCTGTTTCCCGGTGGTCTGACGAAGCCGACGGGCGTCAACAACCCGGCGTTGACGCGGGCGTTGCTGAATCCCGTCACCGGTGCGGTGAGCCGTACGCAGATCAGTGACCGGTTCGGAATCGAGTTCCCTCGTGTCGACGACAGGTTGCTGACGCTCGATCACGGCCGCATCGCCACCGTCGGAAAATCCGAGGTCGACGACGGATTCCTCGAATCACTGTTCTTCCACGACGTGCACTCCGGGCGCGACGAGGTGTGGTCTCCGGGGGTGGCGATCGGCGAACCCATCTACATTCCGGGTGAGACGCACGATTACTGGGGTGCGATCGGCACCGATCCCGAGGATCTGAAATCCCGCTTCTACATCCTGGACGCCGACAACCCGGCGGACGGGCCGCTGGCGACGATCGAGCTGCCCATCCGTGTTCCCGCGGGATTGCACGGCATTTGGGTCCAATAAGGCGCGCCGTGCCGTCATCGGGTGGAGGATCGAACCCATGAAGACGTTCGTACGGAGACTGACGGTGTGTGGGGCGGTCGCGATCGGGGCGGTTCTCGGTCCGGTTGCAGTCGCGTCCGCGGAGGTCACGGTGCCGTTTCAGATCGACCCGGCGCCGTACGGTAACACCAACGGCAGCTTCGATTCGCCCGAGGTCCGCTGCGTAGCGGTACTCGGCGAGCAACCGGGGGTCGCCAGGGTCACCAGCCCGGCCGACGGCAGGCCTGGGTGCTATCAGGTCGCCGACGTGCGCTGGGTGAACCTCTCCACCGGGGCGTCAGGTGCGGCCCGCATGTCCGACGGTCTGGGCGGCGCGCCGCGCGAGGCGGTACTGCGGACCGGGCCGGGGCAGGTCGCTCTGGTCGCCGTTTCCTCTTACATTACGACGGTTCCCGGGTTCGCCACCTTTTACGTTCCGTAGTTCGACTGTCGAACTAGCCCGTCGACTCGTCGTCGCGCGGAGGGTGTGGCACGTTCTCGTCGTCGACGTGTGCGCCCACGGCAGTGTTCTCGTCCGCCGGGTGGTCGCGGGGGCCGTCGTTGGTGCCGTGGGATTCCACTGCGGCGTCGGCGTCGCTGGGCATCGTCATGAGATCTCCTGGGGTTCGAAGCTGGGTCGAGGAGAGTGTGCCCGTTTCGGCGGAAACTACACAGGACTTGCGGGAGCTGTTCAGGTACCCGGCCGGATGCCAGTGTAGATACCGGGCACTCGAAAGCGAAGGGGCGGTTCGTCGTACTCCTCGAGGGCGTGCGCGGTCCACCCGGCGATACGGGCGAACGCGAACAGTGCCTCCGGGGTGTCGGGCCGGAGATCGAAGGCGCACGTGAAGGTGGCGAGCGCGAAATCGGAGTTGGGGAACGTGTCGAACCGATCGCGCATCTCGTCGATCACGATGTCCGCGGCTGCCATCACGGCGGCGTTCGCGCCGCTCGCCGGGTCGCGGAGCAGCCGAAGCAATTCCTGGGCGCGAGGGTCCCGGTCGGTGTAGATCACGTGGCCGAACCCGGGGACTCGCTCGCCGGATCGAAGATGCTGTGCCAGAGCCGAAATCGGGTCGACGCGCGCAGACGTAATGAACCGGTAGGCAGGCTCGGCCGCGGATCCGTGCAGTGGACCGTCGATGCACCCCAGGCCCGCGGCGACGACCGAGTAGAGGTGGGCTCGTGTACTGGCCGCGACCCGAACGGCGAGCGTCGACGCCGCCAGGCTGTGGTCGAGCATCAGCACGAGGGCGGCTCGTAGAACGGTCAGTCCGCGAGGGTCGGATGCCTCCGATCGCACTGCAGCCCACATCGACTCCGCGACGGAGGTGTCGGGCGCAGCTTCGGTGAGAGAGGCAGCGACGGTCGCCGACAGTTGGCCGGCCTCGGATACAACCGATTTCGGGCTGATGTCGACACGCATCGGACGGTGGGTCGCGGCGACGTCGACGGCGAGGCGGATACGGTCGATGAATCGGCAATCCGGCGACAGTGACGCGGCGGCATCTCGGCACTTCTGTGCCACAACGGGATCGACGTGAAACCTGCGATCCGAGTCCATTTGCCCTGTCCACACGAAGTGCGCTACCGACTCGAACGAGTAGGCGGTCAGGTCGACGGCGTTGCGGCCGCGGTAGTACAAGTGATCGTCGTCCAGCAGAGTGATCCGAGTTCTGATCCGTTCCACCGTCCCGATGTCGGTGCGGCGAGCGGTGTCTCGACCCGCGAGTGCTTCGACTTCGTCGACGTCGAAGACGCTGCCCCTGACGCCGGGGAGACGACTGCTGGTCAGCAACCCCCGGCTGACGTAGGCGTAGACGGTTTCGGGTTTGACCCCCAACCGGGCAGCGGCCTGTGCGGTGGTGAGGAGTTCTCGGCCGTCGGGGGATGGCATCTTCGCCTCTCGGTTCGGCGTGCTGAACATTGACTCGATCAACATTGACAACGATCAATGTTAACGCGGATCGTGGTGGGTGACCAGCAGAGGAGAGATGTCATGAGCGTTCTCGAGGCCCCGCGTGGGCTGCACAACGTCGTCGTCACGTCCACGTCGATCGGTGACGTCCGAGGCGACGAGGGTTTCTATCACTACCGTCAGTATTCGGCGATCGACATCGCCGAGAGCCGCACCTTCGAGGATGCGTGGTTCCTGATGGTGGAGGGTCGTCTGCCGAGCCTGTCCGAGCGAGCGGAGTTCAGCCGTACGGTCGCGCCGCTGCGGGTCCTGTCGGCGGAGGTGCGCGAGGCGGTGGCGTCGGTTGCCGCGACCGGCCCGGAGCAGCCGCTTCTGGCGCTGCGCACGGTTCTGTCCGGCCTGCCCGGTGCTGTTCCGCTGTACGAATCCACCGACGCCGACAAACGAGCGACGGCGTTGCGCCTGTGTGCGGTGACGCCCACCGTTCTGGCTGCGGTTCATCGCCTTCGGTCGGGTCAGGAGCCGATCGAACCGCGGGAGGATCTGACGACGGCGCAGAACTGGCTGTTCATGATCAGCGGCGACGTTCCGAGCGACGCTCGTGCCAGGGCCGTCGACCGGTACCTGACGGCGACCATCGATCACGGGTTCAACGCGTCGACCTTCACGGCGCGGGTGGTCGCGTCGACGGGATCGGACATCGCCTCCGCCGTGTGTGCGGCGATCGGCGCGTTCGCCGGACCGCTGCACGGAGGCGCACCGGATCGGGCGTTGGACGGGCTGGACCAGATTGCCGACCTGGCGGACGCGGATTCCTGGGCACGGTCGAAAATCACTGCGGGTGAACGCATCATGGGGTTCGGGCACCCGGTGTATCGCACCGAGGACCCCCGGTCGGTGATGCTCCGTGAGACTGCGCAGCAGCTGGGAGGTGAACTGATCGACAAAGCCGCACAGGTGGAGAAGGTGATCGCCGCGGCGCTGGCGGATCTGAAACCGGACCGGAAGCTCTACGCGAACGTCGAGTACTACGCGGGCGTGCTGATGGAGCTGTGCGGGATACCCAGGTCGATGTTCACGCCGACCTTCGCGTGCAGCCGGATCGTCGGGTGGTGCGCCAACATCGTCGAGCAGTCCGCGGACAGCAAGATCATCCGGCCCATCGCCCGGTACGACGGCCCCGAGGCACCCCAGGCGCTTCCGCCGCTGTGACCGGTTTCGGTGTCCCCGGGCCGCTGCGCCCACGTCGGATATATCTTGTGGTGGATGCGTATCGCGGTGGTGGAGGACAACGACGGAGTCGGTGAGGCGCTGGTCGAGGCGCTGACCGAAGTCGGCCACGCGCCCGTTCGGATGCGCCGGGGAGCGGATGTACTGCTCGGATACCACGACATGGACGTCGTGCTGCTGGACCTGGGGTTGCCGGACATGGACGGGCTCGAGGTGCTGCGCAAGCTCCGAACCCTCAGTGCCGTGCCGGTGGTGGTGTTGACGGCGCGGGACGACGAGCGGTCGGTGGTGCGGGCTCTCCGCGGCGGTGCCGACGATTACGTCGTGAAGCCCGCTCGGCTCGGTGAACTGCATGCGCGGCTGGAGGTCGCGGCGCGGCGTCGCAGTGCAGCGGCCGAGTCCTCGGCGGACCGGGTGGTGCTCGGCGATGTCGTGGTCGATCTCGTGGGACGCGGTGTCGAGGTCGACGGCAGAGACATCGGGCTGACGACCAAGGAGTTCGAACTGCTGGCGCACCTCGTGACGCGGCGGGGCGAAGCCGTGAGCCGCGAGCAGTTGATGGACGCCATCTGGGGTGATGCGTACGTGGCGATCTCGCGCACGCTCGACGTTCACATGACTGCGCTGCGGGCCAAGCTCGGGCGCCCCGGGGCGATCGTCACCATCCGCGGCTTCGGTTACCGCTGGGACACCTGACGTGCGACGCCGGGTGCTGGTCGTGCTGATGATCTACTCCATCGTCGTCGTGCTCGCGCTTGCGGTGCCTCTGGCGGTGTTGGTGGGGCGGGAACGTGTGCAGAGGTTCGGCGAGAACCGCGCCGCGGCAGCGACGTTCTTCGCGGAGTTGTCCTCGCGGGAGGACGAGTCCGGGGTGCCGAGGTTGCGAGAGTCCGTGCAGCGCTACCACTCTCTGTACGGCGAGGGCCTCGCCATCGTCGACCGGGGCGGTGTGGTGCGTGCGTCGGCGGGTATCGACGTCGACCGGCCGGATGTGCAAGAGGCCGTGTCGGGAGCGTTACGTAACCAACGCGGCGACGTCCCTTCGAGTTTGACGCCGTGGGCTCAGTCCGAGGTGTTGGTCGCGGCTCCCGTCGGCGGTGGAACCCAGGTGGACGGTGCGGTGGTGATCGATGCGTCGACCGATGCGGCGCGTAGAGACGTGGCGGTGGCGTGGGTGGTCATCGGCGCCGGTGCGCTGCTGATCCTGGTGTCCGTGGCAGTGATCGCTGCTGCGTTGTCGCGCTGGGTGGTTCGGCCGTTGACGGCGTTGTCGTCGCGGGTGCAGTCGTTCGGTGACAAGTTCCACGCCGAGCTGCCGGCGGAGGAGACGTCGAGGCCCGAGTCGACCGAGTACGTCGGGCCGCCGGAAGTGCGTGAGCTGTCCGGTGCGTTCGACGCCATGGCCGACGACGTGGAGGCGGCTACCGCGGCTCAGCGTCGGCTGGTCGCGGACACTGCCCATGCGTTGCGTAATCCGTTGGCTGCACTGCGTATTCGGCTGGACGTGCTGGGTATGAGGGTGCCGGAGTCGGCGTCCGAGGCGCACCTGAAGACGACTCTGGAGGTGGATCGGCTGAGCATCGTCGTCGAGGATCTTCTGGTCCTCGCGGCTGCGGAGACGCCGGCCGGCGCGCGGACGACGGGGTGTGACGCCCGGGCGGCGATACTGAGCCGCGTCGAATTCTGGTCGACCACACTGACTGTCGCGGGGATGTCTTACTCGCTCGCCGTCGCGGACGACGTGCCCCGCGCGGCGTTGCCGGAGGACGACATGATCAGGATTCTCGATGCGCTGCTGAGCAACGTCACGAAGTACGCGGGCGCGGGTTCGTCTGTCGAGATCGGGTGCCGGGAGAGCGACGGTCACGTGCTGGTGTGGGTGGCGGACTCGGGTGGGGGAGTACCCACGAGCGAGCTGCCGAAGGTGGTCGACCGGTTCTATCGGGCGCCGGGGGTCGGCGGTGAGGGCACCGGGCTCGGCTTGTCGATCGTCCACGCCTTGACCGAGCGAGCAGGAGGGTCCTTGCAGGTCAGCGCGGGTGTGCCATCGGGTCTGCGCGTCGAGCTGGCAGTACCGGCGGTCCTTTCCTAAGAGAGTGTTAGGAAATCGGAAACGGTTTTGTCGGAGGCTGTGCCTGGGGTCACAGTAGGGGCACGACGGTTGCCGCACAGCTCGCGGCGACCAGCACGAGCCCCCTGTGGAAGGACTGCCCATGGCCAACGAGGCCACCTCGACCGCTGACTCACCGCGGTCCGCCCCCGTTTCGTCTCCCGCGGCGACTCGGCGTGCGGTGTTCAACACGCTCCGCGGGTCGTCGGGCAACCTCGTCGAGTGGTACGACGTGTACGTCTACACCGTCTTCGCGACGTACTTCGAGAATCAGTTCTTCGATTCGGCGGACAAGAACTCGACCGTCTACGTGTACGCGATCTTCGCCGTCACGTTCCTGATGCGTCCGGTGGGGTCGTGGTTCTTCGGCCGCTACGCCGACCGCAACGGCCGACGTGCTGCGCTGACGTTCAGCGTCTCGATGATGGCCGCGTGCTCGCTGGTCATCGCGCTGACGCCGGGACGCGAGAGCATCGGTGTGTGGGCCGCGGTCATCCTGATCCTGTGCCGTCTGGTGCAGGGCTTCGCGACCGGCGGCGAGTACGGCGCGTCGGCGACGTACATGTCCGAGGCCGCCACGCGGGAGCGTCGGGGATTCTTCTCGTCGTTCCAGTACGTCACCCTCGTCGGTGGACACGTGCTCGCACAGGTGACGCTGCTGATCATGCAGGCGTTCCTGGACCGGGGGCAGATCGAGGAGTTCGGTTGGCGCATCGCCTTCTTCATCGGCGGTGTCGCTGCGGTGGTGGTGTTCTGGCTGCGTCGCAGCATGGACGAATCGTTGACGAAGGATCAGCTCGCGGCCGTGCGCAGTGGTGCCGATCGGGCGTCGGGATCGATGAAGGAGCTGGTGCTGAATCATTGGCGGCCGTTGCTGGTGTGCTTCATGGTCACGATCGGCGGCACCATCGCGTTCTACACGTACAGCGTCAACGCTCCGTCGATGATCAAGACGGCGTACGAGGACCGCGGCATGACCGGGACGTGGATCAACCTCTTCGGCCTGATCTTCCTGATGTTGCTGCAGCCGATCGGCGGAATGATCAGCGACAAGGTCGGTCGCAAGCCGCTGCTCGTGTTCTTCGGTATCGGCGGTGTCCTGTACACCTACGTGCTCATCACGTACCTGCCGTCCGCGACGTCGGTGGTGGAGTCGCTCGCGCTGGTGTGCGTGGGTTACGTCATCCTGACCGGCTACACCTCCATCAACGCGATCGTGAAGGCGGAGCTGTTCCCGTCGCACGTGCGTGCCTTGGGCGTCGGCCTCGGGTATGCGTTGGCGAACTCGGCGTTCGGTGGCACGGCGCCGCTGATCTACCAGGCTGCGAAGAACGGTGGCCACGTCTCGTGGTTCATCCTCTACGTGACGGTGGTGATCGCGGTGTCGCTGGTGGTCTACATCTTCGTTCTGCGGAACAAGTCCGAGACGGTTCTTGACCGCGAACAGGGTCGCGCCTTCCAGTGAGCGACCTCGCCTTAAGGTGAGAACCATGGTCAAGCCCGCAGTGCTGCTCTCGCGAAGAGCAGTTCTGCGGGCTGCCGGCGTTCTCGCCGTCGGTGCGGCGACAGGGGCCTCGGTGTCGTGCTCGTCGGAGCCGTCCCCTCGGGTGCGTCTCGCGGCCGGTGAGATCGGCGGCTTCTTCTGGGAGTTCGGCGGACTGCTCGCCGACGCGGCCGCGGGCGCCGGAGCAGCCGACATCGTCCCGCTGACGACGGAGGGTTCCGTCGACAATCTCGATGCGCTGCAGTCCGGGCGGGCCGAGTTGGCGATGACGCTCGCGGACGCGGCGTACGACCATCCGGGCCGGGATCTGACGGCGGTGGGCTGCGTGTACGAGAACTACTTCCAGATCGCCGTGCGTGCCGATTCCGGGATCGAGTCCGTCGCCGACCTGCGCGGACGGTCGGTCAGCATCGGCGCTCCCGGCTCCGGCGCGACGCTGGTGTCGCGCCGGGTGCTCGATGCAGCGGGGCTGCCCGACGTTGTTCGCGAGGTGCAGATGTCGATGAACGCGGCGGCCGATGCGTTGTACGCCGGCGACGTCGACGCGGTGATGTGGGCGGGTGGGTTGCCGACGCCTGCGTTCGCCGATCCGCCGGTGCCGGTGCGGTTACTCGATCTGGGCGGGGTGGTCGCGGGTCTGAGGAGTGAATTCGGGACGGCGTACGAGGCGGTGCCGGTGCCGGCGGGTGTGTACGGCGAGCACCCCGAGGTCACGACGGTGGGCATCCCGAATCTGCTGCTGGTCCGCCCGGATGTGCCGGACGAGACGGTCGCAGCGTTGGTGAGCGTGCTGCTGGACAGGTCGTCGGCGTTGGTTCCTCGCCAGGCGATCGGCAGTCAGTTCCTCGACGCCCGGTCTCTCGTCATGACCGGCACGATCCCTCTCCATCCGGGAGCCGAGGCGGAGTACCGCCGCAGGCACGGGTGAAGGAGAGCAAGTGCTCCCCGGGAGTGAGTGGGGTCCGCATGGTGACCCTGTGCCCGAGGACGGTTGACCTGGAAGGCGCAGTTACATCCGGGTTGTTGGGTGGTCAGGCCTCGACGGCGGTGCCGCAGATGCTGCACTGTTCGAGTTGTCGGCGGCTCCACCTCGCGATGGGGATGAAGAACACCGTGAACTGTGTGTACGTCCGGATCCGCGACCACTGCGTGGTGTTGTTGCACCGAGGGCACGTTCGGGTCTGGCCTGCGCCGAGGTGTTTTTGCTTGCTGCCGTAACCGAAGAGGAAGAACACCTGGCCAGCCTAGCGATTTCTGCGCGGACGCCGCGGTGCTTGCCCAACACCTCTGGCACCCAGCCCCTGCCCGGGTGGTCCGGGGCGGCTGGGTGCCGTGGCCAACTTGACCGGTCAGGCAGCGGGGCGTCGTTGTCGGTGGAAGCTGGGTATCGGTTTTCGTTCGGGGTCGATGGCGGCGGGTGGGATGACGCGGGGGTGGCCGTCGGCGCCGATGTCGATGTCCCAGCCGTGATTGTGAACGAGGCGGTGGCAGTCGCCGCAGATCAGGACCAGATTGGTGAGGTCGGTCGGCCCGCCGTCTTCCCAGAAGACGATGTGGTGCACTTGGCACCACTGCGCGGGGAGGCCGCATCGGACGCAGCATCTGTCGCGGACGGCCACGGCTGCGCGTTGCTCAGGAGTGGCGAGCCGGACTTCCTTCCCCATCGAGAGGGGAACGTCGTTGTTGTCCAAAATGATTGGCTTGAGGTTCGCGTCGCAGGCGAGCAGGCGCGCGAGGCTGCGACTCAAGGGGCCCGTCCATTCGAGCTGGAAAGGCCAGTCCGGGTCGCCCATCTTCGGCGACCTGTGTGTGGCGCCGGAAGTGACTGTTCCACTTGTGGTGTCCGGCGATGCCGAGCGGGCTCTGTCGGCGAGAAGGTCACTGAGGTTCACGGTGACGTTGACCGTCGCCGGTGGTGTTCCCGGCCCGGCGGAGCGCGTGCCGCCGCCGACGAGGTCGAGGAGCCGCGACAACCCGTCGGCCTGACGCCTCGATGCACTGCGGGGATCGCGGGTGCCGTCGGGTGCCGGTTGTGGCCGCGAGAGCGGGGACAGTGCTGACCGGAGCTTCTCGCCGAGAACCTTGTCCACATCCCCCTTGAAGCCAAGGCGTCCGTTGGCCAGGAGGAACAGCTCGAGCTTGTTGAGCGCAGTGTTCTCCGATACCGGTTGTGGCGGAGGGTTCTTCAACACATCGGCATCAGGATCAGGATCGGGATCGTCGTCAGGATCGTCGTCGGGCAGGGGCTGTCCTTGCTCTTCGGCTTCGCGCTCTTTCTGTTTGCGTGCTTCTTGTCGTCCGAGTGCGCTGTCGTATCGGGCGCGGGCGTCGTCGATGACTGCGTGCATCAACACCTGAGCGCGCTGCTTGACCTGGTGGGCTGTGCCGTCCATGGCGGTCGCGAGCAGGTCTGCGACCGCTGCGGCCAGGCTTTCCTCGGAGAGCGTGGAGTCCGCGCCGCTGATGTTGGTGTAGCCGTCGTGGATTTCCTTGACGTGGTCGACGAAGATGTCGCTGGTGGCGAGAGCCTCGGCAACCGAAGGCCATCGGCTGAGCCAGTTGGCAGTGACGAACTGCCGGGTCGAGTTGGCGAGGGTGACACGGGTACCCGAGGCGATGTAATGCTGTGGCGTCGAATGCCCTGTCTTCAGGTTCAGGCCACGGCGGGCGAACTCGTCGAGCAGAACGTATTTACGTGCGGCAGTCTGATTCTGGGCGTGGGTGAGCTCGGTGATGGCGGCGATGACGTCTCGGTCCGAGAGTTCCGCTGCGGTGCTCGAGTCCCCCAACTTCTGCATGCGGGGAAAGGTACCGCGACCCACCGACAAGTTCCGGATTCGGCCGTCAAGCAGGTTGTTTCGTCCCTCGCCACGCACGTGAGGACAGAAGTCTCATGCCGTTGAGAGCGACGAGGACGGTGGAGCTCTCGTGCCCGGCGACACCGATTGGGAGGGGCAGGGTTCCGATCAGGTCCCAGGCCACGAGGACGACGATGAACGTGCCGGCGATGACGAGGTTGGCGACGACGATGCGATGGGCCCGGCGCGACAGTTCGATCACCTTGGCGAGCGCGGCGACGTCGTCGCGCACCAGGACGGCGTCGGCGGTGTCGAGTGCCAGGTCGGACCCTTTGCGGCCCATGGCAACCCCGGTGTCGGCGGCAGCGAGAGCAGGTGCGTCGTTGATGCCGTCGCCGAGGACGAGGACCCGCTGTTCGCGTGCTTGCAGTCCGCGCACGGCGTCGACCTTGCCCTCCGGCAGCAATCCGGCTCGCACGTCGGAGATTCCGGCGCGGCGGGCGATGTCCTGCGCCGATCCGAGGTTGTCGCCGGTGATCAGCACCGACGGGGCGCCCGTCAGACGCTCGAGCTCGGACACGGCGCCGTCCACCCCGGGGCGTATGGTGTCGACCAGAGCGATCACTCCGGCGGGAACGTCGTCGACGGTGACGACGGCGGCGGTCGTTCCGTGCGTTCGGATGTCCGACGGGAACGAAGACGTGTGAGAGGCATCGGGTTTGGACACCCTGATGTGCCGTCCGTCGACCTGTGCGCGTACGCCGACGCCCGGTGTCGATTCGAAATCCGATGCCGGAGGTAGCGTAAGCCCGCGGTTACGGGCGTGGTCGACTATTGCGACTCCTACCGGGTGCTCGCTTCCCACTTCGGCGGCCGCGGCCCATCGCAGGACGTCGGTGTGATCGAATCCGCCCAGTGCGTCGACCCGTTCGACGCGAGGTGTTCCCTCGGTGAGGGTTCCGGTCTTGTCGAAGGCGACGACGTCGGTCAGGCGCAGCTGTTCCATCACGACGGCCGACTTGACGAGGACTCCGTTGCGGCCGGCGGTTGCCATCGCGGCGAGCAGGGGCGGCATGGTCGCGAGGACGACCGCGCACGGCGACGCCACGATCATGAAGGTCATCGCGCGCAGCAACGCCGACTGCAGGTCGCTGCCGAGCAGTAGTGGAATCGTGAACACCGCTGCCGTGGCGGCCACGACACCGGTCGAGTAGTACTGCTCCACCTTCTCGATGAACAGCTGCTTCTTCGCTTTGGTCTCGGATGCGCGCTCGACCATCGTGACGATTCGCGCGATGACGGTGTCCGACGGGTCGACGTCGACTCGGACTCGCAGCACGCCCGTGCCGTTGATGGTCCCGGCGAACACGTCGTCGCCGACGGTCTTGAAGGCCGGGACGGATTCGCCGGTGATCGAGGACTGGTCGATGTCGGATCCACCGTCGACGACGGTTCCGTCACCGGGGAGGCGCTCGCCGGGACGGACGACGACGATGTCTCCGACGGTCAGGTCCGTTGCGTCGATTCGGTGTTCAGTGCCGCCGGCGTCGAGCCGGACCGCGGTGTCGGGCGTCAGGCCCAACAGGCTTCGGACGGAGTCCGCGGTTCTCTCGGTGAGGACTGCCTCCAGCGCGCCGGACGTCGCGAAGATGACGATGAGCAGTGCCCCGTCGAACACCTGCCCTATCGACGCAGCTCCGATGGCGGCGACGATCATCAGCAGGTCGACGTCGAGTGTCTTGTTGCGGAGCGCGCGTAAACCTTCGAGTGCAGATTCCCAGCCGCCGACGGCGTAGCACGCCAGGTACAGCGCCCAGTAGAGCCACGTCGGCCCACCGGTGATCTGCGCGAGCAGCCCTGCCGCGAACAGTGCGGTGGCGGCGAGTGCCCACCGGACTTCGGCGACGGCGAGCAACCGGGTGCGGGTGGCGGTCCCGGTCCGAGGGCTGTCGATCGACGGAGACGGGGCGGTCCCGATGGAAGTCATGACGTCACGCTACCTCATCACATGAAGACCTATACATGTGAACATAAACTATGATCGTCGAATGGGACATGGAGTCGAGGGACGCACCACTCCTCCGGCGCAGTTGGATGCGGAATCCGCCGCGACGGTGGCAGCGACGCTTCAGGCGTTGGCGACGCCGAGTCGGCTACGCATCCTCACCCAGCTCCGCCAGGGGCCCAGCGGCGTCAACGACCTCGCCGACGCCGTCGAGATGGAACAGTCCGCCGTCTCCCATCAGCTCCGATTGCTCCGCGCGATGGGGTTGGTGACCGGCGCGCGATCGGGCCGCAGCGTCATCTACCGTCTGTACGACAATCACGTCGCCATGCTGCTCGACGAGGCGGTCTATCACATCGAGCATCTCGGTATGTCCGTGCCGGACATCGACTCCGACGTGGACTCAGCGACCGGATCCTGATCCCAGTCCGACGCTGACGGGTCGCGGCGTGCCGCAGCATCCGCCTACCACCGAGGCGTCGGCTTCGGGATCGTCGAACAACCCTGCACCGCCGCAGACGCCGGTATCCGGCAAACGTAGTTCGACGGTGCGAGCGCTCTCGGGGTCGCCGGACAGTTCGGCAGCGATGCTGCGAACCTGTTCGTACCCGGTCATCGCCAGGAACGTCGGCGCCCGGCCGTAGCTCTTCATGCCGACCAGGTACAACCCTGGCTCGGGTTGGGTGAGCTCGTCCACGCCGTGCGGGTAGACGGTGCCGCAGGAGTGGACGTTGGGATCGATCAACGGCGCCAACGACCGTGGTGCCTGCAGTGTCGGGTCGAGGTCCAGACGAACTTCGGACAGCCAACTCAGGTCGGGCCTGAACCCGGTCAACGCGACGACGTGGTCGACGCCGTCGATCCGGGTTCCGTTGTCGCCGACGAGCGCGAGTCTGCCGTCGTCGTGCAGGATCGTCTCTGTCCGGAAACCGGACACGACCTGCAGAAGGCCGTCGTCGATGGCCTTCTTCGCGCGGAGGCCGAGCGCACCGCGTGCGGCGAGTTCGTCGGATTCGCCTCCGCCGAACACCGATTCGGTGACTGCGCGCCGCACGGCCCACGTCAGCGTCGTGCCGGGGTTGGCCGCGGCCAGGTCGGCGAATGCGATGATCGCGGTCAACGAAGAATGACCACTTCCGGCGATGACGACGTGTGTGCCGGCGAAGCGGCCGCGTACCGACTCGTCCGAGAGGTCGGGGACTCGATACGAAATACGATAGCCGGCAGCATGTTCCCCGATTGCAGGGAGTCCCTCGGACCCGAGCGGATTCGGGCTTCCCCATGTTCCCGATGCGTCGATGACTGCCCTGGCGAGGAGGCGTTCCTCGGTGCCGTCGGTTGTTCTGATGTGAACGGTGAGAGGTTCGGTGTCACGACCGGCGTCGACGACACGGTCGCGCCCCCGGCGGGCGACGCCGACGACCTCGGAGCCGAACCGCACCGAATCGCCGAGAACTGCGGCCAGCGGTGCGAGGTACTTCTCGACCCACTCACTTCCGGTTGCGTAGCCTTTGCCGTCCGGGGCAGACCATCCGGTGGGTTCGAGGAGGCGTGCGGCGGCCGGGTCGACGATTTCCGACCACGGCGAGAATAATCTGACGTGATTCCATTGTGCAACAGCAGAACCGGCCGAGCGTCCACGTTCGAGGACCAGGACGGGAGTGCCGGCTTCGGTGAGGTGAGCTGCGGCGGCAAGACCGATGGGTCCTGCTCCGATGACGACTACAGGGTGAGCGGACATGACGGTGACGTCCTTTCGTCGAGGCCTAACGGAGTATGCGTCGGGCGAGATCGTCGACGCGGGTGGCGATGTCGTCGCGCACGAGTCTCATGCGTTCGATGCCGTCGATTCCGCGTTCCGACGGCTCGTCGGTGTCCCAGTTCTCGAACGTCGGGCCTTCTACGGCATCGACTTTCGCCTCGCTGCCGAGAGTGACGACGTAGTCCATTCGGGCGAGGAGTTCGGGGTCGATGGGCTTGGGGCGTTCGCCGGTGAGGTCGACGCCCACTTCCAGCAACGACTGCGCGGACAGCGGATTGACGGCACTTCCGGGCGCGGTTCCGCCGGAGTGGATCTCGACGGAATCGCCGACGGCTTTGCGCATCAGTCCGGCAGCCATCTGCGACTTGCCGCCGTTCTTCACGCATACGAACAGCACGCTCGTCATGGGTACGTCCTTTCGGGTGTGAACCGCTTGCGTAGAGCCAGGGACACGTACACCAGTCCGACGAGGACCGGTACTTCGATGAGTGGTCCGACCACGCCGGCGAGTGCTTGCCCGGACGTGGCGCCGTAGGTGGCGATCGCGACGGCGATGGCGAGCTCGAAGTTGTTGCCCGCAGCGGTGAATGCGAGTGTGGTGGTGCGTTGATACCCCAGGCCCATCGCGGCGCCGAGGGCGTAGCCGCCGCCCCACATCACCGCGAAGTAGACCAACAGCGGAAGTGCGATGCGTACGACGTCGAGAGGCTGTGACGTGATCCGATCACCCTGCAGCGCAAAGAGAACGACGATCGTGAACAGCAAACCGTACAGCGCCCACGGCCCGATCCTGGGGATGAATGTCGACTCGTACCACTCCCTGCCCTTGGCGCGTTCGCCGAAGTAGCGCGATGCGAAGCCCGCGACCAACGGGATGCCGAGGAAGATGAGCACCGACTTCGCGATCTGCCACGGTGACGCCTCGATGGTGGTCTGCTCGAGCCCGAGCCATCCGGGCAGGACCGACAGGTAGAACCATCCGAGAACGGCGAACATGACCACCTGGAACACCGAGTTGATCGCGACCAACACGGCGGCGGCTTCACGGTCTCCGCACGCGAGGTCGTTCCAGATGATGACCATGGCGATGCAGCGAGCGAGGCCGACGATGATGAGTCCGGTTCGGTACTCCGGCAGATCGGGCAGGAAGATCCACGCCAGAGCGAACATCAACGCCGGACCCAGGATCCAGTTCAGCACAAGCGAACCGACGAGAAGCTTCCGATCTCCGGTGACAGTGTCGAGCCGGTCGTAGCACACCTTCGCCAGCACCGGATACATCATGATCAGCAAGCCGACCGCGATGGGCAGCGAGACGCCGTCGATCGACACAGCGGCCAAAGCGTCGTTCAATCCGGGAATCGACCGTCCCAACAGCAGGCCGACGACCATCGCCACGCCGATCCAGACCGGGAGGAACCGGTCCAGCGTGGAGAGCTTGCCGACGACGGTCGTGCTGCTCACGAGGCGACCGGCGTCGTTGTGCCGAGGACCGTCGACAGTTCATCCAGCGCAGTCGGAATCACCCAGTAGTACACCCAGGTTCCGCGTCGCTCGCAGTCGAGGAGGCCGCACTCCCGAAGCACTTTCAAGTGGTGGGAAATCGTAGGTTGCGACAGATCGAAGTGCGGCGAGATGTCGCAGACGCATGCCTCCCCGCCGTCGTGGCTGGCCACCAGGCTGAGCAAGCGCAACCGCACCGGGTCACCCAAGGCTTTGAACATCCGAGCCAGGTCTACCGACCGATCGACCGTCAGCGGTTCGCGAACCAGCGGTGAGCAGCATTCTCCGGCGGAGACGTCTTCGATCGGCAGGGGCTGATTCGACATTCGTCTATATTGACTGCTGTCGAATCAGGCGTCAAGGCCCGCGTGAATCTAGGCCAGTGCGAGGAAGAGTTTTTCCAGTTCGGCTTCGGTCATCGGCTCTCTGTTGTCGGCGGTCTCACCGGTCATGCACTCGCGAAGGCCCGTTGCGACGATCTTGAAGCCTGCCTTGTCGAGCGCGCGGGATACGGCGGCAAGTTGGGTGACGACATCTTTGCAGTCGCGCCCGTTCTCGATCATGCCGATCACGCCGGCGAGTTGTCCGTGGGCGCGGCGCAGGCGGTTCAGTACCAGTGCGATGCTGTCTTCGTCGCCGATCATGGTGAGGCTCCTCGTGGTGCGGTGTAGCGAAGTGCGTCCCAGGTTACCCCCGGGGGCATGCCCCCAGTGCATCGATTGCTGCTTGCAACTTGGTGGTGGCTTCGGCGGCGACATCGGCGAGCCCGGGTTCGCCGGTGGCCTGAACCATGATGTCCGGGTTCATTGCCTCGACGATCACCGATCCTGGCGTTGCGGTGTCGGCGCGGACGACCACGTTGCACGGCAGGAGCAAACCGATCTGTGGCATGACTCCGACGGCGCGGTGCGCGAGTGTCGGATTGCACGCACCGAGGATCAGGTACTGCTCCATGTCTTCGCCGAGCTTGGCTTTCAAGGTGGCTTGCATGTCGATTTCGGTCAATACGCCGAATCCTTGGTCCGACAATGCTGCCTTGACCGATTGGACGACGGTGCCGAAGTCGGTGTCGGCCAACGTGGTGGACAGTGCGATGCTCATGGCTGAGATTCCTTTCGAGTATGTGTTCAGTGCGAGAAATGGATCGACGGCAGGACCCTGCGGAGCCACGAGGGTGACCACCAGGCGGCGTGGCCGCTCAGCCGCAACAGGACCGGGAGCAGGATCAGCCTGATCAAGAACGCGTCCAGCAGAACCGCGACCCCGAGGATGATGCCCATCTCCTTCGGTGGGAGTGGATCGGAGAGCGCGAAGGTGAAGAATACTGCGACCATGACCGCGGCGGCGGCGAATATGACACGTCCGGAGTGAGCGAGACCGTCGACCTGGGCCTTCTTCGGGTCGCCGGAACGTTCGTAATGCTCCTTGGCGGTAGCGAGCAGGAACACGGTGTAGTCCATGGCGATGGCGAAGATCATCGCGAAGAAGAACACAGGTCCCCAGCCGTCGAGAAAGCCCTGCGGCGTGAAACCGAGTAGCGACGCGCCGTGCCCGTCCTGGAATATCGACTTCGCGACGCCGAATGCCGCAGCGGTCGAGAGAAGGCTGACTCCGGTGCCGAGGATCGCGATCAGTGGTGCCTGCAAAGCAACGAGCAGCAGGAGGAAGCCGAGCACGAGGATGATCCCGATGACGAGCGGGAGGTAGGTGTTCAGGGCCTGTTGTAGGTCCAGGTTCTCCGCCGGTGCGCCGCCGACGAGCGCGGAGTCCGGCAGCTGTGCGCGGAGGTCGCCGAGGATCGTGCCCATGGCAGCGTCGGAGGGGTCCACGTCGGGAAGAGCTTGGAGTAGTGCGTAATCGGAGTCGTCCGCTGCGAGCTGAGGTGGAGTGACCATCGAGATCCCGTCCACCTCGCTCGCTGTGGTCGCCGTCGTGGCTGCGTCGGTGGTCGGGACGACGATCTGCAGTGCACCGGGTGCGCCGTTGCCGAACTGCGCTTGCACCAGTTCGTACCCCTGCCTGACCGGTGCGTCTTCGGGGACGACAGCGATCGACGGCATCGCGACCTTCAGTCCCAGCACCGGCAGTGCGAGGGCAACAAGGATGCCGACGGAGACGAGTGCGAAGGGCCAGGGGTGTTTGTGGAGCAGTTCGCCCCATGCAGCGAATTTCGGGGAGCGATGGTGTTGACGCTTGGCAAACGGCAACGAGGCGGAGTTGACCTTGGTGCCGAGCGCGCCCAGTGTGGCGGGCAGCAGTGTCATGGTCGCGACCAGGACGAAGCCGACGGCGAGCATGATTCCCACGGCCATGGTGCGGACGGCCGGCGCGGGAACGAGCAACACTGCCGAGAGGCTGACCAGCACGGTCAGTCCGGAGAGGACCACTGCTTTGCCTGCGGTGTCCATGGTCTCGGCGACCGCGGCGCGTGGATCGCCCGCACGTAGAGCGTCGCGGAAACGGGCGACGATGAACAGGGCGTAGTCGATACCGAGTGCGAGGGCGAACATCATCGCGAAGTTCATCGCCCATACCGAAATGGGCGTCACCTCGTTGAGGAGCACCAATCCGCCTGCGGAGGCGACGAGACCGGCGACGGTGAGCAGCAGTGGCAAACCTGCGGCGACGAGCGAGCCGAAGGCGAGCACCATGATCGCCAATGTGACCGGCCACGAGAACAATTCGGCTTGAATCATCGCATCGTGGTTGGCTTTGTTGAAGTCCGACCAGAGCGCCGAGGATCCGGTGGGGTAGACCTCGATACCGTCCCCGGACAGTGCAGTGAGCTGCATTTTGACGTCGTCGACGGCTTTCACCATATCGTCGGTGCTTGCGTTGGCGCCGGCGATGAGTATCGCGGTGTGCCGGTCGGGGCTGATGGTCATCCCCGGCTGTGGGGCGATGACGTCGCCGAAGCGGGTGTCGCCGTCGAACACAGCCGCAACGTCGGTGAGTGTCTGCTGCACCGCGGGGTCATCGATGGCTGCGGTGTCGGAGTGAACGACGACCTGGACCGCGGCGGAGGAGTTTCCGCCGAAATGGTGCTGGGCGAGTTCGCGGACCTGAACCGACTCGGACCCGTTGGCCTGCCAACCGGCACCTGCGAGCGACGAAAAGACGGACGGCGCTGCAGAACCCAGTGCGACGAGCGCGATGAGCCAGATCCCGAACACCCATCGGCGGCGTGCAACCATGACACTTCCGAGGCGACCGAGCGCACCGAGGGTGCGGGCTCGATCAGGGGCGACGCGGCTGGGCGCCGGCGCGGTGTCGAACTCGGCCATAACTTCTCCTGATACGGGTGGGGGTATACACATGGGCCCACTTGTCTCTCGGGGGTGAGTCGCGAGGGTTGGGGCGACATGCTCTGCCGATGCTCACTGTGACACATACCCAGGGGGGTATGCAAGTACCCTGGGGGGGTATCCGAAGTATTCGGGTCGGTCGACCCTCGTCAGGCGACGAGGAATCGGTCAGTTCCTGCCGTTTCCAGCGTTGCCGTTGCCGTTACTGTTGCCGTTGCCGGAATTCCCGTTGTTGCCGTTGTTGCCGTTGCCCGAGTTTCCGTTTCCGGAGTTGCTGTTCCCGTTCCCATTTCCGTTGTTGCCGTTACCGTTGCCGTTCTGCGCGGAAGGTTCGACGGGCGCCTGAGGTTGGGGAGCGGGTGCGGGTATCACTGCGGCCGGTGGCGTGGTGGACGGCAGTTCCGGAGGAACGGTGGTCGGGGGCGGCGTCGGCTCGGTGGGAGTCGCAGGGGATGTCGCAGGGGATGTCTGCACGGCGTCGGGTACAGGGGTGTCGTCGCTGCCGAAGCTCGCCCATCCGACGGCAACGGCGACCGCGAGGGCAGTCACGGCGGCAGCGATCGGAATCCAGAACGTGCGTCGTCGGGTGGTCACTGGCTGGACCGCCATCTGATCGGTGGTCACCGAGGCCGTCAAGAACTGCGGGTCCAGTGCGGCGGTGGCGCCGGCTGCGGGTCCGGTGCGGGTGAGGTCCCGCAGCCGCGATCTGAGTTGGGCGGCGTCGGGACGGTTCTGGGGATCGCGTGCCGTCATGGCGGTGAGCAACGCTGCCCACTCGGGTCCGACGTCGTCGGGGACCACCGGGTCGCGGTGCAAGCGTGCGATCGCGGCGGCGACGGCGCTGCCTTCGAACGCCATGCGTCCGGTTAGGCATTCGATGAGGACCAGGCCCAGGCTGTAGATGTCGGTTGCCGGTCCGGCGGCGGTGCCGGTTGCCTGTTCGGGGCTCATGTAATGCCCGGTTCCGACGGTGGTGCCGTGGTCGGTCAGGCGGATGCCGTCGACGATGCGGGCGATTCCGAAGTCGGTGAGTTTGGTGAACTGGTTGTCGTCCGGGCCGTCGGGCCGGGCGATGAGGATGTTGGCGGGCTTGATGTCGCGGTGTACGACGCCGCGGCTGTGGATGTAGGTCAGCGCGGCGGCCATCTCCGCTCCGATGCGTGCTACGACCTGCGGCGGTAGTGCGCGGCCGACGCGGAATGCGGACAGGGTGGGGCCGTCGACGAGTTCCATCACCAGGTACGGAACGACCACGCCGCCGGGATCTGCTGCCTCGCCCGCGTCGTACAGAGCGACGAGGTTCGGGTGGGTGAGCGAGGCCAGTGTGCGCTTCTCGGCGTCGATGCGTCCCGACGTGTCCTGCGGCCCGGCGTGGGCGAAGATCTTCACTGCCACCGATCGGCCTAGCACGTCGTCGACGGCCGTGACCACCTCGGCCATGCCGCCGCGGCCGAGAACCTCGCCGAGTCGATACCGCCCGGCGAACAGGAACTGCTCGTCCGATGGACGGTGCCGATCCGATCCGACCATCGATGTGTCCGTCCGATCCGAGTGTGCGATTACGTCGAACCATATCGTCGTGTGTCCTGCCCGCACGCGGTGACCGGTGGCCGCGCAGGGCATGATGATGGCCGGGTGGGGTGGAATTGTCGTGTTCGGACGAGGAGGCGCGCAGTTGAACCACCGCCACGACACGGCTGCGGCGTCACCCCTCACGGTGGACATCGGTTCGGTGTATCAGCCGATCGTCGAGCTCGACGGCAACGGCATCGTCGGGTTCGAGGCGCTCACCCGCGTCGGCCCCAGTAGCCCGTGGTCGACGACACCCGACTTGCTGATGGCAGCGGAATCGCACGACGTGCTCGTCGACTTCGATTGGCGATGCCGGTTGACGGCCCTGCGCGGAGCACTCGATGCAGGCCTGCCCGACGGCGTGATGTTGTTCGTGAACGCCGAGCCCGTCGCGCTCGAGACTCCGCCGCCTCGTCGGTCGTCGACGGTTCTCGCGCAGGCCCGCGGGTTGTCGATCGTCATCGAGATCACCGAGCGGAACCTGCTCCGTGATCCTGCTCGTCTGCTCCGGGCCGTCGAACATGCGCGGCACCTGGGCTGGCGCGTCGCCGTTGACGACGTGGGCGCGGACTCGTCGAGCTTGGCGTTGCTGCCGTTCCTGCGACCGGACGTGATCAAGCTCGACATGGGGCTCGTGCAGAGCAGGCCCACCGCACACACCGCGGCGGTGGTGTCGGCGGTGGCCGCGGAAGCGGATCGGACCGGCGCGCGGATCGTCGCGGAAGGCATCGAGACGGAAGAGCACCTGCGGACGGCGCTGGACATGGGTGCAGGCTGGGGGCAGGGCTATCTTTTCGGTCCGCCCGCGCCGCTTCCGGCGTTCGGCAGTGGGGCACCTCGGGTGGTCCCTGAGGCGCACGACGTCGCCGTCACCGTTCGCGCCCCGGCGGCCGTGACGCCGTACGGAGTCGTCAGTGCGGCGACGCGGCCGCGGCGTGCGGACGAAGCTCTGATCGGCGCACTCGGATCGGGCCTGCTGCTCAGTGCGATGACGGCGGGGCCGTCGACGATCGTTCTCGTGACGACAGGATCATCGCTGTCCCTCAGCCGCGTTCACGCTGCCGCCGTGAACGACGTTGCCGCACACAGCGCTTTGACGGTCGTCTTCGGCACACGCGATCCTGAATCGGTTCGTCCAGACACTAGCGATGCACACCATCGCTATCGTGAAGTAGCCGTCGGACCCAACGAGCCACTGGCCGAGGAACATTCGATCGTCGTCGTGTCGCCCGTGCTGACCGTCGCGCTCGTCGCCCTGCGCATCGGCGTAGGACCTGGCGGCACCACCATGTACGACTACCGACTCACCCACGCCCGAGACGTGGTCCTCGACGCCGCCACCACCCTGCTCCAGCGAATCGGTTCCTAGGCAATCCGCACATACCGTGTCAGCTGGGCAAATAGCCCAGCAGCTCAGTGAGAATCGGGCGGTGACCCTTGAGCAGTTTGGCTTCGGCGTCGTCGGAGGTGAACCATTCGTGCTTGTCGATTTCAGGGAAACTCTTGAAGTTTCCCGATCCCTTCGGCCATTCCATCTCGAAGGTGTTGCTTTGCGCGCCGGCGGCGTCGAGGTCACCTTCGACGCCGAAGGCTGTCACGATTTTTCCGCTGGGCTGCTTGACGGGTGTGAGCTGTATCGGGTCCGTGCCCGCCGGCACCGGTGAGCCGGTTTCCTCGAGGAATTCGCGCTGAGCTGCGGCCCAGGGATCTTCGTTGTCCTCGTACTCACCCTTGATGATCGACCAGGCGCCGGCGTCCTTCCTCGCCCAGAACGGCCCTCCCGGGTGACCGAGGAGGACTTCGACCTCACCGTTCACCGTTCTGTACAGAATGATTCCAGCGCTCAGTTTGGCCATGGTGTCCTCTCCTCGGGTGTGTCGATGCCTCCATCCTGCATGGGTGGATTCGCGAGTCCTGGCAATGCCCGGCTGCTGACGGTAAGAACAGGGCATGATCGATCGCGAAGGGTTGGCGGCGTTCTTGGTCGGCCGTCGGGCGTTGTTGCAGCCGGAGGACGTGGGGTTGCGACGTGGCCAGCGGAGGAGAACTGCTGGGCTGCGACGTGAGGAGGTGGCGGAGCTGGCCCACATGTCCACGGACTATTACGCGCGGTTGGAGCGAGGGACCGGTCCGCGGCCGTCCGCCGAGATGATTGCGTCCATCGCTCAGGGGCTGCACTTGACGCTGGCGGAGCGTGATCACGTCTTCCGTCTGGCGGGACACAATCCGCCGGCGCGGGGGTCGGCGAGCGAACACGTCAGCCCCGGGTTGCTGCGGATCATGGATCGGCTTCAGGACACTCCTGCCGAGGTCATCACCGAGCTGGGTGAGACGTTGCGGCAAACTCCTCTCGGTGTGGCGTTGACCGGCGATGCTTCGCTGCGCACGGGGGCGTCGCGCAGTCTGGGTTACCGGTGGTTCGCTGATCCTGCTGCTCGTGAGCTGTATCCACCCGAGGAGCGCGAATTCCTGTCGCGGCTCTACGTTTCGGGGTTGCGTGAGGTGGTGGCGGTGCGCGGCCCTGGGTCGGCTGCCGCGACGATGGTGGAGATGTTGGAGTTGGAGAGCGAGGAGTTCGCGCGGCTGTGGGCGGCCCACGAGGTGGGGCTGCGTCCGCCGGACGTCAAGCGTTTCGATCACCCCTCCGTCGGCAGGCTGGAGCTGCAGTGTCAGACGCTGCTGGACCCGGATCAGTCGCATCGCCTGCTCGTCTACACCGCTGTCCCCGGCAGTGAAAGTTACGAGAAGCTGCAGCTCCTCGCGGTCGTCGGCGCCGAGCCCGGTCTGTGAACGGATAGAGGTGGATCGATAGGTCCTGGTTCGACGGGTTCCATGCGCCGAAACTGGTGTTCACACATCCACTTCGACGGGAGCCCATCATGGCACGCAAGATCAGCACCGAACTTCTCGACTCGACAGGCAAGCTGGCTGTCGTCACCGGCGCCAGCGACGGTATCGGCAGTGTCATCGCGACGCGTCTCGCTGCCGCGGGAGCCGAAGTGCTCTTACCCGTGCGTAATTCGGCGAAGGGCGAGCGAGTTGCCGAGCAGATTCGGGCAACCGTGCCGGGGGCGAACGTCTCGATCCGGACGCTGGATCTGTCGTCTCTGAAATCCGTTGCAGCGCTTGTCGATGAGTTGACGGTCGAGGCGAGGCCGATTCACATCCTCGTCAACAACGCCGGTGTGATGCAGCCACCGAGCAGGCAGGTCACGCAGGACGGTCTGGAACTGCAGATGGGCACCAATCATCTCGGTCACTTCGCGCTTACCCGCGGGCTTCTCCCGCTCTTGCGCGACGGCGGTGCCCGGGTCACCAACCAGACGTCCATTGCTGCTCGCAGCGGCGGAATCAACTGGGACGACGCGAACTGGGAACGCAGTTACGACGTCGGCAAGGCATACAGCCAGTCGAAGATCGCGGTCGCGCTGTTCGCTCGCGAACTCGATGCTCGCAGCAAGCAGGGCGGGTGGGGTATCACCAGCAACATCGCGCACCCGGGTGTGTCTCCGACGAATTTGCTTGCCGCTCAGCCAGGAATGGGTCGGGACAGGGACACGCTCGCGCGGAAGGTGGTCGACGCGTTGGCGCGCGTGGGTATTGCCGGCAGTGTGGACAGTGCAGCGATGCCTGCGGTGGTCGCCGCGGCGGGTGTCGCCGCACAGGGTGACGAGTTCTACGGCCCTTCCCGTGTCGTCGGCGGCCCTGCTGCCCTTCTGCCGATGTGGAAGACGATGACGAACATGGACGACGCCCGACGCCTGTGGGACCTCTCGGAGGAGTTGCTCGATCGATAGCCGATGCGGAGATCGGGCGGTGCTCGCCGGTCTGCGCCGGTACCGTGGGTGATATGGCCAGCGGAACCTTCGACGACGGTTCGCGCTACGGCGCGGGCGGGTGGCGATGGAGCGTGGGCGACGTCAGGCTGGTGGTCACTGCGCTGCTGGTGGCGGTCATGGCCTTGGGTCTCGTACTGCGATTCTGGGTGTTGTTCGGTGCGGTTGCAATTCTGGCTGTTGCGCTGTGGTTGATTCAGGACAGTGCGGTTCAGCGCCAGGCTCGACGTGAGCTCGAGGAGCGGCACCGCGCAGATCTTCGGTCACGCGCCGACGCCGAGCATCAGGCGTTCCTTCGTGGTGAGCGCCGTGGGCTGTACGGCCAGTACGAGCCACCCGAGGTCTGACTCCGACAATCTGGACACGAAGGGAAGGTTAGTCTAACCTCCCTCTCGGGTGCCGCTGTGGCGCTCGTCGAGTCCAGAGGATCCCCCACGATGAACATTTCCACCAGGACGTCTGCTGCCCTTCGTGGCGTTGCGGTCGCGTCGATTACCGTGATCGCTCTTGCGGGGTGCTCCGGGAACAGCGGCTCGACGACGGAATCCGCCGCGGCTGCGGACTCCTTGCTGCCGGCCGCCGAGGGCAAGACCGAATATCCGCTCACGCTGGACACGGCAACCGGTCCAGCGGTGATCGAAGAGCGTCCCGAGCGTGTGGTGATGGCGAGTTCCTGGGACGCGGACCTCTTTGCTGCACTGGGTGTTACGCCGGTGGGCACCGACGAGCAGATCGACTTCTATCCGTGGGCGGTGGAGAAGATCCCGGGCGAGATCGAGACGGTCTGGCCCATCGGCGACACCGCGTATCCGGCGGAACAGGTAGCCAACACCACGCCTGACCTCGTCGTCGACACCCTGGCGGCGGACCCTGTGGACACCGAGCAGTTGGCCGACATCGCGCCTGTCGTCGGCGCACCGGCCGGCATCGAGGCGCCGCTGTGGGAAGACCGGCTTCGTCTTCTGGGTGAAGCGCTGGACCTGTCCGACCGCGCTGAGCAGTTCATCGACGAGTACAGCACCACCTTCGAGAACATCCGCGCCGAGCACCCCGAGTTCGAGGGCAAGACCGTCGACTACCTCGTGTACTGGGGAGGCGGAAGTGGCACCGGTTTCATGAACACCGTCGACAGTGAGCCCGAGGCGCTGCTGTCCTCCTTCGGATTCGCGGAGAACACCAACGCCGCAGTGCTGCCGCAGGACGGAGAACTGGGCGACGAGCTGCTGGACTCGTTGACCGGCGATGTTCTGGTCATCTCCAACCAGGCTGCCGACCAGGCGGAGTTCGACGCCTGGTACGCGAGCCCGCTGCTTCAGCGGCTCCCCAGCGTGCAGGAGGACCGGACCGTCGTCCTGAACCTGGCGGCCGACAACACGGTCACCTACAACGGTGAGCGTCAGGACTTCACGGGTCACTTCGGTCGAGCGTGGTCCGTCGGCCCTCTCGCGCACGAAGAGCTCGCCGACCTGCTGGTGCCCAAGCTGTCGGCGGTTCTGACCTAGCCGCGCTCGGCGGGAACGTTCTTCGTCGTCGAATCGGTGGTGAACCGGCGAACGACGTACAGCAGGACGCCCACGCCCAGGAGTAGTGCTGCACGAAGCCAGGTTTCGGCGGATTGCTGGGTAGCCAGCACCACGCAGGTCACGAGCGCGAGGATCGGCAGGATCGTCGGCGCACGGAAGTGGTCCTCGCCGGTGTCGTCGCGACGCAGGACGAGGACGGCGACGTTGGTGCTGACGAACACGAACAGCAACAGCAGCACGACGGTTTCCGCCAGGGCTGCCACCGATCCCGTGAGGCAGAGTCCCATTGCGACGACGGTGGTGGCGATGATTGCCGTCCATGGCGTGCGGCGTTCGGGAAGGACCTTGGCGAGGACGGAGGGGAGCAGGCCGTCGCGAGCCATTCCGAAGGTCAGCCGTGAGGCCATGATCATGGTCAACAACGCTCCGTTCGCCACGGCGACGAGTGCGATGAGGCTGAAGAACCACGCGGGAATGCCGGCGTCGGCGGCGTCGACCACTTCGAGGAGCGGCCCGCTCGACTCGGCGAGGGTCTCCGGCGGTACGACGGTGGTGACGGCGAGGCCGACCAGTGCGTAGACCGCTCCGGCTGCGGCGAGTGCCCCGAAGAGTGCCCGCGGATAGACCCGACGGACGTCCTTCACTTCCTCGGCGATGTTGGCGGAGGTCTCGAATCCGACGAACGAGTAGAACGCCAGCAGCGCTGCGCCGAGCACCGCCAGGGCAGGCGTCGTGGTGCCGTCGAACTCGAGAACGCGCGATGGGTCGCCGTCGCCGCGCCCGAGTACCAGCCCGGCGAGCGCGATGATCAGGACCAAACCGGACACCTCGACGACCGTCATGACGAGGTTGGCGCGGAGAGACTCGGTGATGCCGCGTGCATTGAGGAGGGCGACGATGACCAGGAACGCCAGTGCTGCGGGCACGGTGGGAACGCCCACGAAGACCTGCAGGTAGTCACCGGAGAAGGCGAGTGCCAGCCCGGCCGCGCTGGTCACGCCGGCTGCCAGCATGCAGAAACCGACCATGAACGACACGATCGGGAGTTTGTAGGCACGCTGAGCAAATACAGCGGCGCCGCCGGCGCGGGGATATTTGGTGACCAGTTCTGCATAGGACGCGGCGGTGAGCATCGCCATCACCAGTGCGACGACGAGGGGCACCCAGACGGCCCCGCCCACTTCTCCCGCAATTTCGCCGACGAGGGCGTAGATGCCAGCTCCCAGCACATCGCCGAGGATGAAGACGAACAACATCTTTCCGCTGATCGCACGGGCGAGAGGTGTGGTCTCCTGCCGATCGTGCGTCGCGTCGATCGCTCCGTCGTGGGTCCGTCTCGGTCGCATGCGAACCTCCGTGATGTGGTGGGGAAACACGTGGAGGGCGACGCGGTGTCACCGCGTCGCCTCCACCTGCCTTGATTCGGTTGTGTTACTTGATCTTCGGGTCGTTCGCTGCGGCGATCTCCACCTCGGCGGTGGCCTGGATCAGCGCCAGCAGGTCCTTGTCGAGGCCCGGTGAGAACTCCTCACGCCGCTCGGGCGAGATCTTGATGGGGACGCCTTCCGGCATGATGGCCGTGGACAATTCGGTTCCGTCGTTCGACGGTGAGGCGCCGCGGTAGAGCTTGGCCGCCTGGCTCTTGTCGTCGGCGCTGAAGGTGTACTGGATGCTCTGCAAGCCCTTGTCCAGCAGTTTCTTGACCTCGGGGAACCGCTCCGCGTTGGTCTTGGGGATCGGCAGCACCGAGCCCCAGTTCACGCCCAGGCTTTCCAATGCTTTGGCGAACGCGTTCTCGTGCGCCTGGTCGCGGACGATCAGGTAGGAGATCGTCGAGCGGGCCGTCTTGTTGTCGGTCATTTCGTAGATGCGGCATTTCTGAAGGCGGCCGGTCGATTCCAACATCAGGTTGTACAGCAGATCCAGCACGAGGTTGCCGCTGTTGTAGACGTAGGAGCCCGACCACGGGTTTCCTGCAGCATCGACCGGGAGGGCGCCCTGTGCGCCGACGAGATAGTGGTGAATGTTGCTGGTGTCCAGAGCAATCTTCAGGGGTGTAGCGCCTTTGGCGCCGGGCTTGTCGACGGGGTCCGTCTTCTTGCCGTTGTATTCGGGGGATCCGTCGAGCAAACGGGAGATGGTGGTGCCGATGAGTTCGACGTGGCTGATCTCTTCCGTACCGACGCCCTGCAAGAGGTCCTTGTACGGTTTCGATGCCGGATCTCCACGAAAGTTCATGGACTGGAACAGGTATTGCATCATGGTGCGCATTTCGCCGAACTGTCCGCCGAGGCCCTCCTGAAGGGCGTTGGCAGCGGCCGGATCCGGCTCGTCGACGGCGATGTCGTTGATCAATTGTTCGGTGTGTAGATACACGATTCTCCCTAGGACAGCAGTGCATCGAGCGTGAACGATCGGGTTGTCTGCGACGCCGGGACTTGACTGTCGCTATTCCGCCTTCGAAGGCGTGCTGGGAATGCATCAGCACTCCGGCTATACCCCTGGATGGCAGGGAGAAACATCACATCCGACCGGAGGTCCGGTTTGGTATCGCCGCCTTCGGGGCACTCCTGCACTTGCGCGACACGGCTATCGAAGACGGCGGAGGGCAAGTAAACGTATGCATGACGAGCACGACGTAGTGGTATGGAAAGAAAACGTTCAGCGGCAGGCGTGGTGGGAATCCATTCTCGGGCTGGCTCCCGAAGCTAGGCCCCTCACGGTTGTACCGCCTCTCGATGCGGACGACGTCGCAGCCGCGTAGTTGTGACGGTCTGAATCGACTTTTTTTTAAACCTCGGCCGCCGGTTTCCCGGCGGCCGTTCTGTTGCGTCCGGCCGGTCCCGAGCTGCCCGTCTGTCGAGCGTGCGTAGGCAAAGTTCGGGGTGTGCCGGATTTGCCCAGGCTGTAGTGTCCGCTTTCATGATCAGAACAGCTGTGGCGAGGGCGGTGGCGATTGTCGGCGCAGTCGTGGTGTCGGCTGTCGGTGTACCGGCCGTGGCGCACGCGCATCACCAGGAGTTCACGCCACTACCGGTGGCGTACTCGCTGGGCGAGAATTTCTCGGTCCCGTGCAGCGGGCAGCTGACCGGTTCTGTGCACACCCCGCACGACAGGCCTGGCCAAGTCACCGTAAGGGTCACGTGGCTTCCGTTCTTCACCGGTCCGTGCCACAACGCAATCTCCGTGAACTACTTGTCCGCTGCTGGTTCGGATGGTCCCGGAAGTGGAAATCCGTCTATCCTGCTTCCCTTCGACTCCCGGGCGTTCGTTCCGTTGACCGGTGAAGTCACGTTCCCGATGCCATCCGGTGGAGCCTCGGTCGTCGTCACGCCCAACGCGGTGAGCACAACATATCTGAACCCACTGGCGAACACTGTCAGATTCACGGTCGCCTGAGATCCTTGCGATGACAGCCCGCGTACTCGCTCACCTGACCGTTTTCGTCGGTGCGTTCACGGCAGTGTGGGCGGTGGTGGTCACGCCGGCGCGTAACTTCGCGTACGTCGCGGGAGGGGACCGCCTCGACGTCTTCGTCGGAAGTGCGGCTGCGGCGGCCACACTGGCAGCGGTCGTGGCCGTTGTGGTGGCCGTGTTCGCGACCGGCCGTCGAACTGTGTACGCGACAACGGGTATCGGCGTCGTGCTGCTCGCGGCTGTGTCTTTCGGTTCGTTCGACGTGCAGATGAACCTGCGGGCGATCGCGGGTGGGTTGATTCTCGGTGGTTGTGCGGTGCTCGCCGGTGCAGGTAATCGCCGAACCATGCAGTGCGCGTTGGTAGTCGGTGTGCTCTCCGGCATGGTGTTGGTGCCGCACATCGAATCGAGCCCGGTCCGCTATGCCGAGTACCTTTCCAACGATTCATCCGGGCACTACATTCTCGTAGCCCTTGCGGTGTTGGCTGTTCTGTTGATTTCCTCGAATGTCGAGGGGGTTGTCGAGCGGGTGCAGCACCGGACGCGAGTGCTGACCGTGGGCGTGCTGGTCCCCGTCGTCGGCCTGGTTCTGTACTGGCTCTTCGTGCGCTCGGTGGACCGGCTCGGTGCGGACGGAGCGATGCAGGATCGCTGGCTTCTGGGCATCGCTGTGGTGCCGTTGCTCGTCGGCGCGGCGTTCGCCTTGCCCCGGACGACCGGCACTGTTGTGCTCGCCGCGTTGGCGTACGTGGCGGCTCCGACGACGGGGTCGATGGGATTCGCTTCTGCCGTAGTGTTCGTTGCGTTGTTGGTCGTGGGCGTCGTGGTGGGGTGGCGGCGTCCGCTCCCCATGGTCGGTTTCCTGCTGGTCGCGCTGGTTGCAGCGGTTGGACTTCTCGCCGATTCTCAGCTCGACCCCATCGAATCGGCAGCCACCGTAGTGATCCTGCCCGTCGCCCTTGGACTCCTTTTCGCGTCACTGCTTCCGACGAGCCCACCGGCGTCGGTGATCGCCGTGACCACCCCGATAGCAGTGGCGGTCCCGATCGTCGCCGAGTTCGGGTGGACGGCGTACACCCCGCTGACGAGCATGCAGCCTGTCTTCTCTCCGAGCGGATGGGAGTGGACGTCGACGGCAATCAGCGTCGGTTCCGTCCTGGTCGCGGCGGGGGCGTACCTGGTTCTTCAAGCACGCCGAGGGACGCCCGAACGGCCGATGGCGGCTGGTTGATTCAACCCAAGGGGACGTCGGCGCCGCCCGAGAAGATCGAATCGTGCAGTTCGAGGCGGTCTGGCACGGCACCACTGAGGATGTAGGTGAGGTTCCCGGACACTGACTGGCCTGGGTTGAGATCCGCGAATGCGAGGTCCGATGTCCAGTCGAATTCGGGTTCGAACTTGCGACCCTGCTTGTCGTACAAATATTGAACGGACATCGCCAACGATTGCGGTCGGTCTCCAATGTTTGTGACCCGCACATGAGCCGTGGCGGTCGCGGGATCCCACGTGGATACCAAGAACTCGAACTTTCCGTCTCGCACTGGCTTTCCTAACCCCGACACCTGAGCAGCCGGTGCCACAATCCGAGCGGGTGCGGGTGCGGGTGCGGGTGCGGGTGCGGGTGCGGGTGCAACCGATTCTGCGGGCTTCACCGCCGATGACGTGGGCTGAGGCCTCGGCACTGTCCGTTCGGACGTGGTCCGCGTCGACGCCGTGTTCGAGTTCTTATTGTCGTCGTCCCCAGTTCCAGATACAACGTTGACGACGACAAAGAAGGCAACGAGTGCACCGCACACCTTCCAAATTGTCCCTGTCGTCTTCTTGTCCGTTCCTGCGGCAGGGGCCACCTGGGGGTTCGGGGCGGCGAACCTGGGCGCGCCATTCGACGACTTGGGAAGCGTCGACGCTGTCCACTGATTCCCGTCCCAGTATCGGTCGATGGTTGGATCAACGGGGTCTGGGTACCAACCTTTTGGTGTCATGGAAAAAGACTTATCAGACTGGGCCGACAGTATAGTGACGGGCATAAGTAGCTGCCGCCGAACATCATTCACGCAAATGAATCTTGGGTCTCACGCGTTACTAATGCCCGCGCCTCATAGCTTGAGGTTCTCGCCGAGGTACTACTGACGCTGGGGAGTCGTTGGGGTCGTGCACGACGGAGCCATCCATGGAGTGAAGTTCGGAGGGCCCCGAGGTTGTCATCCAGTTCGGCTGCAGTGATCGTCCACAAGCACATGCGTGGACCGAATCCGGCGCTCTGCAACCGTGCCCTTCCAGATCACACCGCGCTGGGGGTTCGCCTAGCGCGCGTTCGCGTTCGGCGACGCTCGTAACACGGATTCGGACTGGGCGATACGTGGGTATGAGTACGGTGCGCGCCACGTTTGTTGCATGTGTCATCGGAGTGATCCTGGTCGTCACGTCCGGACCCGCCAATGCGAGTCCCGGCAGTCCGTCGGCTCCGCAGTACGAGTGGCTCCCCGACTTCCTCTATCCGGTGTGGTCGTGGCTGTGGTGGTTCGGTTATCTCGCCGACAAGGGTGTCAACCCGTTCCCGATCATGTTCGGATCGAGCTGAAGTCGTGTCGTTCTCGTCATCGGGAGGTCGTATGAGGATCAAGGTTGTACTCGGCGCAGGTGCACTGACTGTAGGTCTAGGTGTGTTCTTCGCGCCGACGGCGTCGGCGCAGGACGCGGGTTTCAGTGACTACCCATGCAGCGACCAGTTCGCGGTCCCCTGGTCGCTGGATGCGTGGACTGGAGAGCGCAGTGCGGTGATCAGTCCGTACGGAACCGCTGACATCCGCTGCTCGTCGTTCCACGGGCAGACGTCGGCGTATCAGCTCGACCCGCAGGGGCGTAAGCATCTGTTGAATCCCTTCAGCATCCTCGGACCCACGCTGTACATCTGGGACATCAACGGTCGTTGAGCACCCGTATTCGTCCTTCCTTTCCTTTCATTGTGCTCCTGTAGCGCCCTCATACGACTGGCAAGACGAAAGCCTGCGACTACCCTTCGATCATGAGCAGCGTGAGGTCTCTCCTGTGTCTTGCAGCTGTTCTGGCGGTGGTGTCTCCATCGTGCTCATCGGGTCTGAATCCGTTCATCGACAGCGTCTCGTACCGACCACCGACCGCAACGGTGGACTCGTCCCCGGACTGTCTGGCGGAGAACATCTACACAGACCTGACCGGTCTGGGACCGTGGGATCCGGCGTTGACGTCCGATGCGTCGCCTCCGGGATATCCGCCGGCTGCGTTTGTGCCTGTTGCGGTGGTTCGCTGTGAGCGTGGCACCGACGACGCTGGGTTCATGACGGTGGATTCGGTGCGGCTCGAAGGTGACATCGACGCCGTGGATGCTGCGTTCTCTGCGAAATCGGAGCGCTTTCCCGACGGCGTGATGGCGTCGTGTGCGTATGCAATGAGTCCTCCGGTTGGTCTGTGGTTCGTCGACGACGTCGGCAAGGCGTTTCGACCGGCATGGCCGGCGAGCCCGTGCGGACTTCAGAACGCACCGATCGAAGCTCTTGCCGACCTCACCGAAGTCTCTCGCGCCTCCCACCCGACCGGTTACACCGACCGGTACGACACCACGTGCGCTGCCAGTGCGTACGGATGGGAATTCGAGAACACAACACCTGAGGACGTAGCTGCCGCCGAGGAACGCGAACAGTCACCCGACAGCACTGTGGTGCCGTCCCTGGTGATGCCGATCGACGATGTGGACAAACTCCAGTTGTGCACCGTCCCCACATCGACCGAACAGCCCCTCGATCCCTCTATGTCGGTGGTCGGACAGGCGATGACGCTCAGCCGAGAGGAAAGTGCGTCGACTGTGAGATCCGTGGCGAACGCGCCCCTTGCGCCAGCCTGCGACAGACGAAGTAACCGCATTGCGTCGACCGAATTGCGCCGTCCAGACGGCTCTGGCAGCTCGTTCGTGTCGTTAGAGCTCGATGGTTGTCAACGTGCAACCGGTTTCGGGTATTACCGCGCAATCCCCGCCGATGTGCTGTCGATCCTGACGCGAGCGAAATGAAGTTACTCCAAAACTTTTGATGCGCCGTCATGCCCATGGCAAGCGGCGGTCCCACCATTGCAAGCCGGCAGGTGCGTCGACTTCTACCGTTGCGGCGCGGTATCTTTCGTCGAGGTGAGTGACTGCTGCCCTGAGGCGGTGGGCTTTGCGGCTGTTGCCCCGCATTATCCGTTCGAGGCGGTCTCGGGTTCCGTTGCCCGTGAACGGTCCGTCACATGCGGGACAGCCGGTCAGCCCCGCGACGATGGCGGGATAAGTATCGAAGTTCGATGTGGGACGGGATGACTCGAAAGCTACGCGCCGCTCGACGCGTTCCACGCAGCCACGCCACTGGTCGAGCAAGTCGAGCGTCCCGTTGTTCGAGCGTGGTCGTCTGGTTCTGTGCTGTATGCGGGTCATAGTCGATGCGTCATGACGGAGACGCAGGCCCGGTGATTGGATCGCGTTGTTGTTGTCAGGTGGCCCCATGCCCACCCTCGCTTTCGTTCGACCAGCACTCGGTGATGATATGTGCGCTTTACACCGTGATGCGTGAAATATACTGAGCTGCAATGTCTATCAAGGCGTTGCTCGTCACGCAAGAGGGTGGTCGGATGGCCGCCGACCGCGGGACGTGCTCGCTTCGAACGACAGCTACCTACTACCTGACAATTCCTCAGTCCGTCAGCAGATCGTGTTCCCAGTTGGCGCTCTGTATCGTGAGATCGATCAGTCGAATCCGGGTAGCAAGATCGTCTGCTGTGCTGCGCAATTCGGCCACTGGTAGTGCCGCAACATACGTCAACTCCGATCTCAGTTGCCGCGGGCCGTAGCGCTCTCGTTCCTGACCGGACGCAGCGTCGGCGGCGGCGGTGAGGACTCTGCGTCTGATCCGCAACACATCTCGATGGGCCAACGCATCAGTGATGGTTCCGTCTCCGATGGGTGCGGCACTGTTCGTGCGATTGATCGCCCGGATCAGCACTTCCAGCCGATCGAGCGCTGCACTGAGCTCGGACAGCAGTCTGCCTGCATCTTCTGCAGGTGTTTCGCCTTCTTGATGCCGGGAGTTGGCCAGAATCCGAACCTTCAATTGTTCGGTGTGGCGTACCAGTTCGCCTCGTTCTGCGAGGGCTTCTGCGAGTTTCATGATCTACACCCCGGTTCGCTGGGACCGAAGGTGGTGAACGTACGGGCGCTCATGCGCCTTTCGACGTGTCGAATGAAGTCATAGGAAATTGGTACCACAGACGGGGACTGTCGGTCTACCCCTAGCGAACGGCCCGGGACTGCCGTAACAATTGCGTACCCGTCAGGCGGGATCCCGGCTCACGCGTGCGCAACTGTTACACCAGGACCGGTGCGCGCTACCTCCTCGCGCTCTCGACGTCGAAGTCGTCGAGATCTGCGTGTCGGGTCATGTTCCAGTAGTCGACGATGCGCCAGGGGAGTGTGGAGACGACTCGGCCGGCGTCGTTGCGGTACCAGTTGTCCATGCCCTGGTGGGTCCAGATCATGCGGGAGTGGGCGTCGTCGTGGCGTCGGACGTAGTCCTGTTCCACTTCTGGTTTGCATTCGACGGCGCCGATGTTGTTGTCCGCCATGGTGCGTAGCAAGTCGACGATGTAGCGCACTTGGCATTCGGCGATGGTGATGTAGCTTCCGCCATGGCCGAGTACGGTTCCCGGTCCGCAGGTGAGGAACAGGTTGGGGAAGTCGGGGACGGTGATGCCGAGGTGTGCGTGGGCGTCTTCGGGTCCCCAGTAGTCCTTGATCGAGACGCCGGATCGTCCTCGGATGTCGATGGGGCTCAACAGCTTGTGAGTTTCGAATCCGGTTGCGAGGATCACGACGTCGACTTCGGCGACGTGTCCGCCGGACCCGACGACGGAGTCCGGTCCGATGGATGCGACTCCTTCGGTCACCAACGTGACGTTGTCGCGTTTGAGCGCGGCGTACCACCCGTTGTCGAGCAGCATCCTCTTGCCGAAGGGCGGGTAGTCGGGCAGAGACTTCTCGATGAGGTCCGGCCTGCCGTCGAGTTCCTTCTCGACGTACCGCGTGAAGACGCGGCGGTGCGCGTCGTTGATGGCGTTGATCGAGCGGCTCGGGTTCTCCCAGTCGGGATCGACCTGCAGGGACGGATGAACACGGTCGTTGAAGTTCCAGGCAAGCCGCACTCGGTACCACAATCGGTACAGCGGAACGGCTTCCATGAGGTAGCTGACGTCGTCGTCGATGGGTTCGAAGTACACGTCGCTCGACGCCACCCATTGCGGTGATCGCTGGAACACCGTCGCATTCCCGACGGTTTCGGCGATGGCGGGTAGGACCTGCATTGCGCTGGCGCCGGTGCCGACGATGGCTACCCGCTTGCCTTGCAGGTCGAGGTCGTCGGGCCATTCGGCGGTGTGGAAGATGGGACCGTCGAACGTGTCCAGTCCCGGAATGTTCGGCACCTTCGGCCGATTGAGCTGGCCGGTTGCGGTGATGACGATGTCGGCCGTCAGGGTGTCGCCGTCCATCGTGGTGACGGTCCACGATTGTGTGTCCGGCTGATACACGGCGGAGTCGACCTCGGTGTCGAACCTGATTCGATCCCTCAGATCATGCTCGGCCGCAACGTCACTGAGGTACTGCCACACCTCGTCGCGCTTGCCGAAGTGCGTGGACCAGGACCGCGGGGCGAACGAGTACGAGTACAGGTGGCTCGGGGTGTCCACGCCCGCCCCGGGGTAGGTGTTCTCGAACCATCCGCCGCCGACGTCGGAGTTCTTTTCGAGGACGATGTGCTCGATACCGGCTTCCTGCAGCTTGATTGCGGCGAGCATGCCGGACACGCCGGCGCCGATCACGACGACCGAGAAGTCACACGGCGTCTGCGTCGGCGCAGGTGCGTGCGTGAACCCCATGTCCTCGGCGACCATCTCCGCGAACTCGGGTGGGACGGATTCGCCGACGGCGGCGGAGATCATCTCGACCAGATCGTCTCCTGTGGGCGACGGTAGTGCTGGGGGGCGTCCGCTGGTGATCGCGTCCAGTGCGGCGGCTCGGATGATGTCGGCTACCTCGGGTGCGAATCCGCCGCCGTCGTTGTCGTCCATGCCGCGGCTGCGCGTCGGGCGGTACGGGTCTTGGAGCCATGTGCGGTCGCCGGTGAGTTGGTAAAGCACGGCGACGAGACTGGGCATGTTGGCCGCGTCGAGTGCTCGGACCAGCCGATCTCTTCTCAGTGCAGTCGGGGCTGTGACGGTCACCGGAACCTCCTTCGGGGCACGAGTCGCACGGGCCTCTCGCAAACTAACCACAGTTAGGCAAACTGACGCAATAGCCGCACGACGTCGGATTTCAGCCCTTGACAATGTGGCTTGCGCCACACAATGCTGTCACCACTATCTAACAGCGGACAGGCGAAGGGAACTCCTCATGGAACTCACCGAGGCAATGCGCACCACCGGCACATGTCGGCGCTACTCGACCGAGCCGGTACCCGACGAGGTGTTCAAGAGCGCGTTCGACGTCGCCCGCTTCGGTCCACAGGGCGGCAACCGTCAGCCGGTGCGATGGATCGTCGTCCGTGACGCCGCGCGCAAGCAGGCCCTCGCGGATCTGTATCTACCCATGTGGGACGCCTACTTCGCCGGCATCACCGGCGGCACCGTCGCGGTGGGTGCGTTGCCGAAGACCGTGCAGGACGCGGACTACTTCGCCCGTCACCTCGCCGAGGTCCCCGCGATCGTCGTGGTCTGCGCCGCGATGGACGGGCTCCACCCCACGGACCACGAGCTCGGCCGACTCTCCGTCGTCGGCGGTGCATCGATCTACCCCACCGTGCAGAACCTGTGCCTGGCGCTCCGAGATCAGGGTGTCGCGACGGCCGTCACCACGCTGCTGTGCCACGAGGAGCCAGCTGTCCGCGCAATGCTGGAGATACCGGACGAGTACATCACTGCCGCGCACATCACCGTCGGCTACCCGGAGAAGAACTTCCCGAAGAAGCTGACACGCAGCCCGGTCGAGGAAATCGTTGCCCTGGAGACCTTCTCGCAGCCGATGTTCGATCTGTCCCCCGCACTGTAGAGATTCCCCGCACTAAAAAGATCTCAGGAGCCCACCGTGCCCGGACCCGCCCCTCAACACCGATCCGCCATCGGCCGCGCGACCATCGGCGATCAACTTCGTCGCCACGCGCGCACCCAGCCCGACAAGACGGCGTTCATCAGTTACGACGCAGCAGGTGCCCGTGTGGTCACCACCTACGCGGACCTCGATACACGCGCCAATCGATTCGCCAACCTGCTTCTGGATCTCGGTGTCGGGCACGGTGATCGCGTCGCGTCGATGGCGCGCAACAGCGTCGACGTCGTTGTCGCGTACTACGGCACGCTCAAGGTGGGTGCCGCGTTCACGGGCATCAACGTGCTCTACCGGGCGCCGGAGGTGAAGCACCAACTCGAGCATGCCGAGCCGACGGTGATCGTCGCCGATCCCGAGTTCCTCGATGTCATCGCATCGGTGAAGCCGGATTCCGCGACGCTCGTCGGATTCGGGGCTCACTACGACGAACTCACCGCGGACACGGCCACCACGGAACCCGACGTCGACATGGACGAGAACGACGTCGCGATGGTCGTCTACACCTCGGGCACCGAGGCCGCACCCAAGGGCGTGATGATTCCGCACCGGAACTTCCTGATCTCGACGGCACCGGCGTGGAGTTGGGGACTGCGGACGGGGCCGGAGGACACGTGGCTGTTCGTCATGCCGTTCCACACCATCGCCGGCTTGGGTTCGATGACGACGTTGACGTTGATGGGGGCGACGCTGGTCCTGCCTGCGACGGCCGATCCCACGAGGTCGCTGCAGATCATCGCCGACGAGAACATCTCCGTCATCGCGCAGACTCCGACGTTCTATCTGGCGCTGGCGCGGGAGGCGAGCTTCGGGTCTGCCGCCGTCGGGCAGGTGCGACGCTGTCTCACCTACGGCGGTCAGGTCTCTCCGCACACCATCACCGCGTGGGCTCAGGCTGCGCCGGAGGCGATCTGGGGAACGTATTGGGGCCAGTCGGAGCTGTCTCAGCTGGGTTCGGTCGGCTGGTTCACCACTCTCGACGACATTCCGGGTGGCGATGCGTCGTGGATCGGTAAGCCGGTCACGCACCTCGAGATCAAAGTGGTCGACGCGGAGGGCAACGAGGCGGAGATCGGTGAACTGCTCTGTCGGACACCGTCGGTGATGCTCGGGTACTTCAAGGACGAGGCCAAGACGGCCGACGTCTTCGCAGATGGCTGGGTGCACACCGGTGACATGGTGCGTATCGACGCCGACGGAAATCTGTTCTTCTACGATCGTATGAAGGACATGATCAAATCCGGAGGTATGAACGTGTCGTCCCAGGAAGTCGAACGCGCTCTGCACGCGCACCCGGACGTGCTGCGTGCTGCCGTCGTCGGGATGCCGGATCCGTACTGGTCCGAGGCCGTCACGGCGTTCGTCATCGCGGCAGAGGGGTCGACGCCGGATCCGGCCGCGCTGATCGAGCACTGCCGGACGTCGCTGGCTTCGTACAAGGCGCCGAAGGCCGTGCACGTCATCGAGGAGCTCCCGGTCGACGCGCAAGGCAAGATTCTCAAGCGTGAGCTGCGGAAAATGACTGTTGCGACGGAGGTCGTGTGACGGCGCCCGACGACGCGGAGGTGGTGGTCCCTCGCCAGATCCGCACCAGGCGTCGCAAGGAGGACATCGCGGCGAAAGCCGCCGAGATCTTCGCGCGTGACGGGTACGCGAACGTCGGAATGCGCGATATCGCCGACGCCGTGGGCATCAAGGGTGCCAGCCTGTATCACCACTTCCCGTCCAAGGAAGACATCCTGTTCGCGATCTGTCTGACGGTCACGCAGGTCCCGGTGGAGGAGACACTTCCGCTGCTCGACGCGCCGGGCACACCGACCGAGCGAATGTCTTCGCTGGTTCGCGCACACCTGGTGCATCTCAATTCTCGACGCGTCGAGTACATCGTCGGTTTGCACGAATTGGCCTCGCTGACAACAGAACATCGGTCTGTGGTCGAGGACTATCGCCGTCAGTATCAACGTCGAGTGCGCGACGTGGTGGCCGCGGGGATGCGCACGGGTGAATTCACGGTGCCCGACGCGCGGCTCGCCTCGTTCGCGGTGACGGACATGCTGAACGGAATCAGCAACTGGTTCCACGACGACGGTGAACTGAGCATCGAGGACGTCGCGGACAACTACGTCGAACTCGCTGTTCGCCGCCTTCTAAGTGCCCGCGCATGACGGTTCACGGGCAGTGCCTTGCCGAGTTCAGCGGTGTGCGAGATGCTCTGGCCACCAACATCGATTCGGGTGACGAGCTCGGTGCGTCGGTCGTCGTCGACATCGACGGCAGGCGCGTCGTCGATATCTGGGGCGGGTACCGCGACGTGGATCGAACGACGGAGTGGGCCGAGGACACGATCACCAACGTCTGGTCGACGACGAAGACCGTCACCAGCCTGGCGGCGCTGATGCTGATCGATCGTGGATTGCTGGACCCGTATTCGCCTGTTGCGCAGTACTGGCCGGAGTTCGCGGCCGCGGGGAAGGATCGGATCGAGGTACGGCACCTGATGTCGCATACCTCCGGCGTCTCCGGGTGGGATAGGCCGTTCTCCACCGAGGACATGTACGACTGGGACTTGGCGACGTCGAAGCTCGCGGCTCAGGAGCCGTGGTGGGATTCCAGGACTACATCCGGCTATCACGCCGCCGATCAGGGACATCTGATCGGGGAGCTGATACGACGCGTCACCGGAAAGTCGTTGCGCTCGTTCGTCGCCGACGAGATTGCAGGGCCACTGGGCGCGGACTTCCAGATCGGGGCCGATGAGAGAGACTGGCACCGCATCGCCGACGTCGTACCGCCGCCGCCACCGGCCGCGGATACGTACTCCGATCCGTTGAGGATCAGGCGTCGAACATTCCTTGGCCCACTCGTTCAGGCTGCGTCCGCGAACACGCCCGACTGGAGACGCGCGGACATGGGTGCGGTCAACGGCCATGGCAATGCTCGTTCGGTCGCCCGGATCCTGTCGGTGATCTCACGGGGCGGTGAAGTGGACGGCGTGCGCCTGCTGGGGCCGGACGTGATCGATTTGATCTTCCAGGAGCAGAGCAACGGAATCGACCTCGCTCTCGGCGTGCCCCTGAGATTCGGTATCGGCTTCGGACTCCCGCAACTGGACACAGTGCCCTACATCCCGGACGGGCGCATCTGTTTCTGGGGAGGATGGGGCGGATCGCTCATCGTCATGCACCCGGATACCCGAATGACGTTCTCGTACATGATGAACAAAATGGGCCCGGGAATCATCGGCTCGGATCGTGCCGAGCAGTACCTCCGGGCGACGTATGCTGCAGGCGGTCGAGAGGTCATATAAAGATAGTTGGCACACTAGGGTGTGTTCGTGACGATCGGTGAACGGCCCTGGGCAGTCCCTCCAGCGTGGTGGCGTCGCGGCGAGGCCGTGCATGGCCGGACTCCGGTGGCGAGAAGCAAGGTGCGGGTGCGGGAGTCATCGGTCGTGCAGGGGCTGGTCGGAGATGCGACGCGTATCGGCGACGCCATCCGCCACCCCGATACCGACGCAGTCTCGGCTGCAGCGGGTCTGGAGTTTCTCGACGCGCATTCGCATGGCACGGCGCCAACAGCGCGCGCCATTGCTTTTGCGTTCAGGGCCACGATCGATCACACCAACTACAAGCAGAGTGTTCCTTTCGTCGACGAGGTCATCGTCACCAGGGGAGCAGCGTTCGCTGCCGAAGTGATCGTCGCCGCGGCCGGTATGCGGGTCGACATGAGGTCGGAGCGGAGTTCTCGCGGTAACGTCCTGACGATCTGGGTAACCGAACGCCGCGATATGGACATGCTGAACTTCGGCGTAGGAGACACGCACTCTCGTGTGCGGACCGCGGTCGCCGCACTGCCGGACGACGAGTACCGGCGCGTCGTCGATGTCCTGGCAACGCTGAGAGGCGCCAGCTATTCACGCGACCTGTCGATCTCGTTCCTCCTGCCGACCGAGTCCAGCTGGGTCGAGGAGGACTTGGCTGCTGCTTCGGGTCTCCCTCGGTATCACGAGCAAGACCACATGCCGCTGCTGGCGTGTGTCACTTCCGCCCGTGATGTCGAACGAATACTCGACGCGCACAGGACACGCGACGACGCGATGTGGAGTCTCGGGATGCGGATGAATCTCGTGCACGCGATCTGCGCGAATCTTGGCCCTGGCGTCGAACCACTTGTCGGAGAGCTTTTCGACGGAAACTTGTCCTCGCAGAACAAGAAGCGATGTGCTGCGATTCTCGCCGAGTTCGACACCGATGACGGGTTCCTCGAACTGGTCGAGCGTCTCGGGCGCAAGTACGTCGAGCCCGCTGTCCTGGCAGCGATGGAGGCCGCGCCGTTCCGCGCTCACCGTTTGCTCGGTGCCACAGCGGGACCCAAGGCAGCGCGACTGAAATTGGATCTCGAACGGCTTCACCCCGACCTTTCCGGGGACCGCGGTGAGAACGAGCCGTCGGTACCGCAGGCGGGCCCCGTGCCGACCCTGCTTGCCGAACCGCCGTGGACGGGTGATCGTAGACAAGCCCGCATGCCCGTCCTCGACATGGAGGCTCCGCGCGATGCGTTGACCGTCACGTGGCTTCAGGACGAGCGAGACCACTTCGCAGAACCTGAGCCGGACTACCCGATGTATCTCGGTCGTCGTACCTGGTCGGACATTCTCCGTCCCGTCGCGGAAGGTTCCGACGCCTACCAGTTGTACGAGATCTCGCGCGGTCCAGAAGAACTACTACGACCGCTGCTTGCCGACGCCGCGATCCCGCGCTGGATTTTTCGCCCCGAGGCCGATCTCCGGCGGCTGTTGGTCCGATTCGGCGACGACGCAGTGGATTACGTCTTCCGGGTGGTGGTAGCCAGGCCGACGTTCAGCGCATCGGTGCTGCTGCCGGTGACGGGGTCTTCGGTGGCTTCGACTATGGCGACCTGGCTCGGCTCGAAAGCCATGCGGCCGGTCGCCTTGCAGTGGTTCGATCGGCATATCGACAGTGCAGCGCCAGTCGTAGTCGTGGCCGCATCGGGGAAATCGAGTGATGCGAGGAAAGCTGCCCTCGCAGCACTTCGCACGCTCGCAAAGCGTGGGCACCGCGACGCACTGGTTGCGGCAGCGACCGAGTTCGGTTCCTCGGCTGCCACTGCCGTCACCGCGTTCGTGGACTCGGACCCGCTGTTCGATCTACCGACGCGAATACCTACCTTGCCCGCATGGCTGGATCCCGCTCTGCTACCCACTGTCACTTCAGTCGACAGGAAAGAGCCGTTGCCTCCGGAGGCGGTCGGGAACATCTGCACGATGTTCGCGTTGTCGAAGTTGGACGAGGTATATGCCGGCGTTGCGGTGGTTCGCACGCTCGTCGCTCCCGGCAGTCTCGAGTCACTTGCATGGGATCTGTTCGAACGTTGGTCCAGCGCTGGATGTCCCGATGCGCAACGGTGGTGCTTGGACGCGCTCGGAATAGTAGGAGACGACGAAACTGCACGGCGTCTGGCGCCGTTCGTGCGGAAATGGCCGCTGCAGTCCGCACACCGGCGAGCAGCGGCGGGGTTGGACGTGCTCGCCGCAATCGGAACCGATGCGGCGCTCGGACACATCTGGGCGATATCGCAGGGGTTGCGGTTCCCGGCTTTACGCGCGAAAGCCGACGCTCGGATTCGGCAGATCGCAGACGAACTGGCCCTCACCCCGGCCGATCTCGCGGACCGACTCATTCCCGATCTGGGCCTCGACGCCGACGGCACAACGATGTTCGACTATGGGTCGAGGTCGTTCACGTTGTCGCTGGACCATGCGTTGAAGATCGCCATCACCGACAGCAACGGGAAAACGCGCGCTCGAATGCCGCGGCCAGGTCCCGACGATGCGGATGAAGCGGCTGAGGAGTTCAAGCGGTACACCACGTTGCGACGGGACCTCGACGCAGCGCGCGGCGAGTTGATCCAGCGCTTCGAACGCGCCATGGTCACCGGCCGCAGGTGGACCTACGGGCAGGTTCGACGTCATCTCGTCGGACACCCGGTGGCATGGCAGATCGTGGGTCGGCTCGTGTGGTCCACCGACAGCGGCGACCAGTTCGCTTTCTCGGCCTCACGGAACGCAGTGCGTCGGGATGGGTCCGACCCGAGCATCGATGACGCCGACGACGTATTCGTCATCCACCCCGTCGCAATGGGTGTCGAGATCGAGTTGTGGCGACTTGCCTTCGCTGACGCTCACCTGGTGCAGCCTTTCGAGCAGGTGGACAGGGACGTCTTCCGTGACGACGTGTCCTCGGGATTGGCGGTGTTGGACAACACCAAGGTTGCAACTTCTCAATTGCTTGCGTTGGAGCGGCTCGGGTGGGAACGCGAAGAACCGCAGGACAAGGGCGCGCAGATCTCTATCAGCAAGCGAGTCGACGAGGACACGGTCGCTGTCATCCTGGCTTTCCCTGGATTCAACGTGGCGAGCCCGGCTATGTGGGCCGAGCAGAAGATAGTCCAGGCATTCGTCACCAACCCGAACATCGGGATGGTCGATGCGTCCGAGTTGCTCCGCGATGTGTCGACTCTCGCGTACGAGCCGATCACCGGCGATGAACCGGACTTGCAGGGTCCGTGACGGAAACGCGTGGACACACCGTGCTGCGAAGGTCTCCGGCGCCGTGCGTCGGGCAACGCTGGAGGCCATCGTGGGGGAGCGATGTGGTGGGACCACGCTCGGTGTCGCTGTAGCACTGGTCGGTACTGTAATACGGTGACCGACAGCGGGCTTCTCGATCGAATCAGGACCATTTCGGTGGTCGTCACCATCGTTGCGGTGGGAGTCGTGGTCGCGAGCTTCATCCCGTCGGGGGAGACCGTCCCGTCCACGAAATTGGATTTCGTCAGCGCGCCGGTCGACGTGTCCGCGGACATCCCGGGGTGCGACACCGTCGAACCGCCGGACGACGAGGGCGGGTTGTACTCCCGGGCCACCTTCGGAGGGGACAGCACCTACGACAACCCTGCTTTCCCGTGGTTCACCGCTGCCAAGGCCGCGGCGATGTCCGAGGCTGTGCGTGCAGCAGTGCCGGCCGACGTGGAGATCGAGTTGGCAGCACCCTCCAATTCGCTGAACTTCGGTCCTGTCACCGATTTCGGCGACAGCGAGTTCGACCCTATGACCACCGCGTACGCGGAGTTGACGCGTGACGGTGTCACGGCGTTCGTCTCGGTCAACGTCGGGCCGTCGAGTGATGGCGTACCTCCATGTGTGGCAGGCGCTCTCGAACGGCGCGATATCGACGCCGACGGAACCGTCGTCGACAGTGGTGACTCATGGTACGAAATCGACGGCGTGCGGACCTACTCACGCTCGGCCACCGCCTATCGCGAGGACGGCACGCGCGTCAGCGTGTATCAGAGTGCCGGTTCGTCGCCGGCGATGCCGCTGGAGCAACAAGAAGCTGCGGCCATTGCTTCGATACCGGAGCTGGCGATGTCGGCTCCATCTCCGGCGGAAAGCCCGGTGCTCCAGGTCGATTGCTCGGTGTATCCGCCGGGCGACGGAACGGTGAAAGATCTGAGCCGTGAGGCCGTGGATGCAGCGAACGCAGCATTCACTGCGAGTTGGGCGGCAATTCCGGGCGCGCCGGCGTTGGACCGCCCCATCGGATCATTGGTCCCGGACGGTTTCGGGTCGGGAATCTGCACCGACGTGGGCGTCGGGGACGGCACCATTCGCTTGGCGGTGTCGGTTGCCGGCGGACAACCCCTTCCGACTGCCCCGGACCCGTACGATCCATCGTTTTACGGCCAACTACCGGTTCTCCGAACGCTGCCCGACGGATCGGTCGTCGAGTTTCTGGACACGGACATCACTCAGATGATGACGTCCGAGGACGGCACCGGGCTGTTGTCGCGATCGGTGACGGTCACTCGCCCGTCCGGAGTGCAGGTGTCGGCGCGGTCGACGGTCGAGATCGCCGCAGGGGGACGAGCGCCCCTGACGCTTCCCGAGCCTCTGTCGGCGGAAGTGCTCGACGCCGTCGCCAACACCCCGATCGGACAGTGGCCGTGAGCAGAGCACGCAAGGACACGCTGCGGACCGCAGTAGCAGTGGTGGTCGCCGTGGCTGCCGTCGCGGCAGCGGGCGTCGCCCTCACTCGGACCACCCCCGATGCGCCCACCGCCGATGCGCCCACCGACGATGCGTCGGTGACCGACTGGGCCGAGTACAGCGAAGTGGAGTCAGCGACCACCACCGAGGCCTCGTCCGGTCCGGCGCACACACCGGAATGGGCGACCGACGCGTCGGCCGCGTACGGGCGTGACTTCGCAGCCTTGCGTGCGCCTTCGGCAGGGCTGTTGTTCGACTCGAGCTCCTACGGCGTCGTCGACGGTGGCGACGTGCTGATCACCGCCGTCGGCTTGCCCAACCCACGAACGTACTCGTTCGATTCGCCGAAGCTGCTGGGAATCGACGCCGGTGACGGCACCGTGCGCTGGTCGGCGTCGCCCGGAGGTGTCGACACCTGCGCAAGTCGACTCACTCGCGGAGAACTGGTGTGCCTGGATTCGTACGCGGACGTGCCGGCCATCGTCGCCATCGATGCGCAGGATGGGGCCATGCGCCGAGTTCCCTTGCCGCGAGAATGGTTCACCTACGGAATCGAGTCCGACGGCGAATCGGTGTTCATCCTGGAGGGCAACCCGGAGGACGGTGAATCGGTCCTGCACGGTGGCAGCGTCGACGCGTTGGCCGGCGCCTGGTCTCTACCCGTCACCGGGTTCGCCACCTGGGACGGTATCGAGTCGACATTGATACACGTGCACGACGATCGGGGCGTCATCACTCTCGGTAGCGACGTCGAGTTCTTCGATACGGTGACGGGATCGGCCGTCGACAGCCTCGAATTACGCTCGCAAACAACAGTCCTCGACACGAACTCCGGCACCGAGGTATGGAAGCTGGAGGATCCGTACGCGGTCGAGAAGACGATCGGACGGACTGTCTACTCCCAGGACGGCAGTTCGATCATCGCTGCTGACCGTGAAACCGGGGATGTGTTCTGGGCGTGGTCACTGCCAGTGGATGTCGACGGGTTCACTGCGTCGGGAACGGTTGTGGAGGCGGAATCCGGGGTGTACTTCGTGAGCTCCAGTTCGATCGTCAAGCTCGTCGAATGAGACGGTGATCGTTTTTGGACCATGCTGTCCCGGCATGCCGATCGGGAGCTTTCTACAGATCCAGTCCCGGTGACTGGAACACAAGCGAGGTCGACGGAGCCGCGAACTGCAGTTCGACTCCAGTGGGCAGTGATTCAGCCGATGGCGAAGGAGACACCGTCTTGGGCGGGCTGGACCGCATCGCAGCCAGGTATCGCCGCGGCGTCGGGCTGTGGGTCGTTGGTCGCACCGGCAATCGCCGTCCCGCCGGTCACTATAGCCGCCACCACCAGGACGTCGATCCACACGCCACCGCGTCGCCGGGTATCTCGCACCAGCAAAGCTTAGCCCGTAGAACAGCGCGTATCGGTCATCGTGCGAGGGAGGGACCGTCGGGTACATCGGGAAATGGGCAGCGTCGGGGCTTCTGCTCGGCGCGCTAGGGTCACTGCATGAAACCTGCTCTCGCGGTTCTGGCGTCGGTGAGTGGTGCGTTCGTCGTCGCGCTGCGAATGACGATGGAGGGCAGTGTCGGGTCGGGTGTGGTGTGCGCGGTCGTGGCTCTTGCGGCGGCAATGGTCCTCGGTGGTAGAACTGCTTGTGCAGCTGCGGTGTTGGGTGTTCTGATTCTCGCTGTTCCGTTCTCGGAACCGGTGACGGGTGTTGCTGCGGGTTTGGTTGTCGGTGGTCTTGCCGCCGGACTTGTCGGGACCCGAGCAGCGCTGGGCGCGTTGGTGGTCGGCACCGTCGCGGGCTTCGCGTTGTCGCCGATGTTCGAGTCGATCCCGCGGCGGTACGCCGACTACCTCCCGGAGCCGGTCATACCGACAACCCATTACGTTGCGATGGGCGTTTTCGCGGTGTTGTTGTTTGCGGCGTTCTGGGCTGGCCTCTTCCAGTCGGCGGGCACAGGTGACCCGATCACGGCTGCGGATCGACGACGGTTCATCGTCGCCGGACTCGGGCTGCCGGCGTGCCTTTTGGCTGCTTCGTCGTTCGAGTTCTTCGAGCGGTGGCCACTGGCGCTGCTGATGATCGTCGTGTTCGTCGGTGCGGCGTTCGTGTTGCCTGGGTCGACGGGCATGGTGGTGCTCGCGGCGCTGGTGACTCTGGCGTCGGTGGCGTCTCCGGTGTACGGGTCCGAGTCCGGTGTCATCTTGCTGGCCGCTCTGCTCGCAGGTCTTGGGGTGGGGTGGAGGTGGTCGCGACCTGTGGTTGCGCTGGCTTTGTTGGCCGTCGGTGTCGTCGCCGAGGCGTTGGGCGTTTTTCTCATGGGGATGGTGTTCGTGCCGTTGGCGTTGGGGATGTTGTACGCGTCGGTGCGTCCGTCGAGTGGTCCGGCGACGGTAATTGCCGTCACCGCGATTCCGCTTGCAGCGGCGATACCGATCACCGTGCAGTTCGGGTGGACCGCGTACACCCCTCTGACCAGCGCATTGACTGCCCCCTATTCGTGGCTGTGGGCAACGTCGTTGGTCGCTGTCGCTGCATCGGCCGTCGGCGTGGTGGTGCTGCAGCGGCGACGGAACGGCAGTGCGTAGTTCAGGTCCGTCGCTCCCGGGGAAGGACGGCGGCGAAGCGGAGAAGAAAGTCGCGGATGACGACGAGTGTGGTGTCGTCGTAATCGGCGAGAGCGGTTTCGAGATCGGTGGATGCTCGACGAACGAACGGGTCGATTCGTTCGCGCGCGAGGGGCGTGGAGCGCAATGCCACGCTTCGCCGGTCGGTGCTCTCCCGGCTGCGGCGCACGAGATCCTGTCCTTCGAGGCGATCGATCAGTGCGGTCGTCGCCCCGGAGGTCAATCCGATCCGGGCCGACAGCACAGCGGGAGACAGTGGTGTGCCTTCGTTTTCGGCCCAGATGATCTCGCCGAGCGCGTTGCCGTCGGTGGTCGGCAGGTTCATCCAGCGAGCAAGCTGGTACGCGGACTCCTGGTAGCTCACCGCATAGTGACGAAGCGCTTCGAGCGTTTCGGTTCTCACTGTCGACATCGATCCATCCTTTCGGCGAGGCGGTGGTCAGGCGCGCAGAAGTGGATAGTCCGCAAGCGTCGGAACCTGGTTCTCGTGCGTCAGCAGGTTGGCTTGAAAGAACCGGCGTACCGGTGCCGAAGCCGCGACCTTGTACGCCGAATGCAGGGCTTTCACACCGAATTTCGACGACGGGTGGAGTAGCCGAGCGCCTCCGCGTCGCATTCCTTGTGCGCTGTCAGCGTACGCGCGCATCTGGTTCTCGTAGCGGCTGAACGCTTCTCGATGGTTGTCGGGGTGCGCTGCGAGTTCGCCGGTGAGAATATGTGCCCCGACGAGGGACAGTGTGGTGCCCATGCCGGTCGGGCCGGATCCCCATGCAGAGTCGCCGACGAGCACGACGCGGCCCTTGCTCCACGTGGAGACGAGCACCTGCTCCATTCGCTGGGTGTAGAAATCATCCGGCCGCTGGTGAAAGCCGTCGAGTATGCGTTCGGTTTGCCAGCCCGCCCCGCGGAATCGTTCTGTCAGGATGTGCAATTGGGCGTCCACCGGTAGGGATTCGAATCCGAAGGGCTCGGACTCGAAGGACAGCGACGCTCGTATCGTGCCCTCGTTGTCGGGCCGCAGCGTCGCGACGCGGCCCCCGCCGACAGTGCACCAATCCCAGGTATCGACGTCGGTGGGAAGGCGATCGATGGTGCCGTAGGTGATGCTGACCCCGAAATCCCGCAGCGTGGTCTCGTCGTCGAACACGATGCGTCGGGTTCGAGAGCTTCGACCTTCGGCGACGAGTACGAGATCGAAGCGTTCGGTGCTGCCACCGTCGAAGGTGACGTCGACACCGGACGAGTCTTGCTCCACACCGACGACGTAGTCGCCGAACCGCTGATCCACGTCGCGGGGAACGATGTCGACGAGAATCTGGGCGAGCCGTCCGCGGAGGATTTCGATCTCTGCGGTCGGTCCGTCCTGGCCCTCCTCGCGAGGAAACACCGCGTGGGGCGTCCCGTGCCGGTCGACGAACCGCGTGCCCTGCTCGCCGGTCAGATTTTCCAGAATGGTGTTCTCGACCCCCATTCGACGTATCACGTCGCGCCCGAGTCCGCGTATGTCGATGTTCTGCCCGGTCTCGCGCGGAGCTGGAGATCGCTCGAGAAGGGTGACGTCGCATCCGGCTTTGGACAGACCCCATGCCAACGTGGGCCCGGCGATGCTCGCGCCGGTGACGAGGACCCGAGTGGGCCGGTGATCCGATCTCGACATGGTGTTCCTCCCGCGAATCGATCAGGTATCGCTGTGACGAAGTTACTTCACTGTGGAGGTACATGCCCGGGTGCAGGTTGCCGCAAACCCGAAGACGTGAACGTGCCGGCGGGTCATCGCGAACAACTCACTGATCGCCGGCGATCACCCTGCAAGCACTGCCTCGTCGATCATCGCGCCTACAGCGGCGGCACCGACCGAGGTCATGATCGTTCCGGCGTGATCGAGTCCGGCCAACGGGCGGACGGAGGTCATGTCGACGGCCTCGATGTCCTGCGGTGAGTACATCGGCGGAGAATCGGCTCCGACGCTCCACTGCGCGTGCAGGAATCGAATGGGCACCGTCAGTTCCTCGAATCTCGAGCGGCCGAAGAACACGTCGGTGGCGTCGGCGACGACTGCATCCGCCGACAGCCGGACGGCGCCGTCGACCAGGTCGTGTTCGGCGTATTGCCGGAGCAGCGGGTCGGCTGGGTCGAGTAGGGGCAACGACGTCGAGACCAAGAATTGGATGTAGTCGTCGACGCTGTTCCAGTGCTGCTGCGTTCGGGCGATCCTGTCCCCGAACACTGCTGCAACGTTTTCTTGCGTCAACCCCTCGGGCGGTCCTACCGGCACGCCGCCGTCGACGAGGACGAGGCTCTTCACCCGGTTCGGATAGCGGGCCGCGAACTCGACCGCCACGAATGCACCCATCGACATTCCGCACACGTGCACCGCCTCCTGGCCCAGTGCATCGACAACCGCGTCCAGGTCCTCGGCGTGCTGAGCCAGTGACGACGGGCCGGTGACGTCCACACTGTCACCCCTCCCGCGCAGATCCGGTGCGACGAGCGTCAGGTGCGGAGCCTCCGCGTGCAGCCAACCCCACAGTGTGCGCTGGCTGGAGACCCCGTGCACCACGAGAATGGGTTCGGTGGTGCCGGAGAGAGTCTCGACGGCGATGCTTCCGCCCCATACAGGTACCCGATCGATGGACATGTCCAACACGTTATCGGCTGGAAACGAAGGAGAGCGGTGAACCGGTCAGCTATGCGGTGGGGGCTGAGCGCCCAGTGAGCGGCACGTTCTCGGCGAGGAAGGCGAGCTGGTCGCGAATCACTGCCGAAAAGAGTAAATCGACATAGGGATCGAAGTGACCGCCGGTATAGGTGCGGACCGTGGCTGTGCGGATCTTCTGCGCAGCACGGAGGGCGACCGAGGCGGGAGTCACCGTGTCCTCGGACATGATCTGCACCAACGTGGGGCACGCGATCGCCGACGCCGTTCGGCCGGGCGAGTACAGCCCGATCTTCAGCAGAATCCGAGCTGCGACGGTCTCGGGGTAGTCACCGTGGGTGAGGCCGGATTCCTGCATCATGCGATCGCGACCGGAGTACGCATCCGGCGAGACCATCACAGCGCGCGTTCCAGGCAGGCCGACGCTGTCGATGTAGTGCGGTGGCTTCTTGCGAAGTGCGCGCACGACGTCTTTGACGGCCGAGGGCAGGACACGCAGTGTGTGCCGGAATCCGACTGCGCGGACGGCGGCGATCCCGTCGATGTGGGGTACCTGCGCGATGACGGCGGCAAATTCGACGCCGGTGCCCGCGAGGGTGAGTACGTGGCCTCCGGCGAAGGATGTACCCCATCCGACGATCCTGCTCGGATCGACTCCGTCGAGCGTCCGCGCGTAGTCGACAGCAGCACGCCAGTCGGCGAGTTGTCTCGGTATATCGAGCAGTTGTCGTGGTTCGCCGTCGCTGTCACCGAAGTGTCGGTAGTCGAATACACACACGATGTAGCCCGCCGCGGCGAAACGTTCCGCGAACGCGTACAACCGCATTGCCCGGGGCGTACCGAAGCCGTGTGCCATGACGATCGCCGGAAGCGTTGTTGCGCTTGCTTCCTGGGGTCGAAATATGGTTGCTGCGCAGCGGATACCGTCGGAGGTGAACGATCCTTCGGTGCGGGTGAATTTGGAACGTTCGTTGGTGGTCATCGAGTATCTCCTTGCGATTCGCGATGAGTGATTCAGTGTTTGAACGGGTTCAAGGTCTTGCCCAGGAAGTACCCGAGCCGGGTGGGAATCGGCTTAGCTGCGGCTGCGGTCACCTTGTTCACGACGCCCGGTATGCACACCGGTTTGCCCGCCTCGACTGCCCGCCAGCCCTCCTGCACAACGGCTTCGGGGTCTTGCCACAGAATCGACGGTAGTTTCGAGGTGGCTGCATCGCGGGTCCCCATGACGTCGTGGAACTCGCTGTGGGTGAAGCCCGGGCAGAGAGCAGTGACGTGGACGCCGTACGGACGAAGCTCCATGTCGAGAGCTTGCGAGACATCGAGGACGTAGGACTTGATGCCCGTGTAGAGCAAGCTTGCTGCCGGCGGCATGAAGGCAGCCAACGACGACAGATTCACGATCCGTCCGTATCCGCGTTCCTTCATGCCGGGGACGGTCAGGTGTGCGAGTTCGGTGACGGCGGTGATCATCACCTGGATCTCGGCGGCGAGCGCGTCGAACGGCGCGTCCGCGAACGACGAGTTGCCCGACATGCCTGCGTTGTTGATCAAGATGTCGACGTCGATGCCGAGGGAGTTCGTGCGTTCGACGATCGTGCGCGGGGCGCTGCTGTCGGTCAGGTCGGCGACGACGACGTCGCAGCGCACGTTGTGCCGCTTCGTCAGTTCCTCCGCAAGTGCGACGAGCCGTTCCTCGCGACGTGCAACGAGAACGAGGTTGTGTCCTTCCGCGGCCAAGTGGCGCGCGAATTGCGCGCCGATACCAGCCGATGCTCCTGTGATCAGCGCTGTTCGTCCGGTCGTGGTCATTGCAGGCCCCCGTCTCTTGAATGGTCATCAAGAACGGTAGCAGTGTCTTGATGGGCATTCAAGATAGGATGTCCGGCATGCCGAAAAACCGCGGACTACATGACAGGGAGGCGAAGCGGGCCGAGATCATCGGCGTCGCTCGCGAGCTGTTCGTGTCCGACGGTTTCGAGCGCACATCCGTCAGTCGGTTGGCCAAAGCTGTCGGCATCACGGCGAACACTCTTTACTGGTATTTCGAGGACAAGGACGACATCCTGGTCGCCGTTCTGACGGCGATCGTGGCCGAGGACGCAGCGGACTACGCCGACATCGCCGATCGTCCCCTCGCCGAACGTCTCGAATGGCTTGTCGAGCGGTTACAGCGAGTGGGGCCGTTGGTGTCCACCGTGCATGAACGTGCGACCAAGTCCGACGTCATCAACATCTGGCACAACGGCTTTCACGCGTACGCCGAATCGATCTTCGCTGTCGACGTGGCCACCTCGGGCTTCTCCGGTTCGGAGGCAGATGCAATGATCCGCATCGGGACGTTCGTCGTCGAAGGTCTTCTGACACACGCGCCGTCGCCCGCCGCGACGCGGGCTGTGATCGACCAGCTCGTCGCTGCGATGTCTCATGGCCGTGTTCCAGGCGGCTGACCGCGGGTCGACTCGATTACCGACGGAGTTCGGGTGGGGAAGCAGCGTGTGTGGACTGATGCGGGTCCATCGTGCAGACAGCGGGGTCGGTGTTCGCATGAGTACACGCGCAGCCATTCTCGCGACGGTCGTTGCCGTGGTGACGTTCTCGGCAGCGGCATGCACGGTGGTCACAACCGGGCCCGACGACGATTTCGGATACGAAGGAGCCACGCTCGGTGTTGCGGATTTCGGCGGAGGAGGGGACTTCGGGGGGTGACGACGGTTTCGGTTGCTCGTCTAGACCTGGATGAGGGCGACCGCTGGGGTGAGGATGCCGAAGTATTCGGGCGCCAGGGGGATCAATCCGGACCATCCTGGTATGCGGCCGTAGACCATGACGACGACCGGGCCGCTGCCGGTGGGCAATACGGCGGTCCTGTCGATGGTCGGGTAGAGGCCGTCGATAGTTCCTGGTGCGGTGCCGAGGAATTCGGTGATTCCCGACTGCCCGGTCCTCAGGTTGACCCATCCTGCGTGGAGTTCCGACGGCTCGTACTCCAGCCAGCGCTGCACGACGGTGATGGAGCGGGCCGAGTGATCGATGACGGCGTCGACCCGCGATCCGGGAAATCCGCCCGTCGGGTGGGCGAGATTGACGGTATCGACGGTGCTTGCGACAGGGGTGGGCGCGGTGGCCAGCGCAGCGATCTCGGCTGGTACGCCAGCGGAGCGCAGGGCGGATACCGGATCGACGGCCGGATTGGCGTGCGCAACGGCGCCGGCGCCGAAACCGACGAAGATGGCCATGACTGCGGCCGCGACCACCGCCGCGACCTTGCCGAGTCGAATCATCAGTCTCCGATCCTCGCCGCACTCGCACCCGAACCGGGGTGAGCACTCCTCAGTGTGACGTGTCGGCTCGGCCTGGTGGTTCATTGTGACGGGATCGTTGTGCAGCATCTGCCCATCTCAGGGCGCGACCAGGCATATGGGACCCAAGGGAACTGCAGGGTTGACGTCGATGGTCGCGATCGGTCCGCCCGCCGAGGTCTGGTAGGCCATCAGTGAGTGTTCGCCCGGTGCAGTGGGTGTCACCAGAGTGAACTTGTGCCCGAGAATCGTTGGTGAGTACCAGTATCCGTCGAACTGCCACATCAATTCCTCGATGGGCATCACCATGCTGTAATCCATCGGCCCGATGTCCGTTCGAGGCTCCGAGAAGCTCTCGGTTCGAGCGACCGCGACATAGGTGCATCCGACGCCGTACTGGGTTGTCGGTCCGAAGCTCAGCCCGGGGAGGATGTCGAGTGAGACGACCTCTGCGGACGCGTTCGGGGCAGCGAACACCGCCGCGCCTGCGCAGGCAGCGAGGACGGAGGCATAGCGGGCAAGCCGGATCATTTTCATTCCACTTGGTCGGTTGGAGTCCGGTGCGTGTTACACAGGTCATTGCGGATGTCTTCGTCGGTGGACTCGCGCCCGCCCGGAGCGTCGACACCGGAACGCTTGCCGGTGCGAGATGATGTCCGAATGTGGAAGCTGCCCCTCTGGTTTGCTGTGCTCGGATGTCTGATCGCTGTCCTCGGCAGTGGTGCAGGGGATATCGCGTTCGGGCCCAATCCTCCCGACATTTTCGACGGCGGGACCAGCTTCGCAGTCCGGTACTACGGTCCGGGTTGGGGGCAGCTGTGGAGAATCGCCGTCGTCGGAGCGGTTCTGGGTGCTCTGATCGGCGGTGTCGCGCACCTCGCGGGGGTGCGAATGACCACGACGGCCGGACACCGCGTCGGACGCGTTGTCGGAGCGGGTCTGGTGGGCGTCGCCCTCGGCCTCGTTCCTGTGTGGGTGTTGCTCGCCGACGCGTTGAGTGAGATGCAGGTCGGGTACAGCGTGGCAGTCGAGACGGTTTCCCTGTTGACGCTGTACGGGATCAGCGCTGTCCTGGCCTATGGTGCAGCGCTGCTTCTGATCTGGTTGGCGTTGCGCGCCGCGGGTGACGGGTTGAGGCGACGCACGACGATGTACGTCGCGTTCGGGCTGCCGGCTGGTGGAATCATTGCAACGGCCTGCGGAGTGGGAACAGCAGCGTTGTTCGATTTCAGTACCCGGCCGTACACCATCGTGGCGTCAACTCTTGTTGTGATGCTTGTTCTTTCGGGCACATTCGCGGCAGCGAGGGTGTGGGCTGTGAGGAGTTCGCCCCCGGGCCGTGCGGCTGGGCCTGCTGCTGCAGAATGACCGTGTGCGTTTCAGAATCGGTACACCGATTCGTATTCGTACCATGGGCCGTCGAGGTGAGTGAAGGAGCTGTCCTCGCTGGCGGATCCGGTCGGTGGATGGTCCGGTGAGTACACCCAGCCGCTCGTGAAGCTGAAGAAGATGGTCGAGTTGTCGACGAAGTAGACCTCGCCTGGCGTGTAGCTGTTCGCACGATCGATGTCGAAGGGCCCGATCTCGAACTCGTCGCGGTACGTGCCGGGGTTCTCCCGAAGGTCGATGGCGATGGCTTCGAACTCGACGCGCTTGTCGAGGAACGTGGTGGAAGGTCCCCACACCACGAACGCGAAAGCGCCGAGGACGACGATGGGCGCAGGCACTACCCACCAGGACCACCGTCGGTCGCGACCCAGCACATAGAGGGTTCGGATGGCCCAGATCAGCCCGGTGACGGCCAGGACTGCGAGGACGACCAGGTGGGCGAGTAGCGGGTCGAGCCAGGTGTGCGCGCCGAACGGCGACGGCCAGAAGTTTCGCTTGACGCAGACCCACACCGCGGCGGCAACCGTGACGAAGGTCAGCAGTATCGGACCAGGCGGCTTGGCCAGGGTCGGCTCGGCCGTCAGCCGCCGATAGACCCAACTGTCGAGCGATGTCCTTCGCGCCATCGAGTCAGCGTATCGGCTCTAGTGTTCGGAGCCGATCTCCTGCATACCGATTGCTCCGAGCAGTTCGAGCTTTTCGTGGGTATCGGTGCCGGGCGCTCCGCGGAAGAGGACGAGCCGTTGCCCGGAGGGCGGGCTGATGACGACGTCGCATTCGCAGTCGAGCAGTCCGACGCGTGGGTGCTGCAACCGCTTTCGGGTTTTCGCTACTGTGTCGACGTCGCCGAGTTCCCAGATCCGCGTGAATTCGTCGCTCTCGCGGTGTAACTCGTCGATCAGGCTGGTTGCACGGGTGTCGTCGGGCCGCCGTGTCACTGCGACGCGGAGGTCGGCGACGTAGTTGCGGCTCAGGTGGTCTCGGTCGTTGGGCGCGTACAGCGCGCGGTAGTCCGGGTCCAGAAACCAGTGCCAGATGAAGTTGGCGTGAAAACCGCTTTCGCCGACGAGTTTGCCGAGCAGTGCGATGTTGAGTGGGTTCTGTCCGACGATGTTGTGCATGTCGTCGGTGATCAATGCCGGCACGCGAGGAGCGAGGGCGTCGAGGACGGTCATCAGCCCCGGGTCGGCGAACCCCAGGGCGACGGCGGGTTCGGGTGGGTAGTGTCCGGCGAGGACGTAGAGGTGGTCGCGTTCGGCGAGGGTCAGGCGTAAGGCGCGTGCGATGGCGCCGAGCATGGCCGGGGATGGTTGCGGTCCCCGGCCTTGCTCGATGCGTTCGTAGTAGTCGGTGGACATGGTCGCCAGCATCGCCACCTCGTCGCGGCGCAATCCCGGTGTTCGACGACGCGGACCGGCGGTCAGGCCGACTTCGGCGGGCCGCAGGCGGTCACGCCGGTTGCGGAGGAACTCTCCGAGTTGCTGCTGCTGAAATTGGGGCATGGCCTGGCAATCTGTGTCAGTGGCTGCGGCCGCTGAGGGCGTGGAGGACCTCGTCGTAACGGCCTTCGGCAGTGGCGTTGCGAAGCCATTTTACGCGCTCGACCAAGATCTCCTTGGCCTCGGGCTGCGCGGCGAGCAGGGACATGACCTCGTCGAGGTACTCGTCGAACGGCATGGCCGACGGGCTGTCTTCTTGGCCCATGAGCGTTGTCTGGACGGCCGGAGGTGCCAACTCGACCACACGGACAGCGGTGTCGGTGAGCTGCACGCGTAGCGATTCGGTGAACGAGTGAACGGCTGCTTTGGTCGCGCTGTAGGTGGGCGTCACGGGGAGGGGAACGAACGCGAGCCCGGAACTGACCGTCATGATCGTGGCACTCGGCTGGGCCTGCAGGTGCGGCAGGAACGCGTGGACGAGACGGATGGTGCCGAGGAGGTTGACGGTGACAGTACGTTCGGCGACGTCGATCGATGCAGGGTCGAGGAGGTTCTCGGGCTCCATGATTCCTGCCATCGTGACCAGGGTGTTCAGTGCCGGGTGCCGCTCGGTGAGGGTGGCTGCAGCGGCGGAGATGGACTCCGTGCTCGACGTGTCGATTTCGACGGTGTCGATTCCCGGATGGGCGGCTGCGATCTCGCGCAACAGCGCTGTTCGACGTCCACCGACGATGACGGTGTTGCCCTCGGCCTGGAGTCGAAGGGCAAGACCGAGGCCGATGCCCGAGGTAGCGCCGGGGATGAAGATCGTGTTGTTTCCGTCTGAGTTCATGCTTCGACTGTGCGCCCGTTCGGGCTACCGAACCACACCCTGCTTATCCCCGGACCGGCGATCCGGGTCTCGAGGCGTTCGGTGGCTCGGGAGAAACGAGAACACCGGCGGTCACCGTTGCCGATGACCGCCGGTGCCAGGTGTTCGGTCGCTCAGATTTCGCCGGTAGGCGCGGTGTCGGAGCTTCCCGAGAACAGCTGAGCGAGCAGAAGCAGAAGGGAAGGGGTGATTTCACTGGACGAAAACACTGTTGAGCTCCTCGAGAGTTGGGGTCGGTGTAGGTAGCGAGATCGGTGATCTGCCGGTACCGGCTCCATTGGTATCAGAGCCAGCACGCACCCGCGACCGGTGCGAGCATAAAAGTCTGAAAGCTTTTGTTTCGCACATGAACCGGCGGATTGTTACCGGCTGCGTATCGGGCTCCAGCGCGGTCTCCGAGCGAGCAAACATGCGCCAGTCTGCTCATAGCCGAAGGGTGCAGTCACCTGACGTCTTTCGGCCGAGGAACGGTGTACAACCAGGTGTGCGTCACTTCGACGGGCGGCGGGTCATCGCCGACGAGCCGGGAATCATGTTGTCGGTGACGCGGGCTTCGAACCCGAAGCGTTCGTACAGCCTTCGGCTCACGGGAGTCGTGGATTCGAGGAAGGCCCCCGCGGAGCCGATGTGGTCCAATCGGTGCTGAATCAACGTGGTGCCGACTCCGGTGCCTCGGGCTCGTGCTGAGGTAGCGATGTCGTGGATGTACCAGTGCGGTTCGTCAGGCCGCTGATCGTCGATCGCTCGATCATGTGCCTGTCCGGCTTCGGTGGGGCTGAAGCTGCCGGATCCTTCGCGGGAGCCGGGAGGTTCCCAGATCAGTGCGCCGAGCAGCTGTCCGTCCTCGTCGACTGCGACATCGACGTGCTCGGGTTCGCTCTCGACCTCGCTTGCGTAGAACTCGGCGAGTGCGCGGCGGCGGGACGATGAATCGGGAAGATGCACCGCCCACACCGGATCGCCCTCGAATGCTTCGCTGAAGATCTCACCGATTTCGCCTGCGTCGGCTGCGGTTCCGGGCCTGATCGTCGCCACGGGTGGATCCTCTCGTCTTGTCTGTGAGTCGGTGCTAGTGGTCCTTCTTCAACTCGTCGGCGAGCGCGAACAGCCGACCGAAGTACTCGTCCTTCAGCACTGAGGTTGCGGCGATCTTCGCTTCGGCGTCGAGCCCGAACTGCAGGTCCACCAACTCGGCACCGATCGTGATACGCCGCTCGTCCAACTGCCGTAGCTCAGCGGACAGGGCCTCGACTTTGGTGGCGGCGTCACTGTGATCGGACATGTCTCGCATCGTAGTGGACTCGTAACCGGCAGAAGCCGAGCGCAAGTTCCGTGAGGCGGCCGCGCGCATTCACCAGGTGGTAGAGCGAATCAATGCCAGGCCCGGTCAGCGTGAGGCGACGCAACTGCACGTCGAGCCCGGCCGGGTTATGACATGCAAAGATTTGGCCGAAATTTTTACATGTACCCGAGATGTGGCAAGTTTCTTGCTACGTCCTCTTGACCTGAACAACCGCTTCCTCCCGATCTTCTGGTCCTGCTGCAGTCCTGCTTCGACGAGTGCAGCCAGCTTGCTGCGCGTCCCAGCTCGCCAGGATCTCCTGTGAGTTCATCCGGCCAACCCGAACCGGCGGAGCCCGTCCGCAAGTTGCTCGGTGCCACCGACGTTGCGGATGGACGGATCCATGGTGGTGCCGTCGAGAATGATGTAGCGCTTGTTCTTCACGGCGGTGAGCTGGCTTGCCACGGGGTCGGATTCGAGGAAAGCGATCTTGGCGGCCGCGCTGTCTCCGTCGCCACCGCGGTCGAGGTCGGCAAGGACGAGGGCGTCGGGATCGCGGTCGTAGACGGCCTCCCAGTTGATCTCGGGCCAGTACTGGTTGCTGTCGGCGAAGGCGTTGGTGGCGCCCACCGCCGACGTCATGAGCCCGGGCGCACCGCAGCAGCCCGCGAGGTATGGAGTGCGGGTGGCGGCGTACCACCAGGCCAGGCTGACGTCCTCGGCACCGAGATCCGTCGTCGCCTCGGCAGCCCGATCACGCAAGCTCGTGACCAGTTCTTCGCCGCGTTCCTCGACCCCGAACAGAGCCGAGACCTCACGGATCTCCGCGTAGAGGTCGTCGAGCGTCAGCGGTCGTGTCTGTTCTGCTTCCTGCCCGCTGCACTCGCTGGGAGATTGGTAGGTTGCAACACCCATCTCGTCGAACCGGTCGCGGCTCGCGATGCCCTCGGAGGTGAAGGTGTAGTCGAAGGTGGCGTAGACGAAGTCCGGGTCTCGATCGAGGACGGTTTCGAACGACGGGAACTCGGCATCGAGGGGTTCGACTTGCGAAAGCGCGTCTTGGAGCTCGGGAAGCACACCGTCGTCGCTGATTGCGTACCCGACCATCCGGTCCTGGAGGCCGAGCGCGAGCAGTAGCTCGGCGGCGGGCTGATTGACGGCAACCGCTCGCTCGATGGGTTCGTCGATAGTGACCGTTCGATCGCAGTTGGTCACAGACGCGGCGGCGCCGTTCTCCGCGGATGCGTCGCCGCTGTCAGAGGAACAGGCAACTGCCGAACCCGCGATCAGGACGGCGAGAACGGTGGTGGTGAATCTGGGTGTGGCCATGCGCATGCAGGAACGCTCGCTTCGTCGGGGACTCGGGTCGCGGAGTCCGTCTCGGTGTGAACACTCCGCCTTCGGCGAAGCGTTGCCGGCCGGTCTTCGGACTCGAATTCATCCCAACGAAGCGCCTTCCCGAGCGTTCGTGCTCAGTGGCGTGTCGCCCCGCCGGTCCTTCTCACCGCTGCGCGTCAGTTCCGGATTCCCACCGGATTCCCTGACCACCTGTTCCCAGGCAGTCTGCTGGCGGAGGAAATTTACCATCGCCCCTCAGGCCTGAGCCGATCCGGCGACGGTCTACCGCCGGAACTATCACGGCTGGGCGACGCCGGTACCGTGCCTCGTCACGCTGCCAGTTCGCTGGCGGCGGCAGAGCCCCGGAGGGCATCCCGCCAACGCCGACGATTACCGACGGCGTTGCCTTCGTCCGGTGTACGGGCGAGGGTCGCGAGCGCATCCCCGACAGGAATCAACCCGGCTCGCTCGCGGTAGGAGAAGGCAGTCAGTTCCGCGCGAGCATGTTCGGGGGAGTAGCCACACAGCCGAACGAGGATCTGGACGTCGTCTTCGATGTGCGTGTGCGGGGCATCGGACATGGTGTCACCTCTTTCGGCTGGGGAGTGCTCATACTCCGGCAACCTGCACAGTAGGGCCACCGTTGCAATCGTGATGATTCATAACCGCCCAATTCGTTGAGTCGACCACCCGAGTTGGTCGCGCGTCCACGTTGCCTTCACCGGCCGTGTCGACCGCTGTAGTCGTATTGCGACGTGCGCCTCCGCGCCTTGTTCCAGACCGGATGTGTTGACGGGGGCCGTAGCGGATATCAGACAGTCCTGTGCAGTGCGTCGACAAGTGGGGAATGCAATGGCGAAAGTGACAGTTTTCGGGATCGGGTATCTGGGCGCGACCCATGCGGCGTGCATGGCCGAGCTCGGGCACGACGTGCTGGGTGTCGACACCGATCAGTCGAAGCTCGCCAAGCTCGTAGCCGGCCAGGTCCCCTTCTACGAGCCTGGCCTAGAAGCAGTCCTTCAGCGCAATATTGCCGCGGGTCGACTGCGCTTCACCTCGTCGTACAGCGAAGCCGCGGAATTCGCTGACATCCACTTTCTGGGTGTTGGGACTCCGCAGAAGCGTGGTGAGTATGCCGCGGACATGAAGTTCGTCGACTCCGTCATCGAGACTCTTGCGCCTTTGCTTACCAGAGCGGCAGTCATCTTTGGAAAATCGACGGTTCCCGTCGGAACAGCGTCCAGGCTCGGCGCCCGTGCTCGCGAACTTGCACCGGCTGGTGACGATGTCGAGGTCGCGTGGAATCCGGAGTTCCTCCGCGAGGGATTTGCCGTGCAGGACACGTTGCACCCCGATCGGATGGTCCTCGGTGTGGACCGGGACCGTCCGGGACGGGCAGAGGGGCTGGCTCGTGAGGTCTACGCCCAGCTTCTCGACGAGCAGATCCCGTTCTTGGTCACCGACCTGGCCACAGCGGAGTTGGTCAAAGCGTCGGCCAACGCCTTCCTGGCCACCAAGATCTCGTTCATCAACGCCATCGCCGAGGTGTGCGAGGCTTCCGGCGCCGACGTGAAGGTTTTGGCGGACGCGATCGGCCACGACGACCGGATTGGCCGCAAGTTTCTGAATGCGGGCATCGGCTTCGGCGGTGGTTGCCTTCCCAAGGACATCAGAGCTTTCATGGCTCGCGCTGGCGAGCTCGGTGCTGATCAGGCCCTGACGTTCCTACGCGAGGTGGACAACATCAACATGCGTCGACGGACGCGCATGGTGGAGCTTGCTCGGGAGGCCTGCGGGTCATTGCTTGGTGCTCGTGTCGCTGTCCTGGGAGCAGCCTTCAAGCCCGACTCCGACGACGTAAGGGACTCTCCCGCCCTGAACGTGGCTGGTCAGATCCAGCTTCAGGGCGCATCCGTGAACGTCTTCGACCCACGGGCAATGGAGAACTCACGTGCACTGTTCCCGACCTTGTCGTACAGCACGACGGCGCTCGAGGCGTGTGAGGGTGCTGACGTTGTGCTTGTTCTTACCGAGTGGAAAGAGTTCAAGGCACTGAAGCCGGCGGACCTCGACGGAGTGGTTCGGTCGAAAACCTTGATCGACGGTCGTAACTGCCTCGACCCGGACGAGTGGCGAGCCGCGGGATGGACTTACCGCGGGCTAGGACGTCCGTAACCGTCCCTGATGCTTGTTTCAGCCCGTTCAAGACGCTGAACTCGGGTTTTGAAGATTGCCAGAAACCAGCGTCATTCATGTGAATTAACAATTCCCATTCGACGTTTGTGCGAGACCCGCAAAACCGGCACAATGGCCGCTTGTGCGAAAACGCACGTCGCATGGAAGGTTTGTCGAAGCATTTGGACGTCTTGTGTAAAAATCAGGCGTACTTGCATGTTTCGACGATGTAAATCAAGCTGACTCATCGAGTCACGCTTGTGAAACTTCCGCAGACATCTGTTGTGCTGCAGTGAAACTCACCAAGCTTGGGCCGGGGTCGAGTTTGCCTGTAACGAAGGTTGAATTTTTGTCGATGCACCTCGCGTCGGGAAATCTCACAAACTTGCCCACGGGCGGGATTGCGGGTGTGGTAAACCAGTTGGGTCGGCGTAATCATTCTGTGATGTGACCCACTTGGAGAGTCGCTTTTCCGATTGCGTGCGAAAATTTGAATGCTCGAGCAGCGGGCAGGTAGCGATCGGTTCCCTCACGTCAGTGCAGATGTGTCGAGCCACGGTTCATTGACGACATTCCGCCGGCCTTCGAGCTGCGGAAGCAGAGTGAGGAGGGGGAGTCGGTGGCAACTATCGGATCAGTGCAGCGGACTCCGGGCGGGGGCACGCTAGAGAAGGCACCGAAGCGTGAGAGACGTCTTACCTCGCGCCGTGTCTGGGAGCATCAGTACGTCGACAGGCTTCGTGTCACGGACGTTGTCGTTGTCGTCGCAGCGGTCGCCGCAGCTCAGTTGATCAGGTTCGGCGAGCTGCAGTCAGAGGGAGCACGCGCCTTCGCGAGCTACACCGGAGTGTCCGTCGTGCTAGCAGCTATCTGGATCTCGTTTCTCGCGATCTTCCGTACCCGCTCGCCCAGGGTCATCGGCAACGGCGCGGAAGAATACCGCCGTATCGTGTCCGCGACGTTCCGACTGTTCGGCGTCATCGCCATTCTGTCGCTTCTCTTCAAGATCGATATCGCTCGGCTGTACTTGGCGATCGCGCTCCCCGTGGGGCTCCTCGGTCTCCTGCTCAGCAGATGGGCGTGGCGCAAGACTGTCGCCGCGAAGCGAAGTAAAGGTCAATATCAGACCGCGGTTCTCATCGTCGGAAGCCGCAAGGCGGCAGTGTCGATGGCAAAGCAGTTCGAGCGCAACCCCGCCGCCGGCTACAGCGTGGTGGGAATGTGCCTGCCCGGTTACGAACCCGAGCGTGATGCCATCACGGTCGACGGGTTCGAGATCCCGATCCTCGGTGACGAGTACAGCGTGGTCGACGCGATCGAAAAGTCCGGCGCCGACACCGTCGCCGTGACCGCTACTGAGCACCTCGGCACCAAGGGCATCCGCAAGATGGTCTGGGACCTCGAAAAGAAGAACGTGGACCTCGTGGTCGCGCCTGGCGTGGTTGACGTGGCCGGCCCGCGATTGGTTATGCGCCCCGTTGCAGGCTTCCCGCTCATCCACGTCGAGAAGCCGCAATACAACGGTGCCACTCGTTTCAGCAAGACTGCTTTCGACTTCGCATTCGCCGGTGCGGTTCTCCTCATGATCACTCCCGTTCTACTGGTTGCAGCGTTGGCCGTGAAGCTCACAAGCCGCGGTCCGGTGTTCTACAAGTCGGAGCGCATGGGCATCGATGGCAAGCCGTTCGACATGATCAAGTTCCGCAGCATGGTCCAGAACGCCGACAAACAGGTCGACGCTCTACTCGCGCAGAACGAGAGCGAGGGCGGCGTGCTGTTCAAGATGCGCGACGACCCAAGGGTTACCAAGGTTGGCAAGTTCATGCGCCGCTTCAGCATCGACGAACTGCCACAGTTCCTGAATGTGCTGAAACGAGAGATGAGTGTTGTCGGTCCCCGGCCGCCGCTACGTCGAGAAGTCGAAACGTACGACGGTGAAGTCCGGCGACGCCTACTGGTGAAGCCCGGTATTACGGGTCTGTGGCAGGTGAGCGGACGGTCGGATCTGTCTTGGGAGGAGACTGTCCGCCTGGATCTCTCCTATGTCGAGAACTGGTCAATGGTTGGCGATCTGCTGATAATAGCCAAGACAGTCAAGGCCGTGGCAGGTAGTGACGGTGCATATTAACCGCTCGTGCCACGTGCTTCACTGGAAAATTATGATTGATGGGGAAAAGTGAAGCAGCGCACGGTCTTGCACATCACGGAGGCACTCGGAGGCGGAGTCCGATCAGCAATAGTCAATTATATCGAGGCTTGCCCAGACTTTCGTCATATTGTGGTCGCACGTGAACGGCCGGGCCAAGAAACTTACGACTGGCCACCCAACACCGACTCTATAATAGTTGAAGGCTCTTTGCCTAAGTTCGTTTTATATTCACTAAGAAAGCTAACCAAATATTCACCTGACATTGTGCATCTTCACTCCAGTCACGCGGGAGTGTTGCGTGGTCTTATAAAGCAACGGGTCGCGATCGTGTATTCACCGCACTGCTTTGGTATGGAGAGACGGGATATTAGCTACATCAACCGGTGGGCAATTCGAAAAGTCGAATCTATCTTGCTTAAAGCACGTAAGCAGGTGTTGGCAGCAGTCAGTCCCTATGAGGCGCGCCTTGCGGCAGAGTTAGCGCCAAGAGCATCTATTACCATTGTCCCGAATCCGGCACCAAAGATATTTGCCAGTGTTGGTGTCGTCGAGCGGTCTGACACCGTCGTAGCGGTAGGACGAATATGTGCTCAAAAGGATCCCGACCTTTTTGCGCAGGCAGCGCGCGCAAATAGGAAACTAAACCTAAAGTTTGTGTGGATAGGCAGCGGGGACCCAGACTCAACTACTAGACTCAGGGAGTCCGGAGTACATGTAACCGGGTGGATTCAGCCCAGCGAGGCGCTGAAAATATTGGCTGAATGTTCTTTGTATGTGCATACAGCTAAATGGGAAGGCGCACCGATCTCTTCGATAGAGGCCGCAAGTCTCGGTCTACCGGTGTTGGCGCGAGCAATACCAAGCATGGTCAGCCTCGGCTACGCAACATTCGGAGAGTCCGATGCAGAATTGGCTACTGCAATGAAGCTATTTTTTCAAGACGAGAACTACAAGAACCAGGTCTTGTTCCAAACGGGAGAAGTCGCACGTCATAATAGCTTTGACCAAATGTCAATTGCACTGCGGCTCGCCTATTCAAAAGCGATCGATCTGGCCGCCGAAAACTCACGCGCAACTGCGCGGTTACGCAGGGGATGCACTGTGCATGAAAGTTTGCCTCGCGTTCTGAAGAATGGCCCCCGACAATGATGAACTTAATTGTGTGCTCGACTCCACAGGGCGGGCATATCGAGCATGCGTTGAACCTGGCGGCCGCGATGGTTACGCGTAGCAAGATGGACGTTGTTGTACTTACCCGGTCTGGAGCGGGCGACTACATGCACGGCAAACTTCCTGAGCGTGTACGTCTAATCGAGATCTTTGCGGCCGCCGACCTCTCGTATGCTGATGGACTGAGTAAGCGTGTCCGGACTTTCATGAAGGAAAATTACCGTTTGCTGTGCTGGTCACGCACGGCTGGCGTCATAAATGTGGTTCTATTTGAGGAGCCAAGATTCCCGGTTCTGTCTCTCGTACGCGCTAATCGAAAAGTGCTCTTCGCCCACAATGCAAAGATGCACGCATCGGGCGCGCTGTCTATTAGAACCAGGCTCAAAGAGTGGCTACAGATAAGGCTAATTAACAGCTGCCACGCGGTTATCACGCACGGCAACCAACAGGCGAAGCTGTTATCTAGCCTGGTCCCAAAGAGCACTGTGGCCACAGTTCCACTGCCGACTATAGGATGGGTAGAACAGACTCGCCAGCTAGTCGATAAGTCGACCAACGATAACGAAAATTACCTGCTGGCCATTGGAGAGATTCGGTGGAACAAGGGCTTCGATTTGGCAGCACGGGCAGCGGTGAAACTTGGGCTGGCAATCAAGGTCGCGGGTAAAGTGATTGACGCCGACCAAGACGAAGCGCTTAAATCTTTGCAGGAGTCATCTCCAGATCTTGTGCATTATACTCCGGGATTTCTGGACCAAAATTTGTTTGAAAGTCTCGTGAGGAATGCGTCCGTAATCGTATTGCCATACCGGGAGTTTCAGGCGCAAAGCGGTATAATTGAGCATGCAAGGCGTCATCAAAAGCCTGTGGTGTGTAGCGACCTCCCTTCTTTGTTGGAGCAATGCGGGTCGGACTGGCCGGTATGGTTCAAGAATGGGGACAGTAGCGACCTTGAGAGCGCATTGCTCAGAGCAATGAGCAAGGAGATCGACATTCGAGACTTGAAGACCGACTCAAGTTGGGAGGCGGTCGCGGATGCAGTCCTCGGCGAAACCTTCTCGGAAGCATTCTAGGATGCGTAGCTTACTTGCTTCTGTGGTCATCTTAGCGGCATTTATGCCGTATTTAGCGATTCCAGTTGGTTCAAACAGTCACGTACCGATTTGCGTAATTGCAGCGGCGATATGGCTTGCTACATCAAGACTCACAGCGCCGAGTTTGCGAGTTTCGTACTTCCTTCTAGCTCCGATGATATCGGTATTTGCTGGGGTGCTAATGTTTGTCCCTCAGGCACCCTCGGCGATACTTGGATCCTTGTTGTTCACCTTATGGGCAATACCAATATTTGCTGTTTACGACATGATGCGGACCAGCTATTTCGAAGTGGTCGTGAGGGCGCTCAAGTTCGGCCTAGCTGTGTCTGCGTTGTTTGCGGTGTGGCAATCATTCAAGATTGGACAAGGTGTAATACCATTTGCTGAAATGTACGATCTTGCTGGATACCCACAAGCGCAGGGTACAGGTAGCGGCGGAGTCTACTCGACGCAAAGACCCTATGGTTGGTTTCCTGAACCATCATTCCTTGCAGGCAGTCTATGCCTGGGTGTTGCTGCTCTTCTTAGTTGCGAAAAAGCGACGAAGGATAAACTGAGCAAGGCTACGTGGATAATCCTACTCGTATGCGTAGTTGTGGGGGTCCAAACTAGGTCCGGCGTGTTTATCGCTTGCATATGCCCTCTCACCGTGTTTGCTCTAAGCTCCAAACAAATGGGAAGACGAGCCCTTGTATTGACGTTGATTCCAGCGGTTGGTGCATATACCGCGCTGCAGGTCTACCAAAGCCGGGTATCAGAAGCTCAATGGTCATGGGGTGACCGGTGGGCTTCCACCTATGGGGCGTTGAGGTATGCATTCCTGGATGCCAGGACCGCACTTGTTGGGCTCGGACGTGACTCATCGGCATATCTGTTTTCTCAGAACAAGATACCTGTTCTGGATCTAGACCCCACCTACTTACCAAGAGGCGTCTACAGCATTACGGTGAGGTACATTGCCGAGGGCGGAATCGTATTCGGTCTTGTTCCACTGCTCCTGCTTACTCTGTTGGCCTACCGATCCCTGCGCCAACATTTATCCGTCATTCAGGCATTATGTGCGACTATCACAGCGCTAGTAGTACCGACTCTGGCTATTTCGTACGACACCGCGAGCTTGGTCTGGATCACGATAGGCGTATTTGTAGGTGTGCCGTTCATAAATTCTTCGACGATAGAAGCGAAATATTGGTCAGGTCGCGATCAACCGAAGGAGGTGTGGGTATGAAAGTTCTCCACATTATTAATGACTCAGGATTGGGCGGCGCGCAGACGCTAATTGAGAACTTGGCCATCGAAGGTCGAAACAGTGGTGTCGAGGTTCACTGTGTAGTGCTTTCAACACCGGGAAAGTTGGCGCCGCGACTGGAAAGAGCTTGTTCTTCAGTAAAGCACCTGAGCATTCAGCGGTCATCGTGGCGCATCGACACGGCATTGAAAAAATTGGTCAAAGAGATTCGGTTCGTGAATCCCGACGTAGTGCAGTCTCATTTGCTGCAGTCAGATTTGATCAGCTCACTCGCACTTTTGATTTTTAGGAAGAAGCCACTTCTTTGGACAATCCATTCATCAGGTTATGGGGACGGTGACCGCTTTAGAACCAGGGTCCTCGCACGAGTCATTCGCTTTGCTTCATTTCGCGTCGACAGGGTCATTTCCTGCACGGCAGCGGCTAGTAAGTTCTCCATAGAGACAGGTATATCTAAACAAAAAATTGTCGAGATACCCAATGGTGTCGTGATGCCGACGGCGCAACTTCGCAAGGGTGAGACCGGCGACCTCGTTCATGTTGGTCGTCCGCATCTGATGAAAGACCATTCGACGCTTCTTTTGGCGTTCAGCCGGATAGCAAAGAGTTGGCCAAGCTGTGGTCTGACTTTCATCGGCGTGGATAAGTCAGAACTCGACGTACTAAACAGAGGGGGGGTCGATATCGACCAACTACCCATCACAGCACTGGGTGCTTTGTCGGATCCTATTCCCGTGATACGAACGTCTAAATTTCTGATTATATCTAGCGCTTACGGCGAGGCGCTCCCTATGGTTGGAATTGAGGCCTTGTCGTATGGCGTTCCTGTTTTAACTACGAACGTCGGATCATGTTCGTTGTTGGCGGCGGAGTCGTGGATGGTGTGCGCGCCTAGGGACAGTGATGGTCTGGCAGATTTGATTAGAAAGGCGTTGGCACTCACTGACACCGAATATGATGCGTTATCCATCAAGGCCCGATTGAAAGCGGAAAGTAGCTTCAACATTCGGAACACCGCTGCATCATATGCGACTGTTTACTCCTCGGTGGTTGAGAGCGCATGACGACTTGGGCTGTTGGGCTTGTGGACTATAACTCATCGGACTCGACTAATAGGTGTATAGAGACGGTCCTCAAGTCAAAACATAGTGGCGATTTTTTGCACATACTTGTTGTTGACAATTCGCAAACCTACATATCCAGCAACAAGATGGTTAAAATTGTCCATCCTGGCTCAAACTTGGGCTATGCTGGTGCTGTTAACTTGTTGATGCATGCTGCAAGAGTGTTAGACGTCGATTATCTGTGGATTCTGAATAACGATTGCGAGGTTAGCGGTGACGCGATCGAGCAATATGAAAAGGCCGATAAACGAGAGAATTACGACCTCTACACATCTTTCTCTACATTCGGGGATCACCGAACCATCTGGTACGGCGGTGGATGGGTAGACCGGCGCAGTGGCAGAACATCTCATCTTCTATACGGTCAAGATATCGAGTCTCATCGCGCTGGTACTGTCGAGGAAACATCCTGGGCGTCGGGTGCAAACATCGTCGTACCCAAAAGGACACTCGTCAGAGCAGTGGATTGGCGAAATGACTTCTTCTTATACCTCGAAGAGCTGCAGTGGCAGATGGAATCCGGATATACGGTCGGCCTAATTTCCGACAACCTGGTTGTGCATCACGCGGGGTCGTCCACGAATGCGGTGTCGTCTGATCTCGAATTCTTTTTCAGCGCCCGTAACCGCATCAAGCTATATCCGACTTTGCGCAGTCCGTCGATTTTGGTTTTCGGTTTGCATTGGGTAATTGACTTCCTTGTGCGGCCGCTAAAGCGATTCAAATTCCGTAGATTGCTGCTCGCAGCACTTTCTCCATTGGCCGTCGTTTTGCCTGGCGATCGTGTAATCGAAGTGTGCAGGGCGGTCGGTAGTAGATGAATAAGGGGCTGCATCTAAGGTCGGCGACAGGTCTGAGAAGAATAGTGCGTCTTTTGGACGCGCCAGTTGCATTGACCTACAGTCGGATTTTGTCTGCGTTGTTCGGTCTAGCAACGGCGCCAATAGTTGCTCGTGCGCTGGGGCCGGCAGACCGCGGATACGTCGCAGCGCTGCTGGCTGTTCTGGCCATTTCGCCGATTATTCTTGCACTCGGAGTTCCTTTAGCAATTCGCAGGCGAGTATCTGTCACCGCCTCCCCCGCGGGTGTTGTGAGTTCGGCACGCGTGATCAGTGCTATTGCGTCGTTACCTGGTATTGGTGTGGCCTTTGCTCTTGTGGAGACGCTTCTTCGTGATCTCCCATTTGGTGTGAAAGTCGCGTTTCTCTGCGGGATGGGCATTCTTCCGTTAGCAATCTCGTGGATGATCGATGTTAACGTTCTAGTCGCTCGAAAGAAGTATCTTAGGGTAGCGGTCGTTCAGTCGGTCCAGGCGGTTGTATTTTTTGTTGGCGTTGTTGCTCTATCGGTTTTTTCGTGCGTGAGTATGTTGTCAGTTGTTGTTCTCAACACTGTCTCGGTGGTACTCACCTGCGTGGTGGCTATAGCTCTAAATCCGATGGGATGGACTTCGTCTCCGACCGAGTTGGCATCTCTACTTGGCGAGGGTTGTCGCTTGGTGGGCAGCCAGGCTGCTGAAGTCGCTACACACCGCCTGGATCAGGTGTTGGTGCTGCCACTCATTGGCGCAGCTTCGGCCGGACAGTATGCAATTGCGGTTACAATAGCAGGTTTACCAATTCCTGTAGCCCACGCACTTGGAGCTTCTAGGTTTTCCGAGATGGCGAAAGCTGCCGGTCGGTCTAAGTCAATGTTGGAGGAGACCGTTGGGTCGAGCATCATGGTCGGGCTGACGCTGTCAATAGCACTGGGCATCGCATCTCCGTTTTTAATACCGATTATCTTTGGTCCTGCTTTTCGTGCGTCGATACCGGTCGCTCTAATTGCGCTTGTTGGATCAGTAGCGGTCGTAGGCGGATACGTTTGCTCTTTGGCCTTGGCTGCCGAGAATCGGGGTATTGCAATGACGCTATGTCAGCTTTTGGGCCTAGCAACAAGTGTCCTTCTGCTTTTTCTTCTAGCCTCTGATTTTGGTGCCATTGGCGCGGCTATTGCCTCTTCATTCGGTTTCGTCGTTACACTTTTTCTTTTAATGCGATGTCTGCGCCTTGGGGTTCGCACATTTGCTTTTGACCGGGCAATGCTGTGGGCGGGAATTGGGATGATTTTTAGGAAATAGTGGTCTACGGTTCATCTTTGTCTTGGAGAGGTTGCTATGCGTGCCCTAGTGCTTTGGGGAAGTCCAACGTCGGCTAATTTAGGAGTTCGAGTTCTCGGCGAGGGGGCTCAGGCTGTACTGGATCGGGCCGGTTTCACCGATGTCGTCCAGTACAACTTTGGGGATATAGGTCCAGGGTTTGAAATTGGTAGACGGAATCTGTTAAAAGAACTAGTGAAGCCTGGTCCGATCACGCATTGGCTGAGCGGGTTCGATATCGTGTTCGATACCGGTTCCGGTGATAGTTTTGCTGACATATACGGGCAACAGCGCCTTCAACATCTGTGTATGTTCAGAAAATTAGCTATTAAGGCAAATGTGACGACTGTGTTGGGACCGCAGACTGTAGGTCCATTTGATTCGATGCTAGGGCGTAGTGTTGCTCGATGGAGCCTTATGGGTGTTTCCGCCGTAATGACGCGTGACGCGCGAAGTGATCAGGCGGTGAAGCATCTCGCACCTTCAACGACTAGGTTGTCGTCGACCGATCTAGTTTTTGCTCTTCCTCCTGTGAACGATGCAGTGCGGTCTGGTGTACTTGTTAACGTGTCCGGATTGTTATGGAATCCAAACAAGCATGTCGATTATCGGGTTTATCAACGAACAATGATGGACTATTTGGGGATGTTGTCGGATCGCGGTGTTAGTCATGCGCTTCTTGCTCATGTTCACGGTAGTCAAAATCAATTAGACGATGATTCGCACGCGGTAAGTTCGTTATTAAGCCGCGGGTTTGACGTCGAATCGCATTTCCCGTCGAATTTGACGTCTGCTCGGGAGTTGATTGGTGCGTATGAGGTGGTTGTCGGCGCGCGAATGCATGCTTGCTTGAACGCGCTCTCCCTGGGGGTCCCCAGCCTGGCCCTCGCCTATTCTCGTAAGTTTGCTCCGCTTATGCAGGACATCGGGTGGAGTCACGTGCGGGATCTGAAGTCTGGTCCATCCGCATCGCAGCTGCTCGAACACACGATGCAATTAGTCGATGCAAGGGAGGAGGCAGCGCGCGTGGCGGTTTATGCTCGGTCGCGCCTAGATAGCAGTTTGGAAAAACTGTCTGAGACGGTATTGAAGGTAAACCATGAATAAACTGCACGCGTCGATTCGGTCCGTTGTCCTCGCAGGAAATTGTTCTGGGTGTGGCTTCTGCGCGACACTAGACCCGTCGATTTCGATGGCGCTGGACAATGATCAGTACCTTAGGCCTGTAGTGTCTGGTGATCCCGGCCTCCCAGAACCCTCAATCCAAAGTGCTCAGACGTTCATGCGTTCTTGTCCTGGCTTGGTGGTCGCTCGCCCGGAGCCGCCGGCGGGGTCTTGGTCGCTACCCGGCGGTCTCGGCGATGCGGTAGCCGTGTGGACAGCTAGTGCGGTCGATCCTGCACTTCGGTTTAGGGGTAGCAGTGGGGGTGCACTTTCTGCGATTCAGCAGTATCTGCTTGCGAGCGGTACTGTAGGTTCGGCTCATGGGGTCAGCGGGGGTAGCGAGTCACCTGAGTTAACCGTAACGCATCTCGCTACACGGCCGTCCGATGTTACTACGTCGGCGGGCTCCAGGTATGCGCCGTCTTCGAGTCTGATTGGGATGAATCTGCTGGATTCTGCGTCTGTTGTGACCGCAAAACCCTGCGAGATTAGTGCAGTGCGTCAGGCTGGGGGCTCAGGCGAAACGTCGCCAATAAGACTTTCGTTCTTCTGCGCAGGCGTACCCTCTCAAAAGTCGACTAGTCTTTTGAAGAGCGCGCTAATCGGTAACTCGGCGCGCGTGACGAACTTGCGTTACCGAGGATTTGGTTGGCCTGGCGGTTTTTATGTCAAATCTGATATTGGCGAAGAAGGCTATATGGCTTATTCCGATTCTTGGGGCAAGTACTTGAACCAGACTTTGCAATGGCGCTGCAAAATATGTCCGGACGGAGTCGGTGATAGTGCGGATATTGCCGGTGCTGATTATTGGGATTCAGATGAACAAGGTTGGCCCATCCTGGAAGAGCGACCGGGTCAGACCTTGTTGATTGCAAAGACCGCGCGGGGTGCGAAGGTAGTTGCAGCAGCCCAAGAGGCGGGTTTTCTGAATATTGAATCGGTGGATTTAAAGCGATTCCCGCTGGTGCAGCGCTATCAGGTAAATCGGCGCAGGACCGTAGCTGCACGAGTTTTCGGCGCACGGTTGGGCGGTCGGTCTGTCCCCAAGTACGTCGGGTATGGATTGGGCTGGAAATTTGTCATGAACTTTAAAGAAAGCGTTCGCACGGTAGCCGGCACGTACCGTCGGGTCCGCCGATCTGGATACACCGAAATGTAGGACTGGCGCTATTGAGATTTCGGAAGCGTTTACTAACCTACACAAAGTGTGAAACGTTGTCCTTGAACGGCTATCGGCGCGATGCGTCTAAACCGCGCCCGGCGTTTGTCTGAGTGCAGCGTGTACATGCCACGATGACACCAAGGTCAAGTTGTGTCCTGACTGTCTCGATTGGGTTGTGTCAATGCGGATCGTGGGTCTGATCAGCCTCAGGACAGTGTGGTCTACTGCTGGCGACGCATCCCATCGTGGGCTTGAAGGCACACGACGCCGGTCACGGAGTTGAGTCATCGAGTATGGCGGAGTGCTGCCAGTGCAGAGATGGTGTCTTGGGTCTGGGACGTGGCGTTTCCAACTCACTGTTGTCCGCGACATGGTGAGAGCTGTTTCGGCTAAAGAAGTAGCGTTGTGAGTATGCATCGCAGGGTGGTCGACCTTGTCGGTAACTGTTTGCGCGAACCCGTCAAACTGTCTGACTATCGGCTATAGCAACACCCTGAGCAGTTGCACTCCAGCTGCTCAGCTGGCTGTGGTTTTGATACCAATCCCAGTCTCGCAAGTTGCTTGAACAACCACATGACCAACAGAATGGTCTGGAAAATCGGATAAATCAAGCTCGTGGTCGCTTTCTGGGTCCGATCGAGATCCGAATCACCCAATGAGCTCAGCCGAGGGCGGCGACTACCTGCTCTGCGATGTTGTGGTGGCCCGAGTCGTTGGGGTGCAGGCCGCCCGCCACCATGAGGTCCGGGTGACCGACCAACGGTTCACCGATGTCCAGGTATTTCACCGACGCACCCTCGGCTGCTCGTTGGATGCTGCCGATGATTCTGGCGAACTCTGCTGGAATGTCCGTCGCCTCCCAGATCGGGCTGACCACTACAAGCTCGGCATCTGGGACTGCCGAGCGCAATTGCCCGTACAGCGCTGCGGCTGCCATGCCGATCTCGGGCGGGCCGCTGGTGAGGTAATCGTTCCTACCCCCGGAGACCACGATGATGTCGGGTTGTGCCGCGCGGACCGACTCGACCTTGGTCGCGTAATCGGTTGGTTGTCCCAGATAAGAGGTCGTGTAACCGGTGCCACCGACGGCAAGGTTCATTTCCGACCATCCCAGGGCCGCCGATGCCAACGTGGTCCACCGCGTGCCGGCTGAGGACGCGCCGATTCCCTGACTGTAGGAATCCCCGATGAACGCCACCACGGGCACGGACGTGGGAACGTCCGGTGTCCCGGCAGACGGGCCATTGCCCTGACCCGGAGGTTCGGACATCGAGCCGATCGACCAGCCGGCGATGCCGCTGACGATCAACACGAGCAACGACACCAACACGAATGCGACGACGCTCGGTCGTCGCCTGGTCCGGCGCTTCGGAAGATCTTCGCTGCTGTTCATGTCCCCCCCGGTTCGCTCGACGCTATTGGCTTGGCACCGTGATGTCGGAGGTCAGGCTGTCGGCGACCACCGATGCCCAGATGCGCTGGCCTTCCGTATTCGCATAGCGGTCCACGCCGTCGTACACGTCGAGTGCTTCGCTCAGGGCCGTCGCCACGTCGATGGTCTGAAACTCGTTCTTCCGGCTCGATATCTTCAGGTCCCGGGTGTTGGCGCGTTGCTGATCGCTCTGAGCTTCGGGCTGACTTGGTGCGGGCTGCAGGATCGAGACGACAGATGCCCCCGGATTCTGGTCTCGGAGGACACGCATCAGAGGTATCGACTCCTGGGCGAGCATGGCCGGTCCGATGTCGAGCCCGTTGTTCACCAGCACCAGGTCGATCTCGGCAGGTGGTCGCATCTGGGGCAGCACGTCGTTGATGAAGTCGATGTTGCGGGAGACCGAGGCGTTCCACAATGTGATGGGCTGCCCGGCGCCGTCGGCCACATGAATAGCGGGTTCGATGTATCCCTCGCCCGCCAGTACGTCCCATTCGCGGATATCGGCGGGACGCCCCGACGTCTGCGCGAGGGACTGAATCGTCAGGTAGACCCAGCCGCCCAGCGACGCGCCCGTACCGTCTCCCACGAGATAGATATCGAGCGGGGCGTCGGTTGCGGCGAGACGAGAGGCGAAGGTTTGCGTCGGTTCAGCGGTAGAAGTCGCTGCCGTCGTCGACTGATAATCGTCGGACGCAGTGCTGCATCCCGGCATCGCGGCGGCAGCAAGGAGGGCGACACATGCTGCCGCCCACCGAACATTCCGGGTCACTGTGGAGACCTCCTTGCAAGGGAGCACGTGTTCACGACGGGACCAGCCTGTGCCGGCGACGGTGGGCACCGCGAGCAGATCGCTTCGATTTTCGCAGAGGCACAGTTGTCCCCACGAGAGATGCATTGACGACGAGCGCTATGAGAGTCCAGGGAAATGCGAACCAGATGATGTTGGTGATCGACGTGCAGACGGCAAGTGCGACGAAGAGAGGAACTGCCCGCCACTTGTTCTTCACCGCCAGGAACAGGCTGGTGGCGAGGACCAGGAAGAAGATGGTGCCAACGATTCCGACGTCGTAGAGAACGGCCAGCCACATCGAGCTCAGGTACGCCGCAGCGACGAAGGTGGGATCTACCGGATTGAACTGGGGGAACGAGTTCAACCCGGTTCCGAACAGCACGCCCCAATCTCGTGTCGCAATCTGAGTGAGCGCGTCGTTCCACAGCTGCACCCGGTAAGCGCCGGTTCCTGTCTGAATGTCCACGACATGGACCACTCGCCACAGGAATGTGTCCTGGTCGCCGACCGAGTAGTAGATTTCCTGCAGGTAGAAGGCAGCAAGCGCGGCCGCGAGCAATGAACTGATCACTGTGACAGGCTGTTTCGTCACGTTACGCGCAGCCCAGAAAAGCAGGATGAATCCCAGGGCAACCCAGGCAGCACGGGTCGAGGTGAGGATCAGCGCGATCACGATCGGGACCGACATCGCAAAGACTTGCCGTGTGACCACCTTGGCGTCGTCTGCAAAGTAGTACAGCACTCCGATCCAGCCGACACACAGACTGCCCATGATGTTGTATTCGAAAGCCAGTCCGCTGACCCGGCGTGAGGGATCGACGAGGAAGTACAGGATGCTGGCGACGGAGATCGTGCTGAGAATGACGGAGCCCCGCAAGATCGTCGTCCTGATATCGATGTTCACCGATGCCAGTGGAATCATGGCCAGTAGCGCAACGATCAACTGCACGCCCATCCGCAAGCTCGCGCCGGCCTCGGGGGCAACCAGCAGACTCGACAAGAGACCTGTTGCCACCAGGCCCGCCGCGCCTATGTACACGCCCCCGGGCACCGGACGGCGAGCCGCCGAGGTGCCGTCGCGTCGCGAATGGGCGTACAGAGCGAGAACGAAAATCGGTGCTGCGAAGTACTCCGGCCGCACTGTCAGGCCCGAAACCGTGGTTTGAAGGCCGCTGGAGCAGATCGCCAAGAAGTACAGGGCCCATGCCCATCGGATATCGGACAGCGACACCGCGACGGCTACGCCCACCACGATGATGGACGCGACGACAGTGACCAGAAACGTCTCGGCCAGAGTCGCGTAGGTGACCACGAATGCGATCGCAACGAACGCAAACAGCTCCCGCAGTGACCCTTCGACGGGCAAAGATCTCCAGCGCCGAGCCATGGGGCGGCCGGTCAACGAAGATGCTTGCGGGCGGCGGCGGTCGGGACGGGGGCATGCTTGGGCGGCTGCGCCGGTTGCGGCGCGTCGTATCCGTACCGCGAGCCCGGACGGCTCGACGTCGGTATCACCGTCATCACGACCCCAAGCAACGCTGCGCCGACGGTCTCGAGAGTCGCGGCGGCACGAGAGACTTCATCCTTGGTCGTGTGCCCGTAGCGCGTCACGAGTATCGCGCCATCACACTGCGTAGCAAGCACGGTGGCATCGGTGACCGGTAGCACCGGCGGGGAATCCACGACGACATAGTCGAATGCCCGCTGCAGGTCTTTGAGCAATGACTGCGCAGCTGAACTACCCAACAACTCACTGGGATTCGGCGGCGGTGGCCCGGCTGCGACGGCCCACACGTTCTCGTATCCCGACGCCTGAACAACCTCGTCGACCTTGGCGTCGTGGGAGATGACCGAGCTGACGCCGACCGCGGGCACGATGCCGAGGTAATCGGCAATCCGTGGACGCCGAAGATCGGCGTCGACTATGACGACGCGATTGCCCATCTCGGCAAGCGACAATGCCAGATTCACCGCCGTGGTCGATTTACCCTCTCCCGGAATAGCACTGGTGATGAGGAGCATCCGCGGGGGGTTGTCGACGGCGAGGAACTTGAGATTGATCCTCAGTTCCCGGTAGGCCTCTGCGACGGGTGCAGTGGACGTGCCGAAGTCGATCGGAGCATTGTCCTTGACCTGCTTGTCGTACGGAACGTTGCCGACCAGGACGCTGTCTGTCAGCTCTTGCAGAACGGCGGCGTCCTTGACGGTGTTGTCGAAGCGGTCGCGGATCAGCGCGCCGATGACGCCGAGGAGGAAACCGACAGTGATCCCGAGCGCGACGTTGCGCACCTTCTTCGGTGAGATCGGCTGCGTCGGCAGCTCGGCCTGTTCGGCGACCGCGACCGTCGCGCTGGCCGTGCCTCCGTCCGATGGAGTTTCGAGTTCGCTCACCAGCGTAGGGAACTGTGCGCCGATGGAATTTGCGATGTCACGGGCACGTTCGGGTGACGTGTCGTTGACAGCGGCATCCAGCAGCACCGAGTTCGGCTTGGACGTCGCCAGTATCTGCGCCGACAGTTCGTTCGGACTGACCCCGAGGCCGAGCTGATCGATCACGCGCTCCGAAAGGGCGCGTCCGGACAGCAGATCGGTATAGGAGACAACACGCTGCTGTGAAGCGAGGTTGCTCTGATAGACGTCGCTCGCTGATATCGCAGCTGTGGATACGAAAAAGCGAGTCGATGCCTGGTACACGGGCGTGGCCAGCAGCGAATACAGAAGGGCCGCGATAGCGCCGACGAGCGTGGTCGCCACGATCGTCAACCACCGGGATCGTAGGGCCAGCGCATACTCACGAACGCCCACTGGCTGTCTCCTCATCTTCTGCGATCACGCTCGACGGTGACCGAAACGAAAGAGCTGACGGCCCGCGTAATGTACACGCCGCCGCCGTACGTGTTCGAGACTGCTTGATCAATGTACTGGCGGCACAACGGAAACTTCTACACAAGCGAATATCGTCCTCTGCAGAACAACGGTTTGTGACGACAATTTCACGGGTGTTCAATACATTCGACGAATTGCGTCGATGCAAACCGGATAAGCGATCGGTTTCGGTCATTGTGTCACTCCCAAATCGCTCAACGCGTCGACTCGGCTCGGTGACCGAGCGAGTAATGGGCGCGCGGCAATGCACGCGCCGACGGTCGACAGAACGGTCGCGACGAAGATGGCAGCGATGTTGGCGGCGTACCACTCCTCGAGTTGTGTCAGCACTTCAGGCTTGAGGGCGAAGGACACACGAGTCGGAAGAACCACGAACACGGCCGGGACAGCGAGTCCGCAGGCAATCAGCAGCGTGCGGCGGGTGCATTTCGACAGCACCACGGCAGTGATCGGGAGTGTGGCGGGCAGAGCGAACACCAGCAGTCGAGAAGTATCCGTCGCCAACGGCAACGACGCGAGCGCGATCACGACAACCGTCGCGAAGTACTGAGCTGGCCCACTCGAGCGTAGCTCCTGGACTGCTTTCGCTTTGTGCGACGACCGAGCAATGTACAGACCGAGAGAGCTGATACCTGCGAGGATCAGCACCCATCCGGCGCCGAAGCCGAACCAACCTTTGACGACGATGCCGAACCCTGGTTCGGGGAACAGGGCCGACCCGGGCGGTGATCTGTGAACCCCGTACGCGAGGAGAGCGCACGACGCCACGGCGCCGATCGAGAACAAGGCCCACTGACGCCGAAAGAGGAGAAGGACCAGAAAGCCGATCACTACCTCCTTCACCGTGACGCCGATGAGGATAAGGGCAAGCATGGGCAGGTCTCGGTGCCGGAGGTAGCAGAAACCGATCAGCGCGATGACGAGCAATCCAGCCGAGTCCAAGAGATACGGGTTCTGAAAAAGCAGGGTGTAGGCGGCACCGGTCGCAGTGAACAACCACGCTGCAGCCACCGCGCGGTACGAGCCGGACAGCTTGGCTGCGCTGTAGGTGATCAGAGTCGTTGCCGCGAAGGCGAACACGTAGTTGAGCACTCTGAGTACCGTCGTCGCCGAATCTCCGAACAGGGAGGAAATCCACGGTATCGACCATCGCCCACCCCACGGGTACTCGACCTCTCCACCGTTCGCCATCGTGATGTACCGCAGCGCATCCGAGCTGTCCACTCCGAACCACGGATCCAGCGCGCCGGCATGGCGAGCCGGGATCAACAGGAACGCAGCCACCATTACGGCCATGGCGACCACGGTTGCCGGCAGCGCGCGGGTGATCATGACGGGAGCAGCACTTCGGTCATGCGCGGGATCAAGTACCGCCCGTAGTTGGACGTGATATGGCCTGTGTCCCAACGTACGACGATGCCGGACACGAAAATCGGGCACGACGATCGGAAGCAGAACCACGGCCTCGTGTCGACGAAGGTTGCTCCGGTGGCCTTGGCTGCGGCTTCGTCTGCGTTTCGTTTGGTCGTCCAGTTGGGTGAAATCGGGCTGACGCAGTCCGACGGCGATGACACTCGCGTCGCACATTCGGTGACGGCCTTGCCGAACGGATCCGGGGCAAGGATCACGATGCGGGCGCCGCTTTCCGCCACCTGATCGATCAGACCTGTCCGTGCCTTCATCCAAGCCTGGGGTGATCCTGGTTCGTCGACCAGTCGCTCGATGCCGTACTCCATGTCCGAGATGATCAACAGAGTTGGCCTGGCAGTGTTTATCTGCTCTACGACGGTGTCGCGGCTGTCGTTGCACTTCTGCGAGTACTCGGGATCTTCCTCGATGAGAATGTCCGCAGCGACGAACGGGCAGTTCGCCATTGCAAAACCGTGCACGCGATAGCCGTTGGGTTCCAACGCACCGCGAATCGCGGGCATCCACGACATCGAGACCGAGTCTCCCACCACGAACGCGGACTGAGGAGCAGCAGGATCTCCGAAGTTGCACAGGTCCAAGCTGATGTCGGGTGAGTCGATACACTTCATGTCCGGATTCATCTCCTCGGGAATGCCGCTCTCGATGTCGTCCAACGGCGGACTCAACGATGGGAACTCCGTTGCGGACAGGGCATCTTTGATTGCCACCTGAAGCGGGTCTTCGGCCCGAGCGTCGGACGCGGCGACGGGTGCTAGGACTGGGGGTGCTGCGTCGCTCGATACCACTCGAGTGGGCTGGTTGAAGACGGCAATGGACAACAAGATGAGGACAACCCCCAGGGCACCGACAACCACCACATGTGCATCGTGGTTCGAGCGAGAGCCTGCGCTCCGCCTACGGCCCCTGCCGTGCCGGACAGGCGCGAGGAAGGACGAACCCAGTATCGGCTTCTCCACGAGGTGGTAGGAAGCGACCGTCAGCACGGTCATCAAGGAAATGGCCGTTACGTAGTACACGAGTCCCGGCGCCAGAACCGACTCGAGAAGGACGATCACGGGCCAGTGCCAGAGGTACAGCGAGTAGGAGATTGCCCCGACGTACACGAAGGGTCGGAGCGTCAAGATCCAATTGGAGCGGACCGAACTGACGCCGATGCCCGCGGCCAAGACCAGACACGTCGATACGATCGGCAGCGCACCCGTCGGTGCAGGAAACGTAGACGCGGGATCGATGACGAAAGCGGATGCGACAATTCCGACAATGCCGAGTGCGCCCATGGCATTTCGAATGATGCCGGGGAGTCGGGTGAGAAGCGATGCTCCGGCCGCGACGAGAGCGCCTGCGCCGAGTTCCCATGCCCTGGTGAATGTGGAGAAGTATGCGACAGTCGGTGCGCTGATGCTCTGGCGGTACGCCAACGCGAACGAACACGCAACAATGGCCGCAGCGAATGCGCACGTCAGGACTGCCAGTGACAACCTAGGGACAATACGTTTGGTCGCCATCAACAATGCGACGATCAGGAGCGGCCAGACCAGGTAGAACTGCTCCTCCACCGCCAGCGACCAATAATGTTGCAGTGGCGACGGGGGCAGAGCGGACTGGAAGTAATCGGTTCCGACCGCTTCGAAATGCCAGTTGACCATGAAGAAGAGCGACCACCAGGCGTCCCCGACGACGTCTTCGAATCGGCTGGTCAGGAGCAGCACGTACGAGGCGGTGACCGTAGTGCCGAGTACGAGCAACGATACGGGAAGAATGCGACGGGCTCGACGACGATAGAAGTTGGAGATCGAAACCCGACCGCTGCGGTTTCCCTCGCGAAGCAGGAGTCCGGTGATGAGAAAACCCGAAATGACGAAGAAGACGTCGACACCGATGAAACCCCCATGGGGCCAGCCGAAAAGGTGATCGAGGACCACCAGGACAACGGCAATCATGCGCAGTCCCTGTATATCGGCACGGTATCCGAAAGCGTTCCCTGTGTGAACGTCCGGACTTCGAGTCGTCTCCGCTTCCGGACCCCCGCGCCCTGCAAGCAGTGTCATTCGGTTCCTCGTGGGTAATCGAGCGGTCGCTGACCTGACCGGACGGTATTTGCTGAACTCTAACCCCAATGGCCCTGCAATTCCTGCCAGTCGTGAGACTTGTTAGCTGCCCGAAATTCCCTGCGCGCGGGTGTTTCTGAATTAAGTCGACTGGTCATCGGGAGAAGGTATCGAATAACGGTCGGAAGGACGGAATCGTGGCTGTCGAACCTCCCAATCGTCGCTTCCGTTGACGCCCATGCGATTTCCGACCCCGCGCGAACTCGTATCGAGGTGACGTTTGTGCCCCTCACAGTTACGGTATGGATCGGCGGCAAATGTTGTTCGTCTTCCGGATCGACGAGGGGGGACTGGTGGCGGGTCGCAATGCGGTGGTCGTGTCCGCCTTCGTCGTGCACCCGGACATGCCGAGCGAGCCGGGCGTCGGATGGCAATTTTTGCTGGCAACCCTCGAACACGCCGAAGCCGTCGACGCAGTTGTCGTGCTCGTCACCAACCGTCGGTCCGAGATCGCCTGTCGCGGCCGGGTTCCGGCCCGATTCGCCGACCGATTCGAGGTAGTTGCCATCGACATTCCCCGAGCGCCCTCGTTCTTCCGCTGGCACGAACCACGCTTCACCCGCATCGAACACGAGATCTGGGTGCGTCTCGCCGGCCGCTGCATGCCGTCACTGGCACGGCGCTACAACGTTGTCTATACGCACCACGTCGTCTTCGCTACCGAACTGTTGTCCACACCGATAACCCGATTACCCGCAGACGTGTTCAAGGTCTGGGGTCCGATCGGTGCTGGAGGAGTGGCCGCTGTGTTCCGCATCCGTCCACGGACCGCGACGTCGCTGCGGCAATTCTGTATGCAGGCGCTTCGGGACCTTCTGATCGCATGGCCGGCACGGCGCACAGCGAGTGGGTGTGACCTGGTGTTGGCTCAGAACGAGGCGGTCGTCGACGTGCTCGGATCGACAGGAACTCCGACGCGCATCTTCCCGAATGTAGTGGTTCCGCGCTCTGCCGAATCGGCCCGTAGCGTCGACCATCGAGAGGGCCTGGACATTCTGTGCGTGGGACACCTCATCGCGCGTAAGCGGATCGACATAGCAATCGACGCCCTTCTCGCACCGACGCTTGCATCAGCGACCCTGCACATCGTCGGACAGACGAGCACCCCACATGCTGCTGCCCTGCGTGCCCAGTGCGAGCGGACGGGCGTGCTGGGCCGCGTGGTGTTCCACGGCGGTATCGAACACTCGGAGGTGCTGGCAATGATGGCAGGAATGAGCGTGCTCCTGCACCCCTCCGGACGAGAAGGTGCCAGCGGGGTCGTGGGCGAAGCAACGTCGCAAGGGCTCCCCGTCGTGTGCTTCACCGGCACCGGAGCGGCATCCGTCTTGCAGTTTGCAAGGACCTCCGGGATCGCTCTGCAGGCTCGGGCGGGTACGAGCCGCGAAGAAATCGCAGCAGCCGTCGTGGACGCTGCTGCGATGCCGCGACGCGAGTCGGCGGTCTGGAGTACATCGCGTTTCGTCGACCTCGCCGCACAGCTGTGGGACGAAGGAATCGAGCATCGGTCAACCCGTCGGGTCGGAGCGTCATGAGCACTCCGAGTGGAGGAGTCCCCTCACCGCCCTGGTACCGCAGGATCACGGTCCCCAGAGTTCCGATGCCGCGGACCAGACTGATGGCTCCGCGCGACGTGTCCTTCGTCAAATTGCAATCGCTGCGGATCTACGGACCCTTCGACCTACCCGACGCGCAAACGGCCGATGCAAGGCTGGAGGCGTTCCTTACTTCCCGGAACGGTCGAATGCTCCTGCGTCGAATCGACAGGAGCACAGCGAGTTTCCGTGCTCTCCGAGGAGACCGGACGGCAAACGCCCGCCTGGTGTATTCACGGAGCGACGCCAAGAGCATGGGTGACCTCTGCTACGAACTGCACGCTCGGCCGGCGTGCGAGTTCCCGATGGATATCACGCTCACCGACAGCTACGTCGCCTTCCGGCCGCAGCATGTGTGGTTCGACGGGATATCAGGCAGCGCGTACATCGGCGACATCATCGCCGCCATCACCGGTACCGACGCCGTGCGCGAGACAGACAGACGCGCAGCGTTCCTCCCCTTCATCACGGCCGTGTTCAGGACCGGCCTGTACAGGCCGTCCATGCTGCGTCACGCACTGACCTCACTCAAGGAACATCAGCCCAACCTCCCCCGTCCGACCCCACTTCCCGAGGTTCCTTGGCGTGTGACCAGGTGCGAGGTGATCGATGCGCGCGAGGCTCGGCAGTTCGCGGACCGACTGGGCGAAGGCGGACGCCGCATCTCCATCAACGAGGGCATCACGGTCGCGATCATCCGTGCGGTTGCCGCTGAGGTCGACCCGTCGATCGATCTTGCCGTCAACATGTCCGTCGACAGCAGGCGTTATATCGGAACCGAGCGCTTCGTCAGCGGAAACTTCGCGCCTGCGTTGAGTATCGGTAGGCTTCGTGAAGACGGCTGGTCCGGCCAACTCGTGAGTGATCGACTACGAGGCCTATTGGATTCCGCGGCGCCTCTCGGCTCGATCGTGCGCGGAGCGGTTCGTGATTTTCGGCCACCACCGTTCGTTCCGGACCGATCGAACAAGGGACCCTTCACCCCTGGCCGTCAGGTTACGATCTCGCACGTCAAAGGAACACCGGTCTTCGAACATCTGCCGTGGTCCAGCACACGAGTCCGGCACCTCTACTGTTCCGGTGTCTTCGACGACGGCCTCGGTCTCAACATCTACACCGAGCGCTCGGAGAACGCCATCTGTCTTGCGGTGGTGGATGATTCGAATCTGATGAACGTCGATTCGTTTTTCGAGCGAGTGTTCGCGGAAATGGGCGCCACTCTCACCGAAGACTGGTGGGCACATGACCCGCGCTGACGTGATGGCGACGAAGAGTGTCTTCGTGCTGCGCATGATCGACCAGGGCATGTGGTCGCTCGGATTCTTCGCACTCAATCTTGCAGCAGGCATCGCACTCCCCGTCGATCAGTTCGCGTCCCTGTCCGTCGCTGCCGCAATCGGATTCATCGCCGTCGGCGCATCACGGGCATGGGGTGTGAACTCCGCGATGGTCGCGGCGGCGCGATTCGGTGTTTCACCGGAGACGTCGATCGACCGATGGTCGGCATGGCGAGGCGCATGCTTGTTCGCCACCGTCGCCGGGCTGATCGTGTTCGGCTGGGTCGGCCGCAGCGGTGACATCGGCCAAGCTGCAGTGCTGGGCGCGCTGGCCGCTCTGCTGGTGGTGTCCGACCTGCCAAGGCAGGTACTCATCATTCGGGGCGGGTACGTCAGAGCCGCGATGTTGAGCGGAATCTACGTCGTGTTCGGCGTAGTCGGGTCGCTCGCGTTCAGGTTCGATCAAGGCTTTGCCTACCTGCTCACGACGTGGTGTGTGGGGTTGGTTCTGATCCTGACCGTGGGCATAGCGTTCTGCGGTGACGAAACCACTGACATCGGCTTCGAATCCCGCATCGCGTTCGCGTGGCGCATGACCGCGGAAGCCTTGTATCTGGGTGTGGGAAGCCAGATTGCAACGCTTCTGCTGTATCTCGCTCAGGACGACGAGGCCACCGCAGGAATCAGATTCGCGTACGCACTCGTCTTCGCGCCGGCCTTTGTCGTCATCCAAGGTCTTCAGCCCTTGATCTTCAAGCACGTGGCGCGGATCAGTGCGGTAGGCCCGCGAGCCGCCGCCGCCGCGTGCATGAAGTGGAACGTCGTCGTCGCAGTCGGACTCGCGGTATGCGGTGTAGTCGGCGGCGTAATCCTGTCGACGGTGTTCGCCGAACTCGGGCCGAACGCCGCAGTGCCCTATATCGTGCCTGTCGGCATTGCCATTCTGTCCGCCCAGATGTTCGACGCAGCATTGCTCGGGTGCCGATTCTTCATGACGCCCGTGGTGATCCACCGGGCTCGCCTCGTATCCGTTCTCGCCGACGTCGGCTTCCAGGGACTCGGTGTGGCGCTCGGAGGGGCGGGAGGGCTCATCGTGGCCTTGGTCGTGACCAGTGGAGTGAGGGTCATCATCTCCACCGGGATGCTGCTCGTCCTTCCTCGCGTCGGGCGACCCGTGGAACCATCCGCATTGCAGGAAGGCCAGGCATGAGAATCCTGTTCGACGCCTATCACTGGTTCGAAGGCCCGCCTGCCGGCATCACGATCATTCACGACCTGGTGGAGGCATGGGGCTCCGAGTTCCAGGACGACGAGTTAGTTATTGCGCTGGCGCGTGATCCGTCACCGGACGAGGTAGCCGAGCTGACCGCTGCAGGTCTGAGTTGGATCCGCACGCGACTGCCGACGCATCCTCTCAAGAACGGATTCGAGCTCTCGTTCAGACGCGGTTTCGACTGTGTCGTGACCCAGAACTTCACCCCTCTGTTAGGTACGTCGGCCGTGTTCCTTCACGATGTTCTGTTCCAGTCCAATCCCGAATGGTTCTCGAGGCTCGAGCTGGCTTACCTGTCCATCTACCCCCGTAACGCACGCCTGGCGAACGTGCTGTTCACGTCATCGAGAACCGAAGCCGCCCGGATCGAGCACCATAACCCTGCGCTCAAAGGGGTCGTGCCCACCGGACTGGGTCTGTCGCAGGCGCTGGTGCGGGCAGACCCGTCGGCACCCGTCGATCTGAAGCTGCGGGAACGGGGCTTCCTGCTGTCCGTGGGCCGACTGAACGTGCGCAAGAACCTCGCGATGGCTCTTCGCAGCGCCCTCGCCGCGGGCATTGTGACCCCGGACTTCCCGTACGTCGTGGTCGGTGAGCGAAACGGAGCCGGTGACGTAGCCGACCCAGTCATATCCGCCGCTGTCTCGGACGGATCCATCGTCTACACAGGCTTCGTGGGCGAGTCGCAGTTGTCGTGGCTCTACACCAACACAGCTCTGTTCGTGTATCTCTCGCTCGGAGAGGGGTACGGTCTGCCACCCCTGGAAGCACTGCACTTCGGCGCACCTGTTCTTGTCAGCGACATTCCGGTTTTTCGTGAGGTGCTCGCGGGGCACGTCGACTACGCGGATCCGTCGGATCAAAGTGCCATCGGTGCCCGCATGCGACGCATACTCGACGAACCACGACCCGACGTGGCTCCGCACTTCGAGCCCAACAGTTGGGCCTCCGTCGTCACCACAATGCGGACCGCTGTCCAGACAACGAGGAGAAAATCCATGCTGCACAGCGTCATCGACAGGATCTACTGGCGTCTGCGACAACGTCACTTACCCGAAGACCTTGCAGCCGGAACGTTGCTCGGCTTCGTCTGGAGCCGAATGGTCCAGGCAGCCCGCGGGCAGGTATTCGGCATGCCCTACCTGAAAGGGCCCGCCGTGCACTTTCGAGGCCGCGGGGTTCGGGTGAAGAACGCGGCCAAACTTCAGGTGGGCAGCGGTGTCGTCTTCGGAGACGGCGTCTCCATCGACGCGCACTCCGCACACGGCATCATCTTCGGCGACTCTGTCACCGTCGGTCGGGGGTCGTCCATCAACGGGTCGGGAGTCATCTCGGAACCCGGTGTGGGAGTGAGCATCGGAAAGGGCACCGCGGTAGGGATGTACAACGTCATCTGGGGTCAAGGCGGGGTGACGATCGGCGAGAACGTGTTGATAGGGCCGCACGTCTCCATTTTCAGCGAGGATCATGGATCGGCGGATACGACCGTCGCGATGAACAGGCAGGGCTACCTGCGAGCCCCTACCGTGATCGGTGCGGACACCTGGCTCGGGGCGGGTTGCGTCGTGACGCGCGGAGTGACGATAGGTGAGGGCGCCATCATCGGCGCCGGCTCGGTGGTGACCAAGGACGTCGGGGCATACGAGATACACGGGGGTGTTCCCGCCAAGTTCATCAAGAGCAGGAAACCCGGATGACACAGCCTGACGTGTCGGCGGTGATCGTCACCTACAACAGCGCCCACGTCATCGAGGCGTGTCTCGGTGCACTCGTGGTCGACAGTGGCACAGCGATCGACAGTGACACAGCGATCGAGATCGAGGTGATCGTCTACGACAACGCGTCGAGCGACGAGACCGTAGATGTTGTGTTGGAACGCTTTCCGACGGTCCACGTCATCCGAGGCGCAGAGAACCTGGGGTTCGCCAAGGCGGTCAACAGGGCGGCGTCAGTAGCCTGTGGTCACAACATCATGCTCCTCAACCCTGACGCGGTGATCGACTCCGTGTCTGTAGGGGTACTCCGAGACGCCGTACCGAGCACCCGCGGCGGGGTGGTGGCGCCGATGATCGAGCATTCCTCCGGACTCGTCAGGGTGGTGTCCGCCGGAAGGATGCCTACGTCGTGGCGGATGTTCACCCATTACTTCGGTCTGTCGAGGCTTGCCGAGGGGCGTGAATGGCTGGAAGGACACTACTGTCTACCGTCCGAAGATCTCGAATCATCACCCTTCGAGGCTGATTGGGTGACTGGTGCCTGCTTGATGGTCGACGCAGAAACATGGCGTCGGATGGACGGCCTCTGCGAGAGATGGTTCATGTACGCCGAGGACATCGAGTTCTGTTGGCGTGTAGGCAAGGCCGGAGGTAAAGTTCTGGTCCAACCTGCCGCGACCGCACAACATCTCGTGGGTAGCAGCAACAGTGAACAAGCGACACACACCAACTCGGCCTGGGTGATCAACCTCTACGATTTCTATGCAGCTGACCTTGCACGCAATCGAGCTCAGCGGTTGTGGTGGGGCGTCGTCGTGTCCAGTGGCCTGAGCCTGCGTGCCTGTGTCTTTCTGATCCAATCGATAGTGGATCGACGGAATGCCCCGACACACAGAGTGTCTGCAGGCCGATTTCTCGAGCACTCTCGCGCGATAGCTGGGCGAACACTAATTTACGTCAACACAGCAGCGTGAATCATTCCTGCGAGCCGGCCATTCCGTTGGACTCGAGGTGAGAACGAAGAGCGTCGTCATAATCGCGGCACACACGGTCCCAGGTGTACAAGTCTTTCGCGCGCTGCACGGCGCTGTCGCTCAGTGATTGCTGCAGGTCCACGTCGCTGATCATCCTGTCGATGCCGTCGGCGATACTTCTACCGTCCGGCCGGACGAACAGTGCGGTCTCACCGAGGACCTCGCGGTTGTACACAGTGTCGCGAGCGACGATCGGTGCGCCGCACGCCATCGCCTGTACCAGAGCAGGATTGGTTCCACCTACGCTGTGGCCGTGAAAGTAGGCACCCGCGTTCTCCCACAGCGAGAACAGCTTGGCGTCGTCGCTGAGGTGACCGTACCAGCGCACGTTTCGATTCCGCTCGACAATGTTCGCAACGCGTCGTTCGATCTCACCGCCATACCCGGATGATCCGACTATCACGACATCCCAACGGGATCCGATGAGTTCGACCGCCTCCAGGAACTGGCCGATGCTGTTCTCCGGTACCAACCGCGCAACCATGAGCACGTACTTCCGCTTGGGCAAATCGTCGGGTGGATCTTCCCCGCTGCGGGGATCGCCACCGTAAGGAATGAACACCCCCTCGCGACCGGACAGCTCCTGCCAGCGAACACCCAACTCGCGCGAGTCGTAGATCAAGGTCGTTGCGAACTTGGCGGTGAGTCGACCCCCGACGAAGAAGATTGCCTTGGCCAGGCGGCCCCACTTCTCCCTCTCCCACTCCACGCCGTCGACGTTGACCAAGGTAGGAATTCCTCTGAATCTCAGCAACGGTAACCAGAACCCATTCGCTACGTTCATCACCAAGGTGACATCCGGCTTCGTGGCCGCGGAATGAAGCACCGATGTGAAACCGTAGGTCAGCGTGCTCGCTGATTTGCTGTCGACCCCTGGCGTGACCACCGAGCGCACCCGGGGATCGTTGTGAGCCGGGTTGCAGTCGAGTGACCTTTCGCGTCCGTAGACAACGACATCCCATCCATGTTCAACGAGATAAGGCGCAAGATGGCGAACGAGTGTCTCGAATCCACCGTAGAAGCTCGGATAACCGCGGGTACCGATAATCGCTACCGTCGGACTCAAAGGTGCCCCCACTCTTCGAATGAGCCTTGGTTGATAACGGACAGACCTGGCCCGGCGGGCTTGTACGGCCGATGCTACGCAACAGCGATTGGATTTGCTGGACGTAAGCTACGAATCCTCCCGCAGGTTATGGCTTTTCGGATGTAGTACGGGGTTCATGGGGGGCAATGTCCGAATAAACAGGGAGGCTGCCGTATTCGACCGAATGCTTTGTACCGCGTGACCGTATCCCGTACTTCATGCGTAGGCGAGGATGTGGCACGCGCCGGACGCGAAGAATGCTTGGTTCTTACGTGCCCACGACAAGTACTGGTCTCTACGCTCCGCCAGGGTTCTCCGGTGCATACCCTCTGCCGTCAACGCGCGATCCATTGTCGCTGTCTTTTTACCGTCCCCCGCCGACGCTGGGGTGCTGGCCGGTGATGGACTTGGGAGTCAAGCGCTTCTGATCGGAGCCGTCGGGCTTCATCGAGGTCAGCTCGGAGCCGGTCGACAGGCTGACGTCGGTGACGAGTTCGCCGGACGGCGTTGTGGCCCTTGTGTAGAAGATGCGAGAGTCGTCCGGGCTGAACTCCGGATGGACTGCGTACGTTGTGGTGAGCTGAGTGATCTCGCCACCACCCACGGGCATGGAATAGAGCTCCGATCCGTTGTTACCGCCGCGGTTGCTGGCGAAGACCACCGTGGATCCGTCGGGTGACACGACGGGGTCCGCATTCCAGAACTGGTCTCGTAGAACCACCTTCGATTCCCCTCCTGCGGTGGGCACTTCAAGGATGTAGCCGGCAACATCGAAGAGAAGGCGGGAACCGTCGGGGGAGAACGACGACCCGAACAGCGCCTCCTCGTCGGACACCACCCGCAAGTCGGTGCCGTCGGCGTTCATCACGCTGATGTTCTCGCCGCTCGTGAACGCGATCAACGACCCGTCGGGAGAAAACTCGGGCTGGCCCCCGCCTTCACGCAACGTGCGAACCTCACCCGACGCGAGGTCGCGGGCCACGAGCCCCCCTCGGACGCTGTAGACCACTTGTCTGCCGTCGGGCGACACCACCGCGTCGTCGGTGTAGTTCCCGTCGGACATGTCGTCGGCGACCGTCGGAGTGACCTGTCGCAGACCAGTCCCGTCGGCATTGATCACGAAGACCTGGCCAGCGCCGTCGTCGAAGGAGACGACCACGGGCGCCGGCGGGGCCGGCGGATCCGCCGAGCACCCGACGAGCAACACTGACGCAGCGACAAGGACCGCAGTCGATCTTCCGAGCCGCATCGGGTCATCCTTGCAGACATCCCCGTCGTGGGCCCGAGAATCAGGTTCCGTCTGCCTGAGACCTGCTGGCGGTAACGGCGCTGTGATACCCGGATCGGATGTGGGCGCGCATGATCGATTCGACCCATTCGGGGTCGCGGGCCTCGATGGCGTCGACGATTTCGAGGTGATGAAGGGCGCTGCGCATCAACTGACGCCCGCTGTAGCTGAGGAATGTTCGAGACGCCACTACTGGCTTCAGCATGCTGGACGTCATCTCCGCGATTCGAGCATTGGGGCACCGTTCCAGGATCGCCGAGTGAAAAGCGTTGTTCAGAACCGCGATCGCGGCGAAGTTCGATTCGCCCACCACCTCGGAATACATGTCGTCGGCCAAGGTGCGGAGCTGTGCCACGTCGTCGTCGCTCATGTTCTCCGAGGCCAGGCGCGCGGCGTGCGGTTCCATCATCGAGCGTGCGGAATACATCATCTCGACGGAATCCTGCGAGTATTCGACGACGCGGGCGCCCTTGTTCAGTTCGATGGTGATGACGCCGCTGCTTGCAAGCGCCTTCAAGGCCTCCCGCACCGGGGTGCGACTCACGCCGAAGCGTTCGGCCAGTTCGATCTCTCTGAGCTTCTCGCCGGGCTGATACTGCCCGCTGATGATGAGGTCGAAGATGGCCTTGCTGAGTTCGGACAATGGCGTGGCTCCTTGCGCGTCAGTCCAACCATTGTGTACGAGCCACGTCGTCCCGTGTACCACCACGGGACAGAAACGAGTACGAATCGGTTCCGGTGACCTTCTCCGAGTACCGGACCACGTCGAGATAGCGGTCCAAGTCGATGCCGGTGGCGACGCCCATGCTGTGCAGCAGGTTCAGCACATCCTCCATGGGTGCGTTCCCCAGGACGGATTTGTCACCCGGGAACCACATGTCTCCGCCGAGACCCCCGAAAGACGCCTCCAGCCAGTCGGCGCCCGCGGCCAGCGCTGCAAGGGCGTTGATCGGACCGAACCCGTTTCGGTTGTGCAGATGCACACCGACCGGGATGTCCGGTGCCAGCGACTTGGCGAGGGCGATACCGTTCTCGAACTCCGACGGGATCTCCATTCCACTGGTGCCGGCGAGATACAGCGAGTCGACGCCGGCGTCGATCACCCGTCGAAGAGCGTCTTTCAGTTCGTTGTTCGGGATCGGTCCCCGGCAGGTAGCGAAGAACGCCGTAGCCACGGCAGCAGTGACTTTCTTGCCCGACGCATGCGCGTGGTCGACCACCTGGGCCAGCGCCGCCAGCAACTGGTCGGGAGTTGCGTTCTGGTTGCGTCGAGCGGTCTCCGGATCGACCGGGACGACCATGACGATCTCGTCGATCTTCGTCTCGAGTGCGCGCAGCGCACCCTTGAAATTTGGCACCAGCGCCTTGTAGGTGACGCCGGGAGTCCTCGGCGCGCCTGCGATCACCTGCTCTGCATCGGCGAACTGGGGGAGCACGCGCGGGTGAGCGAAGGAGGTGATCTCCAGGGTCGTGAAGCCCGACGCCAACAACCCGTTCAGGATCTCCAGTTTGGCGTCCGTGTCGAGGACGTTCTCGACGGCTTGGAGGCCGTCCCGTAGGCCGACGTCCACAACCGTTGCACTGCTCGGTAAGTCGCGGCCGATCATCACACGGTGCCCTGACCCGCGAAGTGCGCGACCTCGTCCTCGGTGTACCCGCCCAGGCGGTGCAGAACCTCGGTGGTGTGTTCCCCCAAACTCGGACCTGGCCAACGCACACTGCCATCGGTGCGGCTGAAACGGGGGAAGGTGTTCTGCATCGGAACCGAGCCCAGCACCGGGTGCTCGGTCTCGATGATGCTGCGGCGAGCGATGAATTGCTCGTCTTCGAGCATGTCCGACGGCCGATAGATCTTGCCGGACGGGACAGCATGCTCGTGCAGAAGCTTCTCCAGCTCGGCGGCGTCGAGACCGGCAGTGAACTCGGCGACGAGGCCGTCCAGCTGTTGCTGCCGCTCACCGCGCGCAGTGTGAGTGGCGAAGCGCTCGTCCACGGCCAGTTCTGGTTGGCCCATGGCCTCGGCGAGTCGAGCGAAGACGGTGTCCTGGTTGGCGGCAATCAGAATCCACGCACCTTCCTTGGTCGGGTACACGTTGCTCGGCGCCACGTTCGGCAGGATCGCGCCGCTCCGTTCGCGCTGGTAGTTGGCGATAACCCACTCGGGAACAAGGGATTCCATCACGCCGAGCACGGCTTCGTAGATCGCGGAGTCCACCACCTGGCCACGGCCGCTGCGGGTGCGCTCGAACACCGCTCCCAGAGTCCCGATGGCCGCGAACAAAGCAGCAAGCGTGTCGCCTATCGAAATGCCCACTCGCGACGGAGGAGTGGACGGATCGCCGACGACGTACCGGAGCCCACCCATGGCCTCACCGATCGCTCCGTACCCGGCCCGTGACGAATACGGGCCTGTCTGACCGAAACCCGACACCCGCGTCAGAATCACGCTCGGGTTGAGCTCGGACAACTGTTCGTACCCCAGTCCCCAGCGTTCCAGCGTGCCCGGACGGAAATTCTCGACGACGATATCGGCATTCCGGATGAGGCGCTTCGCGATCGATTGTCCCTCCGTGGTGCGCAAGTCGACGGTGACCGACTGCTTGTTGCGACCGACGACGGACCACCACATGGACTCGCCCTTGGGGAGCGTGCGTCCCCACGCACGCATCGGATCACCGCTTCCCGGTTGTTCCAACTTGACGACCTCGGCACCGAGGTCGCCGAGTATTTGGCCGCAGAACGGGCCGGCGATGAGCTGGCCCATCTCTATCACTCGCAGCCCGGCCAAGGGGCCGGCCGAACCGTCGGATCGGGGCTGTTCCGTCATGAGCGCTGTCCGTTCTGTGAGCGAGTATGTATGCATTCAGTGGTTCAAGAGGTGTCTGAAGGCTACATAAGCACAGAAATGTATACAAACGCTTGACTTTGGTGATGCAGGACACATAGCGTGCCGAAGTGATCGAGGTTCGCTCGCGGGCCGTCGATCGCCGCACGGTTCGGACACGAGAAGGGCACCCGCTCAATGGAATCAATGTCGCTGGTCCACATCGCCATCAGCGTTGTCGGAGTGGTTGCCATCATCGTGGCCTTCAAGATCGAGCCGGTGATCGCGCTGGTCCTGGGCGGCGGATATCTGGGAATCGCGACCGGGCAGGGATTCGCCGGTACGACGACCGAGATGGTCGAGGGCTTCGGCTCGGTGATGACCGAGATCGGGCTGTTCATCGCGTTCGGCGTACTGCTGGGAGCGCTGGTGGAGGCACTCGGCGTTCCTCAACGGGTGGCCGAGGGGATGCTGCGAATCTTCGGGCGACGAGGGTTGCCCTACGCGCATGGACTCTCGCTCGGAGTTGTTCTCGCATCGGTGTTCGCCGACGTGCTCATCGTCCTGTCCGGCCCGCTCACCCGACACGCCTCGAGCAAGCTGGGGAAGAACGGGCACGGTCTGCTGTCGGGCGTCGCGATCACCGGCATCACAGCCGGCCTCGTCTTCGTCGTGCCGGGCACCGCACTGATGGCGGTGGTCGGCATCCTGGGCATCCCGATCGGAACCGCCCTTCTCTACGCGCTACCCCTCGGAATCGTGGCCATCGTCGTGACCGTTGCCGTGTACTCGACCCTCATCCGTATCGGACTGTGGGACGAAGCGCGTGACGAATCGGAGAGCCTGGGTGAGGCGGTTGCAGTCGGGGCCGAGAACAATTCGGCCACCGCTGAATCCGACTCCTCCGAAGGTGGCTCAACTCGAGGGAAGCGCACCGGGACGGTGACAGCGACACGGCCGAAGGACTCGGTGCCTCCGCTGTTGCTCCTTGCCAGCCCGCTGATCGTCGCCGTCGGCCTGATGCTCACCGGTGCGTTCCTGGCGGTGTTCGGAGTGGAGGGCCCGGTGACGGACGCGCTCGGCAACGTCAGCTTCGCACTGTTCGTCGGGGTCTGCCTCGCGTATGTCCTGGCGCGTCGCTACCTCGGAGTCGAGAAAGTATCGGCCGCAGTCGGGAACGGAATGCGTACCAGCGGCTCGATCCTCATTCTCACCGGCGTGGGCGGAGGATTCGCTGCCCTCGTCAACGGTTCCGGTGTGGGTGACCAACTGACGGACATGTTCGGAGCGAGCGGCGGCGCACCCATCCTGGTTGCCTGGATCATCGCGGCCATCCTGCACGCTGCCGTCGGATCCATCACCCTCGGCGCAATGACAGCAGTCGGCATTCTCGGACCCGTCGTCGCCGCAGCAAGCCCCAGCGGCGCAATGCTTCTCGCACTGGCCGCGCTCGCGGGCGCTCTCTTCGGAGGTCTACCGAACGCCAACGGATTCTGGTTGTTCAAGTCCGTCTACGGGTTGTCCGTCCGCGGAACCCTCAAGACCTACACCCTCGGCCCGTCGATCTGCTCCGTCGTCTCCTTGGTGCTCATCCTCATCGTGTCGACCGTGGTGTAGCACCCCAGACAGTCGTCCGCCAGAGTGCTTCGAGGATCACTGCACGGCTCATCTTGCTCGTGCCGAGTTCTCGTTCACGGAAGGTGATGGGCACCTCGGTGATACCCAGACCCGCCCGATGCACGATCAACGCCATCTCCACCTGGAAGCTGTATCCCTTCGACGTCACCGAATCCAAGTCCATCGACGTCAGGGCGTCAGCGGTGAAGACCCGGTAACCCGCGGTCGCGTCGCGAACTCTCAGAGGCGTCAGTAGACGGACATAGCTGTTCCCGGCCCGCGAGAGGACCTTCCGGGTCCACGGCCAGCCCTCGGTACGCCCGCCGGCGACGTACCGAGAGCCGATGACCAGGCCGACGCCCGGCTCGCCCGATGCCTGGATCATCGCCGGCAGATGCTCGGGAGCATGGCTACCGTCGGCGTCCATCTCCACCAGACGAGTGAACCCCCGTTCGAGTCCGATGCGGAACGCATCGAGATACGCCGTCGCGAGGCCCGATTTCGCGGGCCTGTGCAGCACCGAGATGCACGGGTGTTCCGCGGCCAACGCGTCGGCGATATCCCCGGTTCCGTCCGGGCTCGAATCGTCGATCACCAGAATCGATGCACCGGGCACCGCAGCGAGTGTGCGGTGGACCAGCGACTCGATGTTGCTGGACTCGTTGTAGGTGGGCACGCACACGAGCACGCCGGCGAAGTGATGTGTCACCGTTCCAACACCTTCGGGGTCCAGACGAGGTAGTAGCCGGCGAACTCGTCGTAGCGGGTGAAGGGGACTCGATTGGACAGACGATACGGAGTCTCCGCCGTCGTGAGATATTCGTTGATCTGCTTGCCGTTCTCGGTGTTGAGGTTGAGGTAGATCGTGCCGAAGTGGGACTGGTCGATCGCCTCGCGGTACGCCGGCATCCCGGTCTTGTTGCCGTAACCGAGCGCAAAGGTGTCCGTCCACAGAATCGGCTCCACCTCACCGCGCAGGGCGTAACGCTGAGCAGAAGGTTCCTCGCCCAGAATCGCTTTCCCCGGAGACGCAGCGATCTCGACGCGAAGTGCCGCGACCATGGCGGTGTCGTCGACCCATGTCGTCAAGAACTGCTGAGACTGAGTGAACCCGAGTACCGACTGCATCACCAGAACCGCACCGGCCACCGGTATGCCGACCCACTTGGCTCGAATGATCAACCACGCCAACAGAGCACCCGCCAGAGGCGCGGCGAAGACCAGACCGAAAGCGACGTGCTTGGAGAGCGACGTCTCCTCGCCGATCCGAATCTGCTGGGCCGGCCCGATGACCGAGAAAGCCAACATGACGAGCCCGATCGGCCACCGTCGGTACTGCGTCGCCGCGCCCACCAGCGCCAGGAGAAGGATCGCGCCGACCCACGTCGCGACGTTCGTCGACAGCAGTGATGCCGACGCGGGGGAAATGGGCGTCCGGTTGGTCGTCGTCGACATGATTCCCGGAATGAGATCCTGAGCCCAGAAGACCAGGATGAAAAAGGCCGTCGCCGTGCCCGACGCGAGCATGAGCAGAGCCTGACGCGCCGCACCCCAGCGGATGCTCGGCCACGCCAGAATCATGCCGATCACCGCGACGCCGGGCGCATAGACCGCCGTCGCATACTTCGTCAGGAACGCGAGAGCGAGGATCGCGCCGATGACCGGAGCCCACAACAGCGAATTCTGTTGAGCACTGCGTACAGTGAGCCAGAGCGCGACGGCGACGAGGCTCATGGCCATCGCGTCGAACGTCGCCATGTGGGACACGAAGATCACCGATCCCGACAACGTGAATGCGGCAGCCCCCAACAGTCCTGCCAGCGTGCCGAACAAGCGGTTACCTATTCCGTAGACGGCGACGATGGCAACCCAGGTGAACAACAAGCTGACCAGCCGCGCCGCTTCCAGACCGCCGACCGTATCGGCGAGCGCACCCAACACCGGGAACAGCCCCGGCGCGCCCGACAGATAGCCGCCCGGGTACTCGGTCACGGTGGCACCGTCGGCGACGTGCTCGAGCATGCGATGACCGATGAACAGGTACAGCCCCTCGTCCTGGAACGCGGTGTTGTTGGAACCCGGCCGCAGCGAAAGAACCGCCGAGACGACGGCCATGACGAGCAGCCACGGCCATGCCGCGGACGCCGACCACTCGATGCGGATCCTGCGTCGACGCTCCGGCACTCTCTCCGACGACGGTGGCTGTGTGAAGGTCATGACCTCCGAGCGAAACAGTCTGCGGCGGAGCGTCATCGGATCCAGCAACGACGGGAACTCCGTGCGCCAGAACATCAACGGATAGACGACGATCAGGTTGAAGACAGCGAAACCGATCATCGGAGCGTAGTTGGACCACCCGTACTGCGGTGCCCGCCAGAAGATGCCCACCCACATCAGCACCTGCACCAGGACCAACCAGGACGTCATGACGCGTTTGACGCGCCTCGCGGTGGTCGATCGCGTCTTGATTCCGGTGGCCTGCCAGGCATCGGTACGTCCGCGCATGACGTCGACGACCGCGAGGGAGTGGATGTAGGAGTAGAAGGCCTGAACGCGATCGAGTCCGAGGGTGCTCTCGCGGCCCATGGTGATGACCGGTACCAGCGCGAAGCGCACCACCATGGCCAGGAACACGAACAGGTAGTTGTTGATCGACACGTCGTCGGGCGCGAGGAACGCCATCAGAATCGGCGGCAGCGCAATGACATACACGTTCACCGCGGTGTCGATGTAGTACAGGAACCCGGACCAGAAGCACAGTCGCTGACGAAGCGTGAACGGCATCTTGTGGAAATCGCGTGACTTCAGCAAGCTCATGGATCCGTTGGCCCAGCGGTACTGCTGGTTGGCGAACTGGTCCAGAGTCTCCGGGCACAAGCCCTTGGACACCACGACGGGGACGTACCGCGTCCGGAACCCGACGCGCATGAGGTCGACGCCCGTGTAGACGTCCTCGCTGTGTTCGATCGCCGAGAATCCACCGCCGAGCTCCAGCGCACTCCGGCGGTAGACGGCGCAGGTGCCGACGCAGATGGACGCGTCGCTCTTGTCCCGCGCGGCCTGGATCCAGCGGTAGAACAGGACTTGTGTGGCGCCCGCGGCGTACTCCATCCAGTTCATTCGGTGCGTGGTGTCGAAGAACTGCGGACTCTGCACGATCGCCACGTCGTCCTCGGTGGTGTACGGCATGAGCTCGTGCAGATAGTCCGGCCGGGGCACGAAATCTGCGTCGAAGATGGTGATGAACTCTCCGTGGGACTCGTCGAAACCGAACCGCAGATTGCCTGCCTTCTTGAGGAATCCACGGTTGGGGCGCACTCGGTACTCGTAGCCGAAGGTCTCCGCCAGCTCGCGGACACTGCCTCGGTCCGAGTCGTCCAGCACGTACACGGTGATCTCGCCGGACCAATCCAACCGGCTGACATGCCAGAACGTGTTGTGCAGCACAGCAATGTCTTCCCCGGCGCTGGGAAGGAACACATCGACACTCGGATAGTGAACCGGCGCGTAGGAACGCACGCGTGCGATGTGTCCGGCCAAGGTGTCTCGACGCGGTTGCACGGACGTGAGCAGGGAGACGACCATCGCCGTCGTCGTGATGGCAAGGGGTATCAGCAGGGGTATGGCCCACATCTGGCCCTGGACGAGATACAGCAAGCTGACCGTCGTGAGAAAACCGCCGAACGTGGAAGCCAAAGGAATCCAACGATTTTCACTCTGGAGATAGGAATCACGTTCGACGTCCGTCGGCGGCGACGGCAAACCTGGATCGGTAGGAGGGGACACGAGCGCTGGGTCGACGGACCGGGATGCAATCGCAATCCGGTCCTCGTATGTAGATGTCATGGAGGCCAATCGACTGTTGTAGTTTCGATCGCAGAGGAAGAAAGATGGTCGACGCTGACCTGAGTGACACCCGACTTCCTGAAACCTACCTCGAGTTTGGTTTGACCGCTTTTCGAAACCTGTCCGCTGTTCGACCGACACATTGGATCCTCATGACCCGCTTCACGCTCGCGTCCCTGGCTGTGGTCACGACGGCAGTGCTCGCAGCGGCAAGTTGTGCGGCCACCGCGGACACGCCACCGCGAACGTTCGGCCTGTCCTCGCAAGGCGAGAACTCGGGTGTCGCGACGGCGTTCACGACCGGGGATGCGCTCGACCGGTCCCCGGAAGTGATCAACTACTTCGAGGCGTGGGCCTGGGAGCGCCCACTCGCGCTCGACACCCTGTACGACATCCACGACCGAGGAGCCATCCCTGCCGTCACGTGGGAGCCGTGGCATCCCGACGAAGGCGAGTATCAGGAACGATTCCGGCCCGCGCGGATCGCAGCGGGGGAGTTCGACGAGTACATCACCGGATGGGCGAGAAGTGCCGCCGAGTTCGACCAGCCGATGCAGCTGAGGTTCGGACACGAAATGAACGGCAACTGGTACCCGTGGTCGGTGGACGGTTCACGCTCGACCGCCGAGGACTACGTCGCCGCCTACCGCCGGGTGCACGACATCTTTCTCCAAGCCGGAGCCAGCAAAGTGCAATGGGTGTGGTCCTACGACGCCAGCAGCGACCGCCCAGGAGGGCTGGACATCGCTGCGCAGACCTACCCCGGCGACCTCTACGTCGACCTCGTGGGAATCGACGGATACAACGGCGGGGGTGAAGGGACGTACTGGCAGACCCCGGACAACCTCTTCGCCGACGCCATCGCTACCGCGAACTCGGTGGCACCCTCCAAGCCTGTGTGGATCTACGAAACCGGCAGCGGAGATGCCCTGGGAGACAAAGCGCAATGGATCACCGACCTCTTCGCCTACCTCGGCACCACCCGCGTCTCGGGGCTGCTGTGGTTCGACTTCGACAAACCAGGCGAAGCCAACTGGTTGCTCGAAAGTCCGCAATCGGCACTGGATTCCGCCCGAGCAGCGCTGAGGGAATGGTGATGCGGGTCAGTCGCAGCAGTCGCAGTGATCGGCTCCGGCCGAGGCTTGCGCGGATACCGGCGTCGCGCAGCAGGTGTCGCCCTTCCACGCGTTCAGCCCTTCCTTGACGGCCAGGCCGGCGATCACCAGTGCCGCGATCGGATCGGCCCAGGCCCACCCGAAGAGGCTGTTGAGCAGGAGCCCGACCAGCAGGACGGCCGACAGGTAAGTGCACAACAGTGTTTGTTTGGAGTCCGCTACCGCGCTCGCCGACCCGAGCTCTCGGCCTGCACGTCGCTGAGCCCAGGACAGTGCAGGCATGATGGCCAAACTCACTGCCGCGAGCGCAATTCCGATGGACGAGTGTTCGGCATCGGCGGCTCCGAAGAGTGTCCGGACGGCATCCACCGTGACGTAGAGCGCGAGCCCGAAGAACGAGAACGCAATGATGCGGAGCGCGACCTTCTCCCTCGACTCCGGATCCGAGGCCGAGAACTGCCACGCAACCGCGGCCGCGGACGAGACCTCGATGATCGAGTCCAAACCGAACCCGATCAGTGCCGTCGAAGACACCCGGGCACCCTCGGAAATGGCGATGACCGCCTCGACGACGTTGTAGGCAATCGTCGCCGCCACGAACCACCGAATACGCCTGGACAGCACTGCCCGTCGACGAGCGTTCGGAACCGGGAGTCCGATGTCGGTGGCCATCAGCAGCAGTCCTCGGTGGTCGACGCCGGGCAACACGTGGGATCCACGGCGAGAACGACCTGCAGCAGATCGTCCAGAGCCCGCCCGATGTTGGCGTCGGCCAGCTCGTAGCGTGTTCTCCGGCCATCCGGGACCGCGACGACCAGACCGCAGCCACGCAAGCACGCGAGGTGATTCGACATCTTCTGACGTGTCACGCCCAGGTCTGCCGCAAGCTCGGCGGGGTAGGCCGGCGCTTCCTTCAGCGCCAGCAGTACCCGCGTACGGGTCTCATCCGACAGGGCATGGCCGAAGCGCGACAGCACCGATACACGGGTCAGGACGTCCATTCCGGTGACTGTACATTGAAATCTGTATTCAGGAAATACTGAACTATCGGCGGGCGTCCACCAGGTCCGCCGCCTCCTTCAACCCGAGGCCAGGATGACGTTCACGCAGCAGCTTGACGGCCTTCACACGTGACGGAGCTTCGGAGATCGCGTCGGCCACGTCATCGACCGGAATGGTGGCCGGGTCGACCCGCTGAGTGCTGGGATGGTGGGTGCGTCGACGAATCAGCTCCGTCACCTGGACGACGACGAGCAGTGCCCACGCCAGGACGAGGAAGATCTGCCAGGGCGACCGCTCGTCGAGCGCGCTGTCGATCACGCCGGGACCGATCACGGCCAGCAGTGCCAACATCAGAACTGGGCCCCACGTGTCGGCGAATGTGTTGTCGAACCATCTTCGCGTTCCCATGGGACCCAGCTTCACACGAGTGGCGCCGTCGATGCACGCGCCGAACCGCTGATCAGGCGAAGGGGCAGTTCACGGTGTACTCCCAGATGGTGTCCGCAGGGCCCGTCACCTTCACCAGAACGGACGTGTCGCCACCGGGCGGAAGAGCGACGACGGCGGAACCGGTGCCCTCGTTGATGTTGTCACCCACGGGGCCGATGCTCTGAACCAGGCCGCCCTGGTAGAACACCTCGATGACGTCGGGAACGCTCTCGGTCTCGTAGTTGATCACGAACGACGCAGGCCCGGGCCGTCCCAAGTCGTGATTGGTCTGGGTCACGCCAGGACCACCGGAGACCGTGCCCTGGTTGCACGGCTGGCGCGGAGCGAACGACCCGGTCCCCGGAAGGCTGTTGAGGATCGAGCTGCCGCCGTTGACGATGCCGGTCACTCCGTCGACGATGTTCCCGTTCAGAACGCTGCTACCGCTGTCCAGAATTGCGCTGCCGCCGCTGATGGCTCCGTCGGCGCTCCCGACCGACGGCTGCGCGGACACACCGCCAGGCGCGAGGAGAAGAGCGGCGCCGAGTGTCGCAGACACAGCGATGGAACGTCGGATCAGTCTATTGCTCAACATGTTTGCTCCGCACACGTAGTTTCGAACGACAATGAGTGTCATCGGTCGAATCAATGCTTACAGGGGGCGAGCGGAACGGGTATCCGGCAATCGGATTACATACGAACGAACGACACGGAAACCATGGGGCATTCCGGGGTCAGCAGGTGGGGACGTCGACGGTGATGCTGGGGTCGTCGACGAGAGGCTGCGTGGGAACCAACGCTTCGCCCGGAACGGTGGGCTCCTCGACTTCCCATGTCACTGTCGAGGATTCACCCGGCGGGATGGTGACGTAGGCAGCTTGTACGGGGTGGCCGAGTTCGACGCCGCCCTGAACGGCGAAGGCGCTGAGCCCGTCGACCTTCGTGGAGAGGATCTTGGCGCCCTGGGTTGCGTACAGGTAGACGATGGACTCGTTGGTGCCGTACGGAACGCCCGGCTGGAAGGTGCTGGCGACGTACTGCGTCAGACCGTTCGGATCCACGGTGTTGGTCAATGTCGCTGTGACAGTCGACTTCCGGGTGGGACCGTTGCAGCTTTCCGCGGTGTAGGTGATGTCGCGGGCCAGGTAATAATCCAGCTTGTTGCCGCCGGCGTTGTTGACGATCACATTGGCATACGGGACAGGTTCGGTCGGCAGTGCATGGCCGATCTTGGTCGCAGCCAGAATTTCTTGCTCAGCCGGGTCCGCGCTCCATACCGAGATGCGGCCTTCGCTTCCGGCGCGGCCGACGGCGTCGAGCAGCTGGCGTGTCGGCGCCACGCCCGTCGTCATCTTGGCCACGACGGTCGCTGCGATCTCCTGCAGGTACGCCTTGCGTGCGATCTGATCGTCCCCGAAGCGCGCGTACGCGGTGGACAGTGTCACCTCGACGACGTTGTCTCCGGAAATCACCTCGCCGTCGGCCAGACTGATGGGTCCGGTGGCGTCGAGGATGTAACTCAGAGCAATCGGATCGGTCGCGATGGCACCGTTCAACTGCTCACCGGTCTGCTCCGTCCACATCGACGACCAGATCTGTCCCGCGTACGGGAAGTTCGGGCTCGCATTGGAATTGCGGAAGTCGACGGTGGTGTTGCGCGGCGCCCAGAGCGCGTTGTACTCCGACCCGAGATCGATCGGCTGCTCGGCGAACTCCAACTCGTTGTTGGCGCCCAGGGTATCCACGCGAGCGGTGCCGTTGTCTGCCCTGATGATGCCGAAACCGCCCAGAAGACCGCCGGTTCCGCGTGCCTCGGCGTTGGTCTGGAACGCCATGAAGTACGAGCGCGGTCCGTCAGCACCCATCATCGACGGAACCAAGCGGCTCGCGGTGTAGGTATTGGTGAGCAATCCGGCAAGATCGTGCGTCTGGTTCTCGAGCTGGACCCTGGCGTCCTGCACCACTCCGAGAAACGCCGGATCCTCGATCGCCTGAGCCTGGGCGTACAGATCCTCCGCAGCGGCGGACGTCTCGGCGAGAACCGGCTCGGCATCCGTCAACGCCTGCAGGTTCACTCGCCCGCCGCCCTCGATGACGCTGTTGGGTGAAATACTTTCGCTCGCAGCGGACGCCGGTTCCAGCACGTCCACGGCGAGACCGTGCACGACGTCGGCGATATCGGACACCGTCGCGAGCGGGCTGCCCAGGTAGGGGATCGCTCCCGCGACGGAGAACGGAATCGACGACGCGGCGTCCTGTGCCTTCTTCGCGGAGTCCGACGCCTCCGCCGCTGCGGCCTGCGCACCGGCTACATCACCGTCGAGCAGAGAATCCTTGGCTTTGTTGGCGGCGTCGCGCGTCGTCTCGAGGTTGGACTTCGCTGTCACGGCCTCGTACGCCAGCCATGCCACGAACGCGACGAGGAGCACGAGGACGATCACGACGGCCCACAGAATCGGGCGCTTCTTGCGTCCACGTGACGATGAGCGGGTCTCGGTACCGGTCGTCATGTCGCCAGAACTCCTGTGGGCTAGGTCGGTGAGCGTCACACCCTGAAAAATGTGACGATGCTCTGGAAGAGTAGCGATTAATTCACGTGAATGACATTTCAAGCAATCGAAACAATGCGCGAAACCGAGGAAAGGCCAACGCGTTAGCGTGATCGTAACGTGATGGTGCTTACATACGACATTCGAGTCGAGTTTCGGCAGACGTACGAGTTGGGGTGAAGAATCGGTGCAGGGCGACCGACTGGGTCGAAGTGGCGGTGACCCGTCACATTCGAATGCGGGAGTTGTAGCGCTCGGTTCGTGGGATGCAACAACCAAGGAAGTGTTCGACAAGATCGTCGCCGCAGGCACTCTCGCGGTGCTCGCTCCGGTGTTCGTGTGCTGCTGGGTCTACGCCAAGGTCACCGGTCCCTCGAAGGCTCCGGTGACCACGCTGCCCCGGCTCGGTCTCGGCGGTGAGGCGTTCGACCTGCTCAACTTCTCTGCCCCGGCTGACCAGCGGAAGACCCGGCCGCTGGTCAAGTACGGTCTGATCCACCTGCCTGAGCTGCTCAACGTACTGCGCGGAGACATGAGCCTTGTCGGTCCACGGCCCCGGCCGGTACGGACATCACAGTCGCAGCTGCCGATCGAGGTTCGGCTGCGCCCGGGCATGACCGGACTCTGGATGCTCACTCCCCGGACCGAACTGACACCGCAGGACATTCACTCGCTCGACAGGACGTATGTGGAGTCCTGGTCGCTTTTCCGTGATATCCGCATCTTGATCCTGACGGCCGGCGCGGTTCGTTACGGCTGGAAAACGACCTGACCTCGTGTGATTTCCCGTCGAAAAACAAGCAAGTCGACCTTTTTCGGGATCATTTCTGAGGGTTCGCCGAATCCCGAACATCGAAATGCCCCGACATTTCCCGGCAAGTAGAGCAATTGCCGCCCGTCCACTAGTTTGTAGAGGGGCCACGAGAGGTCGAGGTCGTTTTTGCGACCCTACAGAACGACCGTATGGGTAGCTGAGTTGTCTGCGAAGCCGTCCGCAGTGAGCCTGAGGAGGGGTAGCAGAAGTGTCGTCTGGAAGTGCGCCGCTGGAGGATGGCCTGTTTCCGCTTTCTGCTGCCCAGATGAACATCTACTTCGCGCAGAAGCTGGCACCGGACGTGCCGTTCACGATCGCCCAGTACGTCGAGATCCGCGGGCACATCGACCCACCGACGCTCATCCGCGCCACCGATATCGCCTGTCGTGACCTGGAGTCGCCGGGCGTGAGGCTGACCGAGATCGACGGCCGTCCCTACCAATGGTTCGACACCAACGTGCCCTACGCGATGATCCACCGGGACTTCCGCGGCCAACTCGATCCCGTCGCCTACGCCCACGAGTACATGAACGCGCAGTACCGTACACCCGTCGACCTGGTGCGGGATCAACTGATCGCGTCGGACATCATCCAGGTCGGCGACGACCACTACTACTGGTTCAGCCGCGCCCACCACATCGTCATGGACGGCCTCGGGGCCATCTCCGTGCAGGAACGCACCGCCGCCATCTACACCGCTCTGCTCACCGGCACCGATGCGCCGAAGACCCGAGCCGTCGGCGTCCGTGAGATCTACGACTACGAGGCCGCCTACCCCGCGTCGTCCCGCTACGAGGCCGACCGTCAGTACTGGCTCGGCCGGCTCGACGGACACAGTGACGCCCCGCGCCTCGCGCGTTCGTCCTCGGTGCCGAGCGGCGTCTCGATCAGCGTCGGGGCCGAGCTCGAGCCCGAGATCGCCGACGCCATGGCCGAACTCGCGCGCCGCTACAACTCCTCCGACGTGCCCGTCGTACTCGCAGCGTTCTCGCTGTACCTCGCGCGGATGACCGACACCGAAGACGTCATGCTCAGCCTCCCCGTCTCCGGCCGCGCGACGACCAAGCTGCGTGACTCCTCCGGCATGATGTCCAACGTCGTACCCCTGCGCATCGGCGTCGAGCCCGGGGTCACCGTCGAAGAGCTTCTCCGACGCATTCAGGTCGAGCTCACCGGCGCACTCCGGCACCAGCGGTTCCGGGTGGAGGACATGCAGCGTGCCGCGGGCACCGACGTCGGCGCTGCCGCCGGTCGCGGCATCTTCGGTCCGTCGGTCAATATCATGATGTACAACAGCACAATTCGACTCGGCGATGTCGTCGGTGAGTATCGAGTGCTGTCGAGCGGTCCCATCGACGACATGATGGTCAACGTTTACCCGGGCGTCGCCGGGGCGACCACCCGCGTCGACTTCCTCGGCAACCCGGCCGTGTACACCGCCGACGAGCTCGGCTACCACCACGCACGGTTTCTCGACCTGCTGCGGGAACTCGTCGGCGCTCCCGACGGCTTGTCGGTCTCGGAGCTCACCGTCCCCGGCGCGGAGGACAGCGCAGCGTGGGGTACCACCGAGCCGCAGCTGTTGACCTCGTTGCTGCAGAAATCTGCAGTCGTTCGGTACGGCGGAATCGACCACACCGCTGCCGATTTCGCCCTGAGCGCGGCGGGAGTGGCCTCTGGGCTGCCGGTCGGTACCGAGACGCGAGTTGCCGTGGCGATCGGACGGTCGTATCACTCGCTTCTGGCGGCGTGGGCGGTTTCGGTGGCCGGTGGGTCGTTCGTGCCCGTCGATCCGTTCGAGCCGGCCGATCGGCTGACGCAGATCCTCACCGACGCCTCCGTCGAGGTCGGCGTCACCACCCGCGAGCTCGCCGCGTCGCTACCCGGGTCGGTGCGATGGCTGGCCATCGAGGATCTGCTCGACGCGCAGTCGTTCGAGATAACTACTCCGACAACACGCGTCGACAACGAGGCCTACCTCGTACATACCTCGGGGAGTACCGGGCGTCCCAAAGCCGTCAGCGTCACTCATCGCGGACTCGCGCAATTGGCAGCCGCTGTGGTGGAACGCTATTCGGTGACACCAAGATCTCGGGTGCTGCACCTGGCATCGCCGATCTTCGACGCGTCGATCCAGGAAATACTCTCCGCGTTCGCAGCCGGTGCCACGTTGGTGATCGCGCCCGCCGAGGTGTACGCGGGCAGGATGCTGGCCGATTTCATTGCCGCAGAACGCATCACCCATCTCGTGACCTCCCCGGCAGTCCTCGCGACACTCGAACCCGAGGACCTCGCGGGCATCGACGTGTTCGACGTCGGCGGTGAAGAATGCCCACCGGAACTGCGCGACCGGTTCGCGGCAGCCTCCAACCATATGCCCGCCAACGCGTTGTCCGGTCGGCAGATGCTCAATGCCTACGGACCGACGGAAGCGACCGTCCTGGCCACGCTTTCCGAGCCCATGACGGTGGGCGAACGCGTCACGATCGGTACCGCTCTTCCCGGCGTCCGCGCCGTTGTTCTCGACGGGCACCTGCGTCATGCACCGCGCGGAGGCGTCGGCGAGCTGTATCTCGGGGGCGACGGCATCGCCCGCGGATACGACGGCCAACCCGGTCTCACCGCCTCGCGTTTCGTCGCGGACGTCGGTGGCGCCCGGCTGTACCGAACCGGAGACGTCGTGCGGTGGGCTGTCGACGGCAGCGCGCTCGAGTATCTGGGCCGCAGCGATCGCCAGGTCCAACTGCAGGGGCGCCGCGTGGAACTCGGCGAGATCGAGTCGGTCGCCGCCCGATCGCCCGGCGTCACGGCGGCCGTCGCGGCCGTGCACGATCAACGAATCACGCTGTACGTCACTGGTTTAACCGACAATCTGGACTCGCATCTCTCCGCGCACCTGCCTCGGTGGATGGTGCCGGCCCACGTCACGGTTCTCGACGCTTTCCCGATGACCGCGAGCGGCAAGATCGACAGACGTGCTCTGCCGGCGCCGGTCGTGGGCGAGGACACCGCGTACGTGGCGCCGCGGACCGAGACCGAAACGCTGGTCGCGACCGTCTTCGCCGACGTCCTCGGCGCCGGCGGTCTCACAGGACGGGCTGTCGGGCGCGAACACTCGTTCTTCGACCTCGGCGGGGACTCCCTCAGCGCCACGCGCGTGCTGTCCAGGCTCGGCGGCACGGTGACTCTGCCGACGCTGTTCGATGTCCCCACCGTTGCCGGAGTCGCTGCCGCCCTCGACGCATCCGCCGACCAGGGTTCGTCGCTCGACTTGCTCGACACCCAGGCTCTGTTCGATATGCCGGTGCCGAAACGGATTCCACTGTCCTACTCGCAGCAGCGCATGTGGTTCCTCAACCGGTTCGACGCCAGCTCCCCGGCCTACAACATGCCGGTCGCGCTGCGGATCACCGATGCGACCGCGGGCGACGGATCGATCGTGGTGGCCGCACTGCGAGACGTGCTCGAACGGCACGAGTCGTTGCGCACATACTTTCCGGCGGACGAGGACGGCCCACGCCAGGTGGTGAAGCCCACCGGCCAGGTACTGGACCACATCCCCACGTACGCGGTGCACCCGGACGACCTGGGCGGGCGCATCGCCGCACTGGCGTCGGCCGGCTTCGACGTTGCCGACGACGTGCCGATCCGCGCCGCCGTTCTGCAGTCCGAGCAGGACGTGACCGTCGTGATCGTGCTGCACCACATCGCGATCGACGGATGGTCCATCGACCCGCTGGTCCGTGACTTCGCCGTCGCACACGCCGCTCGACTGGCCGGGCACGCACCCACGTGGTCGAGACTCCCCGCGCAGTACAGCCAGTACGCGGTCTGGAACCGAGCGGTCGTCGACGCCGTCGCGGAAAGCCAACTCGCCTACTGGACAACCGTGTTGGATACCGATCGTCCGCTGGCCGCGCTGCCCGCCGACCATCCACGCCCGCCGGTGCAGTCCTTGGTCACGGCCGACGTCCCGATCACCGTCGACGCGTCGGTGCACTCCGCGATTCGCGATCTCGCGAAGGCCTCCAACGCAACGACGTTCATGGTGGTGCACGCAGCACTCGCCACCACTCTCACCCGGTTCGGGGACGCCTCGCGCACCGTCGTCGGCACACCGTCGGCCGGCCGCGGCCACGAGGCACTGGACGACATGGTGGGAATGTTCGTCGGAACCGTGCCCCTGGCCGTCGACGTCGATCCCTTGTCGACCTTCACGGAACTGCTTGCCGCCGTGCGGCACAACGACCTGGACGCGTTCGCGCACACCGAACTGCCGTTCGAGCGCATCGTCGACGCCCTCGCGACGGACCGATCACTGGACCGGCACCCGATTTTCCAGGTCATGCTCGCGTTCGACAACGCACAGCACCGGTCGGTGGACGACCTCCCGATCACCGTCGTGCCGGTTCCGACGCACACCTCGGAATTCGACCTCGGATTGGTACTCACCGAGACCGCCGACGGCATCACCGGCCAGATCGAGTACGCCGCCGACCTGTACGAGCACCGGACGGTCCAGCACTTCGCGGACACCCTGCTCACCGTGCTCAGCACCGTCGCCGACACACCCGATGCGGTCGTGGGCGACATCGAGCTGGGCGACATCGAGCTGGGGCAGCCGGAGCACCCCGCCGTGGATGCACCCGTGGGCACTCTGTTGGACGTGTGGACCGACGGAAATATCGCTCTCGACGGAGCCGAGACGCTGACGTACGACGAGCTGGATCGTCGCTCCAACCGCATCGCGCGCCTGCTCATCGCCGAGGGAGTCGGGCCGGAATCACTCGTCGCACTGTCGCTGGAACGCTCGGCGGACTACGTGCTGGCCCTGTGGGCCGTGGTGAAGGCCGGGGCCGCGTTCGTCCCCGTCGACCCGACCTACCCCGCAGCCCGACGCACCGCAATCCTCGACGGCATCCGAATCGGGTTCGGCGGCAACGAGACCGGAATCGACTGGGTCGACGAAGCCGCTGCCCTACTGCTCAGCGACGCACCCGTCACCGACGCCGAGCGCACCTCGACGCTGCTGCCGGCGCACCCCGCCTACGTCATCCACACCTCCGGATCCACGGGCACACCCAAACCGGTCGCCGTGACGCACGGAACCGTCCACGCCTTGGCTCAGCAGGTTGTTCCGCGCTACCGCGTCGACGCAGAATCCCGGGTACTGCACGGTTATTCGGTCAACTTCGACGCCGCGATGCTGGAGCTGATCCTGGCGTTCGGTGCGGGCGCGACCCTCGTGATCGCCCCGACCGACCTGGTCGACGGTGACGCGATGGCCCAGTTCCTCACCGAACACGCCGTCACCCACTTCCTGTCCACACCCGCAGTCCTCGCCACGATCCCGCCCGTGGACAGCGTGACGACGGTAGCCGTCGGCGGCGACGTCCTCGGAGCGGACGTCGTGACGCAGTGGAGCCCGAACCGGCTGATGCTCAACGCCTACGGCCCCTCCGAAGCTACGGTGGTGGCGACGCTGACCGATGGCCTGACGACCGACAGTCCCGTCACCATCGGGCGCCCCCTCGCGCACATCTCGGCGCACGTGCTGGACACACGGCTGCGGCCGGTGCCGCGCGGCGGCGTCGGCGAGCTGTATCTGGCGGGCGGACTGGCCCGGGGTTACGGCTCGCGGGCAGCGTTGACCGCCGAGCGCTTCGTCGCAGGTCCGGGCGGTACCCGTCTCTATCGCACCGGCGACCGGGTACGCATCGGGGAGGGCGGCGAGCTCGATTTCCGCGGACGCATCGACACCCAGGTCCAGATTCGCGGAGTGCGAGTGGAACTGGGCGATATCGAGGCAGCACTGCGCACGCATCCCGACGTCACCGCGGCCGTCGCCGACGCACGGGACGGCCGAATCGTGGCCTGGGTCGTGGGAGTGGGCGAGCAGGACGCCAAGCTGTGGCTGCTGGACAGACTGCCGCTGGCGCTGATGCCCACGGCGATCGTGCCGATCGATCGACTACCGCTGACCGCCAACGGAAAGGTCGACACTCGTGCCCTGGTGTCGCCCGACGCACTCGCGGGTGACGCGGTAGCTCGCACCCTCGCCGAAGACGTGATCCTCGGGATCTTCGCCGACACCCTCGGCGAAGCTGCCGAGAACGTGAGCGTCGACGCCAACTTCTTCGTCATGGGCGGCGACTCGCTCCGCGCGGCCCGAGCCGCCACCCGGATCGGCGCAGCCCTGGGGACCCACGTGCCCGTTCGCACGATCTTCGAATCGCCGACGGCAAAGCTTCTCGGCGCATCGGTGCAGAAGCTGTCCACCGAATACGCTCCCCGGCCTGCGCTGACCCACCGTTCGGACGCGCGATCGTTCACGCAGCCGGCCCCCGCCGAGCGCCGGATCTGGCTGCAGAACCGGTACGCACCCGACTCCGCGGCCTACAACATCGCGTTCGAGCTCGCACTACCCGACGACCTCGACGTCGAGGTACTACGAGCTGCCATCACCGACGTCGTCGAGCGCCACCTGCCGCTGCGCACGGTGTACCCGTCGACGCCGGACGGCCCGACGACCACGCTGTTGGACGCGGTCACCGTCGTCTCCTCACTCGACGAACGCCACGCGGACGCGTCGACAGCATCCGTCGAGGGCTTCGATCTGACGATGGAACCACCGGTACGGCTCTCGCTGCAGGAGCGACCCCGGCAGGAGCGGAGCCTGCAGGAGCAACCCCGGCAGGAGCGGAGCCTGCAGGAGCGACCCAGGCAGGAGCGGAGCCTGCAGGAGCGACCCGAAGACACAGTCAAGGTTCTGACGGTGGTTGCGCATCATGTTGCTGTGGACGGGCTGTCTCTCGGGCCGCTGGCGCGGGATGTCGACACTGCACTGACGGCGCGCAGTGCAGGTTCGGCACCCGAGTTCGAACCGCTCGCAGTCGATTACGCCGACTACCGCCTGTGGCAGCAGGACGTCCTCGCCAGTGTCGCCGCACCACAGCTCGACTACTGGCGCACTGCACTGGCGGGGTTGCCGGGCTACCTCGATCTGCCGACCGGGGTCTTGGACGCCGACGCTGCGTACACTCCCGGTGAATTCCGTATCGACGCAGACACTCTCGGTGACCTACGTGGCCTGGCGCATCGCCTGGGCGCGACGGTGTTCGTCGTCGTTCACGCAGCCCTCGCAGCGGTGCTGGCCGAGGCCAGCGGCTCGTCGGACATCGCCATCGGTACACCGGTCTCCGGCAGGTCGCTCCCTGCACTGGACGAGTTGGTGGGCATGTTCGTCGGCACCGTCGTACTGCGAACGGACGTGCAGCCGTCGACGACGTTCGAGGAATTCGTGATCGACGTGCGCAATCGCGACCTCGACGCCTTCGCCAACTCCGACGTTCCGTTCGAGTGGGTGGTCGACGCCGTGGCGCCCACCCGCACACTCGACACGCACCCGCTGTTCCAGGTGTTGCTCGCGATGGGTGAACTCGGCGCGCCGACATTGGAATTCGGTTCCACCTCCGTGACTCCCCGGCGCATCGACATCGAGAGCACGCAATTCGACCTGGAAGTGGTCGTCGAGGAAACGGTCGACGGGCTGACCGGTCGGCTGGCGTACTCGCCCACTCGCTTCGGGCCGTCGGTGCCCGCTGCGTTGGCGGACAGGCTCGCGGCCGTGCTCACCCTCGTCGCGCACGATCCGAGCGTCCGGTTGGGAAGCGCCGAATTCGCCGCAGCCCACTCGTCCGCGATCGTCAGCACCGACGGCTCGGCCGAGCAGTACACGCTGGCCACAGTGTTCACCGAGGCGGCGCGTCGGTGGCCGGACAACACGGCCATCCTCGACGGTGACGAGGAGCTGACCTACCGCGAGCTCGACGAGCGTTCGAATGCCCTGGCGCAGAACCTGGTTTGCCGTGGCGTGGAGCCAGGATCGCTCGTTGCCGTTTCCCTGCCGCGGTCGGCCGAATCCGTGATCGCTCTCTGGGCCGTTGCGAAGTCCGGTGCCGGATACCTCCCGATCGACACGACGCTGCCGACCCACCGGATCCGCGAAATCCTGTCCGACGCCGCGCCGATCACCGGCATCGCAGCGATCGATTCCGGCCTCGCCCAGCCGACATGGCTGACGGTGGGCACCGAGTCGGACGAGAGCTTCACTGCTCGGACCGTTCCCGTGGACAGTACCGCGTACGTCATCTACACCTCCGGTTCCACCGGAACACCCAAGGGTGTGCGCGTCACGCACCGAGGCATCGCGGACCTGGTCGAAAGCCAGCGTGAACTGTTCGACGTGACGCCCGGCTCACGCGTGTTGCAGTTCGCATCGCTCGCCTTCGACGCATCCGTCTTCGAACTGCTGCTCGCGTTCGGCTCCGGCGGAACCGTCGTGGTGGGCGCGCCCGACGTGTACGCCGGACGCGCACTGGAAACCCTGATCGCGCAGCACCAGGTGACCCACGTGTGCCTGACCCCGACGGTCCTGCAGATCACCGACCCGCACGCCACTCCGTCGGTCGAGGTCGTCATCATGGCCGGTGAAGCCACCAATACCGCTCTGCTGCAACGGTGGTCGACAGGTCGCCGCGTGTACAACGCCTACGGACCCACCGAAGGTACCGTCATGAGCACGTGCACGGACGCTGCGCCCCCGGCCGGTCCGGTGACCATCGGCCGACCTACCCGCGGATTCACCACCGCCGTCCTCGACTCCCGGCTGCGACCGGTGGGGGAGGGCATCGTCGGCGAGCTCTACCTTGCAGGCGACGGCCTCGCCGAGGGATACCTGCGTAAGCCGGGGTGGACGTCGAGCAGCTTCGTGGCCAACCCGTTCGGAACCGGACGTCTCTATCGCACAGGCGACCTGGTCCGATGGGTCGGAGGCTCACTCGAATACCTGGGCCGCGCCGATTCGCAGGTCAAGATCCGTGGTCACCGAGTGGAACTCAGCGAAATCGAGTCCGCGCTCCTGCAACACCCGGGAGTGGAACAGGCGTCGGCAATCGGGCGCAGGGGATCGGACGGCAGTGGATCGGACGGCAGGGGATCGGACGGCAGTGGAGCGAACGGCAGTGAATTGAACGGCACTGGATCGCTTGCCGCCTACATCGTCGGACCGGCGCGGCCGCGCTCGGTGCGCGAGTTCCTGGCCCGCACCCTGCCCGCCTACATGGTTCCCAGCACGGTCACCCGCGTCGACACCCTCCCGACCACGTTGTCCGGCAAAGTCGACGCGGCACGCCTGCCGGAGCCGGCACCGGCGTCGGATCCGAAGCTGGCGCCGACGACACCGCTCGAACATGCAGTCCACCAAGTGTTTTCCGACGTGCTGGATCTACCGGCCGACCGATTCGGCGTCGGCGACAACTTCTTCGATCTCGGTGGGCATTCGCTGTCTGTGGTGCAAGTGGTCGACGCTCTCGGAGATCGGCTGGGGCTGACCGTCCCGGTGACGGCCATGCTGACTCACCCCACCGTCGCCGGTGTGGCCGCGCAGCTCCGGACCGGCGCCCGTGACCACGGCGGCGCGTTCGACGTGCTGCTCCCGATCCGCACCGACGGCCCCGGTGAGCCGCTGTTCTGCATCCACCCCGCCATCGGGATCGCGTGGAGTTACCTCTTGTTGCTGAGCGAGACCGACAGGCCGCTCTTCGGACTGCAGGTTCCCGGCATCGCAGGCGGGGAGGATGCGCCGTCGACCATCGAGGATTTCGCGGCGCGCTACGTCGCGGAGATCCGCGCCGTGCAACCGGACGGCCCGTACCACCTGCTCGGATGGTCGCTCGGCGGCGTGATCGCCCACGCTGCCGCCGTTCAGCTGCAGTCCATGGGCGAGGAAGTGGCGCAGCTGACGCTGGTCGACGCGACCCTGACCGCACCCACCGACAGCGCACCGTTCAGCATCGCCGACCTCGCCGATCAGCTCGGCGTGGACGGCGAATCGTTCGACGAGATCCGAGACGGATTGGTCCACGGCCGCGGCGAACTCGCCTTCCTGACCGTCGAGAACCTGCGTCGCATGTACGCACCCGTCGCCGACGCGCCGCAGTGGGTCGCCGCGTACCGGCCGCAGGTGTTCAAGGGGGACGTTCTCTACTTCGCAGCACGCGGATCGCGCGGCGCGGAGCAGTGGGACGAGTTCGTCGACGGCCCGGTCTCGGTAGTGCGGGTCGACGCCGAACACGAGAACATGCTGGGTGAAGCAGGCGCCCACGCACTCGGCCGAGAACTCGGCCTGCTTCTGCCGAAGGAAGGTGTGGCGTGATGACCACCAATCTGCAGCCCTATGTGGACAACGTCCAAGCGCACTACGATCTGTCGGACGAATTCTTCGCCCTGTTCCTCGATACGAGCATGACCTACAGCTGCGCGTACTTCGAACGCGAGGACATGACGCTCGAAGAGGCCCAGACCGCCAAGATCGACCTGGCGCTCGGCAAGTTGGATCTGCAGCCTGGAATGACGTTGCTGGACATCGGATGCGGATGGGGTGCACTCGCCAAGCGTGCCGCCGAGAAGTACGGCGTCGACGTCATCGGACTGACACTGAGCCGCAACCAATTCGACCGCGCCAGTGCCGTCGTCGCGCACCTCGACGGCGTCGAGATCCGTCTGCAAGGGTGGGAGGAGTTCAGTCCACCCGCCGGTCGAACCATCGACCGCATCGTCAGCGTCGGAGCGTTCGAGCACTTCCGGCGCCAGCGCTACTCCGCGTTCTTCGACAAATGCCGGGCCGTGCTGCCACCCGACGGCCGAATGTTGTTGCACACTATCGTCATGCGGCCGATCGCCGAAGTGCTGGCGAGCGGCGTCGTGTTCACCCGCGAGGACGCACACTTCGTACGCTTCATCATGCGGGAGATCTTCCCCGGCGGACAGCTCGCACAATCCGACATGGTGGTCGCCAAAGCGTCCGAAGCGGGCTTACGGCTCGAACGTGAGCACGCACTCGGGCCGCACTACGCGAGAACGCTCGACGAATGGACCGATCGCTTGGTCGACCAGCGAGAAGCCGCAATTGCGTTGTCTTCGAGCGAAGTTTACGAGCGATACATCCATTACCTGACCGGATGTTCGTCCAGATTCAAGGACGGACGCATAGATGTCGTGCAGTTCACCCTGACGCCGGGCGAGTGCTGATGAACTAGCGCGCGAGAAGACCGACAAGCATGAAAACATGAACACGAGCGTTGCTGGAAAAGATGAGGGAGCCCCAAGTGGAAATCCAGGACTACCTGCAGATACTGCGAACTAGATGGATGGTCATCGTGGTCACCGTGGCCGTCGCAGTGCTGGGTGCACTTGCGGTGTCGCTACTGACCACTCCGACCTACCAGTCGTCGAGCCGAGTGTTCGTCTCGACGTCGGGAGGATCGACCGTCAGCGAGACCTACCAGGGCAACCTGTTCTCGCAGCAGCGCGTCGCGTCGTACTCCGAGCTCGTCACCGGTGAGACGCTCGCTGCGCGGACGATCGACGAACTGGGCCTGAACATGACGCCGGCCCAGCTCGCGTCGAAGGTCACGGCCACGTCCACCCCGGACACCGTGCTGCTCGACATCGTCGTCGTCGATACCTCGCCCGGCCTGGCACGCGACATCGCCAACTCCCTCGCAACGCAGCTCACCACCTTGGTCCGTGAACTCGAGACGCCGGAAGACGGCGGAACCCCCGCCGCGGGAGTGCGACTGGTGGAGCAGGCACAGGAATCGTCGGCCCCTGTCAGCCCCAAGACCACCCGCAACCTCGCCCTCGGTGCCGCCGTCGGCCTACTGCTCGGCATCGCACTCGCAGTACTGCGCGACCGACTCGACAACACCATCAAGACCCGCACCAAGCTCGAAGCAGCGTCCAAGACCCCCCTCGTCGGAAGCCTGCCGTTCGACAAGAACCTCAAGGAGAACGCCGTCGTCGAATTCGGCGCGGCACACTCGCCGAGCGCCGAGTCCTACCGCGAGCTGCGCACCAACCTCCAGTTCCTCGAAGTCGACCACCCGCCGCGCGTCATCGTCGTCACCAGTGCCGTTCCGGCCGAAGGAAAGACGACCGTCGCCGTCAACCTCGCCCTGGCCCTCGCCGAGGCCGGCCACCACGTCGCACTCGTCGAAGGTGACCTGCGGCGTCCGCGGGTCTCCAAGTACCTCGGACTGATCGGATCCGTCGGTCTGTCCACCGTCCTGGCCAACCAGGCCGACCTGTCCGACGTCATGCAGCCCACCAAATACGAAGGCCTCGAAGTACTCGCCTCCGGACCGCTGCCGCCGAACCCCTCGGAGCTCCTCGGCTCCGAAGCATCCAGGCGCGTCATCGACGAACTCCGCGGCCGATTCGACTACATCATCGTCGACGGTGCCCCGCTGCTTCCGGTCACCGACTCCGCACTGCTGACCACCCACAGCGACGGCGCCTTGGTCGTCGCACGCTACGGCCACACCACCGAGAACGAGGTCGCCCGAGCCGTCGGCAACCTCGAAACCATCGGCGCGCACATCCTCGGCGCCGTGTTCACGATGATGCCCGCCGGACGCAAGGGCGGCGACAACTACTCGTACTACTACGAGACGGACTCGTCGATCCCTCGTCAGACCCCCAACCCGGTGACACCGGGATCGAGCGTCACAGCATGGGACGGCAGCCAGGCCTCCCCGCCACAGGCCGCCGCACCGCAGGCTGCGCCGCCTCAGGCGTCACCACCGGTCGCGTCGCCTCAGGTATCACCACCGGTCGCGCATCCGGCCGCACAGCCCCCGGTGACCCCGCCGCCGGTCACGCCGCCCGCATCGCCGTACGGAACGGGACAACAGCCTGCTGCGCCGACGTCGTACGAGGCCGGGCCGTCTCGCACGTCGACACCGCGTCCCCCGACGGCCACGCCGCCCGGAACCCCGCCCGGAACCCCGCGGCCTCCGGCGACCTCCGTGCGCAAGCCGGGGGCACTCGACAACGGCGTTGCACCGTCGAGGCGATACAAGGAATGAAAGCGACGCTGCTCGGCGCAGCCGCCGTGTTCTCGTTCGTCGCGAGCATTGCAGTGGCATCGCCGGCCGTCGCTGCCCCAGCTGCCCCCGCTGCTCTCGTGGGGCCGGGCACCGGATACATCACGACCGGAGGCATCGAAGACCTCACGGCGTGCTCGTTCGCGGCCGTCGGATACGACGCGGCCGGACGACTCGTCGGACTGACCGCCGGACACTGCGTGCTGTCGCCCGGCCTGCCGGTCACGCTCGTCGACAACCCCGGTGCCGGACCGGTCGGCGTCACCGTCTCGGGCCACTGGGGTCCGGATTACGGTGTCGTCGAACTCGACCCAGCCAAGGTGATACCCGTGTCCTCGCGCGGCGGGATCACCGTCACCGACATCGGACCCACATTGCCCGGCCAGCCTGTCTGCAAGATCGGCGCGGCCACCGCAACCACATGCGGCACCGTCCTGGACGTCCGACCGGACACCGACATCGTCACGGGAACGCCCACGTTCTGGGCCGACTCGGGCGGAGCTCTGGTCAGCGGAACCACACTCGTCGGCATCGCCAGCCATGCCGACACCGTCCCCGTCCTGAGCCCGACGGTCTACGCATCCGCAGCCGAATCTCTGGCCCGGTTGAACACACGCGGCGGCACAGGAGCAGGATTTCGGCCGATCGGAAGCTAGACAGGCTGCCTGTGACGCTGCGTGGAACAAGACGCGCGGTATGACCAAGCTCATGCATTCAACTGAAGTATTTTTTTGTTCTCGAAACCAATCCAAGAGCATGTTCCTGCACAATCGTCCTCATGCCATCACGTACGGCGCCCCCTCGCCCACCCGGTAAGAATCGTCCCCTCCATGTTGCCGCGGTCGTCGGCCTGTGGACTGCAGTGCTGATAGCTCTCGCTGCCGCAGCCATGACAGGCAAGTTGTAGCTTCATCTCGGAAATCGAGGGAACCGTTTCACTCCCCGCTGCGTCGAACAGGAATAGAAGGCGTTTGATGCGGATGGCGGCCTGAGGCACGGCCGCCGAACCGAGGGGGTACGGATGCTTCAGGTCGATCCCGACTCGTTGCGTGCGCTGTCGTCGTCACTGACGAGGACAGCCGACGCTGTGGCATCACTCGACCCGTCGCCGCCGCTCCGGGTGGGGGTCGAGGCCATGCCTCACTCGGCGTTCGGGGCTGTAGCGGGCAACTCCGCCGAGACAGTTCTCGCCGCCTACCGCACGGCCGCCGAACGCATCCGTCAGATCGCCGAGGCCGCCGGATCGAGTGCCACCAGCTACGACCGCACCGAAGCTGCGTTCCGCGAGCAACTGCACAAGTTCCTCGGCGAGCAGGCATGACCGTCACCGTCTCGCAACTGCGAGCCTGGAATCCGGCCACCCTGACCTGTGTCGGGGACGATCTGGCACAGATCAACCTCGTGTTCGACGAGTCCCTCCGCAGCGTCGCCCGCGCTGCACGCGACACCCTCGAACGGTGGGAAGGCGACGCCGCCGACACCGCCCGGGTCCTCGTCGACCAGGTCGCCGACACCCGCATCGTCGACGCCATCGACGCCTACACCGCAGTGTTCGACGCCGCCGCTCGGGAGATCGCCGCCGTCCGCCAGTCCGTTCTCGCGGTCGTCGACACCGCGCTCGCCGGTGGATTCGACGTCCACGACGACGGCAGCGTGCGCGTCGCCGACCCCGATCTGCAGCAGCGTGCGCAGGGCATCGAAACCCAACTGCAATCCATGCTCAGCAGCGCAGTGGACACCGATTACACCTACGCCACCAAACTGCAGCGCGCAGTCGACGTGGTCCTCGGCCTCCAGCCCGTCGCCGAGCCGCAGCCCTACATCCCGGAGATCCGGTCGATCCTCCCCGACGAACCCCACGACCTGGCCGAGCTGTGGAGCAGGCTCACCCCGTACGAGCGCGACGGCCTGGCGGTGTGGGACCCGACCATCGGAAACCGCGACGGACTGCCCGCCGACGACAAATCCCGATACAACACCGTCCTCCTGCACACCCTCGTGTCCGACGCGCGAGACCGTGTCGCCGAAGTCGAAGCGCGCCATGGCGATTGGCTGCAGGATCGCAACCTCCCCAGCGAGAACCACGACGACGCAGCAGCCCTGCGCGACTACGCCCGATGGCTCGACGACCGCGACGCCGCCGAGACAGCCCTCGCCGGATACGACACCGTCCAAGCCGAACTCAGCCGAGCCGGAGCGCCCACCTACCTGTTGAACATCGACGAACACGGCCGAGGCGCACTGGCATTGAACAACCCCGACACCGCCCAGAACGTCGCCACCTACGTGCCGGGAGCATCCACGGTGCTCGCCTCCATCGGACGAGACCTCTCACGCGCGGAGAACCTGCTCGACTCCGCCAACATGGTCAGCGGCGCACGCAACTCGGTCATCGCGTGGCTCGGATACAACGCCCCTCCCACCCTGCTCGACGCCACCTCGGACAGCTTCGCCGACGCCGGTGCCCCGCGGCTGGAACGGTTTCAGGAAGGTCTGCGTGCGGCCCACGAAGGCGACGCCGCGCACCACACCGTCCTCGGTCACGGGTACGGCAGTGTCGTCGTCGAGCGGGCTTCGCTGGGTGACGGAGACGTCGTCGTGGCCGCGGCCGACACGTCGCTTCCTGGATCGCTCGACGCCACCAGCCCGGTCGAGGGCACCGCGCGTTTCGACGGAAGCAACTACTTCGACCGCGGAAACCCCGCCCTCGACACCATCGGCCGAATCATCGCAGGCAAGGGTGCTGCATGACAACGCTATTCGGCACCGACGCACGAGACAGCGCACTGGACGCACTCGAGAAGTCTCGACGCGCACTGCCGTCGGACGTGCAGTTGAACCGCAAGCACCCCAGTTTCCCGGAATCACAGCTCGCCCTCGGCAAGTTCGAGCCCGCCTACGACGACAACACCACCATCGATGGGCCACATCGCTTCTCGGCCGCGTACTGGGTACTCGGATGCACCGGGCGGGACGCGCTGTCCGTCCTCGCGCACGCCTGGGCGGACTGGGGATGGAGCGTCGACGACCGATCTGCCGACGACCTCGGATCCGTCCGTGCAACATCATCCGACGGCTACCGACTGATCGGCAGGCTCACCGACGACGAGCGACTCAGCCTCGCAGTGTCCTCGCCACCCTTCCCGTACGAGGGGCTGGCACAGGCAGGAACCTGACACCCCTTTTACCGACCCCGCACGCCTGTTCGCGTCAGAGCAGGCGTGCGGAGTCGTCAGTAGGGGTGCTAAGTCCCGACGGCACGCTCCACTCTCGACGCTCCGCGAACATGCTTCTCCACAGCCCCCCAGGCGCTGTTTACCGTCGTGATTTCATGGCGGCCTTGTGCCCCAGGTTCGGGTCGCGGGCCAGGCGTTCGTACTCGACTGTGCCCACGCCATAGAGTGCGACGCGACCCTCACCGTCGTGGTGCGTGCCCCACCCGTAGCGCTTGCCGAGCGGGGAAGCACGCAGGCACGGCTGATCCTTGGCGAAGAACGCTGCCCTCGCTTCGTCCAACTCGCTCGGTGGAACGCCGGTTCTCGCGGCATGGACGGCGAACAGCACGTCGTCCGAGCTCATCTCGTACGGCGCCTGCGAGAGCAGTTCGTACTGCAGCCTCGCGACCGTGGGATTCCCGCGCCCGGCGGGCGGCTCCTCGCCTTCGGTGGCAGGGCAGTCCGGGGCTGCCTCGATGAAGACATTGCGGTAATCGGTGCTCATGGCGACATCGTCACCCACCGGCAGCGACAGCGTATTGCACAATTGCGACATGGTTCGACACCCGGTGGATCGACCGATCGACGTGACCGAACGGTCCGGCGTGCTCGGTCCGGCCAACCTGCCCTTGTTCGACGCGCAGTGGTTCACGCCCGCGCAGTCCGTGCGCGACGTCGTCGACACGTACTGGAGCGTCGAGTGGAACCTGCCGGACGGAACGGACATCGATCAGCAGGTGCTCGAATTCCCCGCCGTGACGCTGAGCATCGAATCCGGCTCGGTCCCCGCACCTTTCATGCTGACCAACGTCCAACGCCGGGCATGGTCGAGAACGATCCGCGGCACAGGCAGGGTCTTCGCGATCCGTTTGCGCCCGGCAGGACTGGCCGTGCTGTCCGACCTCGACCCGTCGAATGTGGAGCAGGAGCAACCCGTCACCGCTGATCTGGACGCCGCCCTCACCCGGCATCTGACGACCATCGCGGCCGAAAAATCCCCGTCGGACCGCGCCGAACGAGCAGACCGATTGATCGAGGATCTGCTGCAGAAGCACCCGATCACCGAGTCCCGGCTACTCGCGAACGCGGTGGTAGACGACCTGGCAGAGAGCGTTCGATCGAGAACCGGACCCGCCCTCGCGCACCGACTCGGCGTCAGCGAACGCGCAATACAACGTGCACTGAAGGAGACACTGGGCATGGGGCCCAAAGCTATAGCCCGACGCATCCGCCTCCAAGAAGTCGTGCGCAGACTCTCACTCCCCGACGCCGACGTCAGCGCCATCGCCGCAGCACTCGACTACACCGACCAGGCACATCTCATCCGCGACTTCAAAGGCGTCGCAGGCACCACACCGGGGCAGTACATACGGGCAATGCCTTCTGGTGGCGGGGCCGAGGGCTAGTCGATATCTCAGGGCTGCCCCTATGACGGCATCCTCGAGGTACTGCTCTGATGCTCGTCGGTAACGTCGGGGAGGTGCACGAAGTAATCGATGTGGACGTCGACCTGATGGCTGGGGCTCTCATCCTGGACTCGATCGGCAACAGGGAAGGAGTACCTACCGAACGCTTTCCGACACCGCCCGATCTGGTGAAGGGAGGCCGAGGTCTGGTGGTGATCCACGCAGGTGGGCGCGGCAAAGTCCACGTAACGGTGAGAATTGGACCAGCAGCACCCGCACTGACCGACGCCGAGCGTGCGCTATGGGAGGAAACCCAAGAGGTCGCTTACGCCTGCGAGGACCCGGAGGTCTTCCTCGACGGATCCACCGGAGAAGTCGTCGCACCGTTCACACTGCCTGAAGGCGATTACCGCATCCGAGTGTTCGTCCGTGGTCGCGCGAAGTACTTCGATACCTACACAGCCCCGGACGAGGAAGCTCGAGTGCATGTCGAGATGCACATCTGGCCAGCGCACGTCGAAGTGAGCGCACCGAGCTGAGAAGAGCTGGGTGTCATCGTCGGTCTCGATTAGTCTCGCACTATGAGGAGTCGAGTGCTGTTCCGTGGGACATGGTTCGCGCTCGCCGCGCTGGCGATGGCGTACGCCATCGTCTCCGGACTGTCTCCGGTTGCGACAATCTCGATGTCGTGCGGGAAGATTGGTGAACTGAGCCCGTTCTACGGGAGATCCGGATTTACTTGTACGGATTCCATTCTCGACGCAGTGGGGTTGGTGCCCGTTGCGCTCCTCGGCATCTTGCTGGCGGCTCCACCTGTAATTGCGGGTGTCGCCCTGAACCGGAACGTATCACTCTGTGCAGCAGTTGCATTGGGATTCATGGCCATCTTCGGCTTGCTCAATTGGACCGGGTTCTGGGTGCTGATGCTGATGGGAGCGTTACCTGCCGCAGTCTTCGCCGCCATCGTTGCCGCACTACAGCCACATTTCCGTAGACCAGTTGCTTCTGTGTCGGACCGAGTTAATTTCGCCGATTGAGAGCTCGGCCGAAGTGGTCGTCGCAACTCGGAATCGAATCATGACGCATCGGTCAGCGGTGTACGGCACAGGCAGCGGGCTCAGGGCATGACTGTAGGCGGCACATGTCAAGCTCTGTGCCGCTGTGGGTCTGCTACCTGCCCACGGTGGGCTCGTGTCACCCGCCACCGTGGGCTCGGGCGTCGACCTATTCTCGGGCGGCCCCTGGGTTGCCTGGTTCTGGGTCGTTGGTTTCGGGGTCGCTCGTTTCAGTATCGGTGGAGTCGACGGGACCGAACAGGGGGAGTTCCGGGATAGGTCGGATGTACTCGTCGGGGTGGTGATAGTGATTGAGTAGCCCACGTCGAAGTGGGTCGAGCGTTGTCGGGGAATGCCATAGCGTTCGGCCTGGATAGGGGTGGTCGGGGCCGGCCTTGGTCGTGGCCCAGTCGGTGTCCTTCGGGCCGACCAAGGGATGATGCCGATCGCATCCGAAAGTAAGGTCCTCGATATCGGTGTTTCCACCGGCCGCCCACTCTTCGATGTGGTGGACCTGGCTCCACGTTGCAGGGCGGGTGCAGCCGGGGAAGCTGCATCCACGATCGGCTGCTATCAACACGATTCGTTGGTCCGGTGACGCCAATCGCTTGGCGCGCCGAAGTTGAAGCGGACGTTCGTCGTTGTCGAAGATGACCAAGCACTGATAGGCGTGCGACGCCATCCGAATGGCATCCCGCATCCCCACCAGGGACCCGGTTGCGGTCACCGCATGGCCCGAAGCGGCTTCGAGATCCTTCACACTCATCGTCAACACGGCTGTCACGGGAAGTCCCCTGTGCATCCCCAACTTTCCGGACGCGAGCATCTGCCGGAACACCATCTTCATCGCGTCGTGCTGCCGTCGTCCCTTGCCTCGATGATCTCGACGCGCCCGGGCTGCCGCCTCTTCATCGACCGGTTCGCCCTCGGCGGGCTGGCCGTCGTCCGTGGCGTCTTTCGGAACGCTCGACTGATCAGGTCGATCGTCACAACCATCCGCGTCATCAGGTGAGTCGACGACCGGTGGGGGATCTGCTGGATTGGCCTGTCCGGGTTTCGCCCATTTGTCGAATACGGCCTCGATGTACGCACGCAGTTCGGAGTCGACGACCATCTTTCCGCGGGACAACCCGTCAGCTCCTTGTTCGTCGAACTGGACGTAGCATCGATCCGCGACCCGCGCGGGGTCTTCGTCATCACCGTCGGGGTCGATCAGGTCGTACAAGCGCGAGGCAGCTGCCTTCAGGTGGTCGGGGCTGAGCTGGCGTGCCAGTTCCGCCAGCTGAGCCTCCGCTTTCTCCCGCGTCTCGATGTCGACCTTCGATCCCAGACGCCAGAAGAACTTTCTGATGATCTGTTGATGCTCCTCGTTGATCAGCCCGTCCTCCGCGCCGCGAAGAGTGTTCGGTGACAACGGTTCCAAACGCTCACCCGTGACGGATGTGCGCTCACCGAACTCCATGGCCAAGCGGATACGTTGACCCGCTCGCGTTCCGGAGGATCGCAACAACACGGACAGTGCTTCAGGGACCGACCCGTAGATGTCGTCCAAGCCTCGCTGGTCGACGAGATCTGCGATCCAGGTGTGGCTGTACGCGAACAACTTTTGACGAACCACTTCCATGCGCACCAGTAGAGCGCGTCGATCCGCATTGTGAAGCCCGGCTGTCTGCATGCGACCGACGTCCTCCGTGCCCTTCTCGATCATCTCGACGACCTCGCGCAGGGACGAGGGGCCGATTACAGGAACACCGTCACCGGAGGACCGCCAATGTGGCTGTGTGTCAGTGACAATCGTGGACTGAGCCATTGCTTCTGAATCTCCCCCTGAAAGCATGTGAGAAGACTATCCGGTGCCACCGACAAGCTTTCGAACATCAGTGCGAATCCGCCCGTCATTCTTGCCGGCGCGATGCGTTCTGCCGGTACAGCTTCCGACTAGTCGTCGTGTGATCGGCGCTTCCTGAGCGCGTAGACGGCGGCACCCGCTGCGAGTACGCTTGCACCCACTGCCACCGATGACACAGGTAGCGAGAACGCCAGCACGAGACAACCCACGAGGCCGATCACAGGAACGAGGCGCGCTGGGCGGCCCTCGGCGCGAGACAAGGTCGACGCCGACACATTGGTCACGGCGTAGTAGCAGAGCACTGCGAACGACGAGAAGCCGATCGCGGTACGGATGTCGACGGTGGCTGCGGTGACGGCGACGACCACCCCGACCATCAGCTCTGCCTTGTGAGGTACGCCGAACCGTGGGTGCACGGCCGCCAGAACGTGCGGAAGGTGCCGGTCACGGGCCATTGCGAAAATGGTTCGTGAGACGCCGAGTACGAGGGCGAGCAACGATCCCAGCGCTGCCACCGCAGCGGTCGCACTCACCACTGGCACCAACCAGGATCGACCGGTGACGCGGGCCGCGTCGGCGATCGGTGCGCTTGCTTGCGCGAGCCCCGACGGGCCCAGCGCCCACAGCAGCGCTGTGGCGACCGACGCGTACAGCACCAAGGTCAGGGCGAGCGCGATCGAAATCGCTCGGGGAATGGTACGAGCCGGATCGCGGACCTCCTCACCCAACGTTGCGATGCGCGCGTAACCGGCGAAGGCGAAGAACAACAGGCCCGCACCCTGCAGTACACCTATGGTGGTGACATCGGCCGCCGAGACTTCCACCGGATGCCCGGGCGAGTGGACCAGCGATGCCACCACGACCACAACGAGAACCGTGACGACCACGGCGACGATGATCCGCGCCAACCACGCGGACTTCTGCACTCCGACGTAGTTGACGGCGGTCAGCCCGAGCACCGCCGCCGCAGCCACTGCATGCGCGTGTTCGGGCCATGCGTACATACCGACCGTCAATGCCATTGCGGCACAGGACGCACTCTTGCCCACGACGAATCCCCACCCGGCGATGTAACCCCAGAACTCGCCGAGACGCTCACGCCCGTATACGTACGTTCCTCCCGACGAGGGATACAACGCGGCAAGCCGTGCCGACGACGTGGCGTTGCAATAGGCGACCACAGCGGCGACGGCCAATGCAACGAGCAAACCCGATCCCGCAGCCCGAGCGGCGGGAGCCAGCGCCGCGAAGATTCCAGCGCCGATCATGGCGCCCAATCCGACGGTCACTGCATCGACGAGCCCGAGTCGACGACGGAGTTCACCGCCAGGAACAGTCACAATGCAACCGAAAGACTCTCGGTGCTCGGCCTGACACGGCCGGCCGAGGAACGAGCAGGTGTGGTCCGACTCGACGCCGTTCTCAGCGTAGTGAGGAGCACTTCCGCAGTGATCACTTGCCTGATCCTGCCCGAAGGCGGACCGAACTGCGAGAAGGAAAAATCAGTGGCGGGGCCTGCGAGGATGAACTGGTGATCGAGAACCCGTCCATTCTGCAGTTCCGCCGCCTCGCGCAGTCGTCGCCGTGGCGGTGGACGAGCGTCGAATTCACCCGTTCGCCAGACCGATTCGACACCGGTATCCACGCGTGGATCCGTCGGCCAGGGGCGATGCGGGTGGAAGTGAACGACGGTCGCGTCGTCGTGCACAAGGCGAGGAGGCCGTTCGACGGTGCCATGACGCGGAGCAACAATGGCCCATTGCTGCCGGTGCAAGGACGTTGGCCGTCCACAGTGGTTCCGGTGTACGACGCCGACGGTCTCGTCGAGAGCGTGCCGCCCGAGACGCACGGCCCGTCGGTGGAGTGGGACGACCCGATGTTCGACGACTACCTGTGGGTCGCGATGCTCAACCCCGTCGAACTGGCCAGATCCGCCCACGACACGACCTCCGGCCCGACGGTCGATCTGTCGCAGGCGAGGGTGGTGACCCATCACGGCCGCACCGCGTGGGAAGCGATCGCCACCCCGACCGCCGCGTACGACCCACGATGCGACTGTTGCCCGATGCTCTCGGGAGAGTTCGTCGAAGACGAATGGATACCCGGACCACCGTCGACCGTGCGACTGGACGTCCAGACCGGGATCTGCGTTTACCTCGAAACCGAGGGATCTGCGCGGGATCTCGACATTCTGAGCGTCGACACCGCACTGCCGGATGCACTGTTCGAGAAGTAAGTCAGCGGAGGGTCCAGCCGCGCCTGATCAAGAGGCTGGACCCTCGACGCGATCATGCGCGCGGATCGAGTGTCACCTTCACCGAGACGGAGGATCCGTCCTTGCGGGTGACGGCGTGGCCGGTCCGGGTGATGCCGTCGAGGTCGATGGAGATGGGGCCGCCGTCGGGGTAGAAGTTCCGCCACCAGTTCTTCTTGTCCGGCATTGCGACGCCGATGATCACCTCGTCACCGCGGCGACGGTAGCCCACCAGGACGCTGAACTGCTTGCCGGATCTGCGGCCCGTGTAGGTGACCTCGGTGATCGTGCCCGACACCAATTTGCCGACGACCGGCGCGTTCAACAGCGGACGCACAAGCGCATTGAACCGAGCAGCGACTCGCTGAAATGTGTTCATACCCGTGATCCTGCCTGGGAACCGACAGCCGTGCACCCGGTACTTTCGACCGGTGAGAAGACTGGACTCGCGCCGCGCAGGCATCTGGGCCGACGCATTGACGATCGTGTCCCTCGTGGCACTCGGGGTGTGCGTTGCGGCCGTCGTCGACCGGGTGTCTCCGCCGAACACGGTGCAGTCCGAGGCCGCCCCGTCGTCGTTTACCCGAGAGCCCACCCGAGAGCCCATCCCCGTGCCCGAACCAACGGACACGACCTACCTCGAACCCGAGGTCGACGCGGACGCGCCCATACCAGGTTGCGACACCGTGGAACCTCCTGCCGAGTCCGCGATCCGGGGCCAGATCTCGACCAGCGTCGACACCTACGGCAACCCGCAGTACCCCTGGTACGACGGTCGGCGAGCGGTGATGATGACCGACGCCGTTGCTGCCGCCTTGCCGGACAGGGTCGAGGTCCAGTTCGGCAGCCGCCGCACTTCTCTGATCTTCCAACCGATTCCCCAGTCTCCCGCTGATCCGAGTGGACCGCGGCCTCCAGGATTCGCCTCGGCGACAGCCGACATGGCACGAGGCGACACGTCGGGACTGCTCGCGGTCTCGGTCCGGAAAGGCGACGGTTCGGTGCCGTCGTGTGTGGCAGGTCAGGTCGATGAGAGAAGTGTTTCCGCGGACGGATCGGTGGTGGACGTGAACGAATCCTGGTACCAGTACGGGCCGGACAGAACGAACTTTCGCACCGTCGAGGCCTACTATCCGGACGGAACGCAGGTGACCGCGACAGCGTCGGACGCGCCCAATTTTCCGTCGACCAGGACCGGTGATCGCGACATCGTGCTGACCGTCGCCGAGCTCGAAAAGATCGCGGAGCAACCGGAACTGCGTGTGAGTGCACCGGTCCCCGCGGACACGCCCGAGCCGACCCGTGGGTGCTCCGATTCCTTCGGTTTCGAATACGACGGACCGACCATCGACGGCGATACAGCCGGTGAGCTGAACGACGCGCTGGGAGACCTCGACATCGGTGAGTCCTTCAGCCCCGCACTGGACAGCCTGATGCTCGTCGATTTCAGTACGTCGGCAGTGTGCACGCACGTCGATGTACAGAACACGGGTGCGGACCTGACCGTCACGATCACCGGCGGGGCCGAACTCCCCGTGGTCCCCGACGTCTACGACCCGTCCTACGCCGACCGGCCGATGAGAACCGAAACTCTGGACAGCGGAGCGGTACTCGAGGTCGACGAGAACGGCTACTCCTATTCGCCTGCGCCGGAATCGGGCCCGGCTGGGGGGTCGACGCGCGTCGTGACCGTCACCTACCCGTCGGGTACGCAGGTGGACGTCCGGTCGCACGCCGAGAAACCCGACGAGCCGCTCACCGCAGACGCACTCATCGCCATCGCGACTGCCGACGGGTTGGATGTCCTGTGAACGCGCACCGAAGGTTGGCCGCAACAGCTGTGGTCGCGGTGGTGGCGGTCGGTGCGGCCGTGTACCTGGTCTCGACGTCCACGAACGAGTCCGATGTGCCCTCGGTGGCCACGGCAACCGCCCCTGGCGCTGTCTGGACCGTCGACGCCTCCGATGTACTCGAAAACGAGTTCGCGACGTTCGAGGACCCCGTAGGCGGTAGGTACGGTGAAGTGTTCGGCGGTGTCGTCGACGCCGGGGACGTGCTCGTTGCCGAAGCCGGCCTCACCAATCAGGACTCGAAGAAATTCGAGCGGGCAGAGTTCGTCGGAATCGACGCGGCGTCCGGCGCTGTTCGGTGGACGACGCCTGCCGACGGGACCGGACGATGCTCGACGGCACTGCTCGACGGAAAGATACTGTGCCGCAGCCACTCGGACGTCGTCACCATCGACCCGGGCGACGGTGAGCTCACGCGTTACGGGACCCGATGGAACATACACGGCGTCGGGACCGACGGCACCGACGTCTACGTCGTCGAAGGGGACCCGGACGGCTACACCGTCCGCGTCCACAGTGGATCGTTGTCGGATCTCGACGAGAACTGGACGACCACCTACGACAACACCTGGGTCGACTCCACGACGTTCGGCGACATCGTGCAGTTCGCTGTCGGTGTCGGTGTCGGTGTCGCCAGGTTCACCTCGGGAACCGCGGTGTTCGACGCCGGCACCGGCGCAGCCGTGGACACCTTCGACTCTCCCGACTGCGCGCGGAGCCGTGAGCTGCGCGACGGCGACGCGTTCTTCGTGATCGGCAGACGCTGTTCGGACCTGTTCGAATTCCGTACCGACCTGGTCGACTCGGCATCGAACGTGATCGCCACTGCGAACGAGGAGGTGTGGCAGCGCCTGTCCGTCGACAACTCCCGTGCGGGAGACCCCGTCCTGTTCGACGGCAAAGCCTACGATCCCCGTACCGGTGCTCAGCTGTGGGAATTCGACGAGGAGAGCCCTGTCTCCGACCTCGCGATCATCGACGGCGTCGTCATGTGGATGTACGGCCCGGCCCGTGACCTGCGCACCGGCGCGATCTTGTGGGAACCGGACTTGGAACAACAGTCCGTACTGCCGACCGCCGCGTACGACGGATCCGCCTACACCGTCGGATGGCAGGACATTCTCGTCATCGATCCCGCCACAGGACACCGTCGGGCATCGGTGTCGCTCGACGGCCTGCTCGGTAACACCGGAGGGCGATCCGAGCAAGTCGCACTCCAGGAAACCGGCGCCGGGGTGCTGGTCGTCAACGAGTCGAGGTTGAATTTGATCCGCTGAGGACTTCAGACACGATCAGGTCAAGAATTTCGTCTGATTCGACCCAGTAACGAACAGCGGGCTCCGGAAGACATAAAGTGTCGAGGGACACGAAGGCCGCATGCGTGCGGGGGACGAACTAACACGGCTCAGGACCGGCCGGGAACTGGAATCGACTTCGAGATGAAGCTTTCTTCACTACGTGCCGCTGCACTCATCGCGGCAGGCACTCTGGCAATGACCGCTCTCGGCGGCGTCGCGACGGCCGAGCCCGCGAAGGCGCCTGCAGTCTCGTCGATCGACAAGGACGGGCGGAACTGGAACCTTCAGGTCTACTCCGCCGCGATGAACAAAGACATCACCGTCGAGGTTCAGCGCCCTCTGGACGAGTCCAAGCCCGCCCCCAACGCCTACCTGCTCAGCGGCCTCGACGCAGGCGAAGGATCGGCGAGCTGGCAGCAGCAGACCGACGCGCTCGAGTTCTTCTCCGACAAGCACGTCAACCTCGTGCTCCCCATCGGCGGCAAGGGCAGCTACTACGCCGACTGGAAGCAGGAAGACCCGGTCCTCGGCGTCAACAAGTGGCAGACCTTCCTCACCGAGGAACTGCCTCCCCTGCTCGACGAGACCCTGGGGTCCACCGGCAAGAACTCGATCGCCGGTGTCTCCACCTCCGGTACCTCGGTTCTGCAGCTCGCCGAAGCCAAGCCCGGCCTGTACGGCGCCGTCGCCGCGTACAGCGGATGCGCACAGATCGCCGATCCCATCGGCCGCCAGTTCGTGAAGTTCTCCGTCGAGACATGGAAGGGTGGTAACACCATCAACATGTACGGCCCGGACAACGACCCGGCGTGGGTCGAGAACGACCCGGTCGTCAACGCCGAGAAGCTTCGCGGAACCGAGCTGTACATCTCCAGCGGTAACGGCAACCCCCAGCCCGAGGACATCCGCTACTACACCGAGGGCAACGGACCTCAGGGTGTCATCAACCTCGGTCTCGGCATCGTCATCGAAGGCGCCACCAACTTCTGCTCGCACAACCTGAAGAACAAGCTGGACTCCATCGGGATCCCGGCGACGTACCAGTTCCCGCCGGTCGGCACGCACTACTGGCCGTACTGGGAGCAGGCCCTGAAGGACTCGTGGCCGGTGCTCGCCAAGGGCATGGGAATCTGATTTCCCTCGACTCGGGATTGCCCCCGACCCGTCATGGGTCGGGGGCAATTTTGTGCCCGAATGCGGCAAGGTGAAGGTGTGAAGAAGTTCGTCACCGCAGCGGTGCTGCTGATGCTCGGCGCAGCAGGGCTGTTCAACGGCATCGCCCTGGTCTCCGATCCCGACGGCGGCACCCTGGGCCTGAGCGTCGACATGCTCCCCGAATGGCACACCTGGGACTACCGATACGCAGGCGCCTTCGTGCTCGTAGCCCTCGGAATCGCACCCCTGGTGTGTGCGGCGGCCGTGATCGTCGACATCCCCGGTGCACGTGTCTTCGCCGGCGTCGTCGGCATCGTCGCCGTCGGGTGGACGCTCTGGCAGTACCTCGTTCTCGACATCTGGGCGCCCCGTGCGTACACAGGATTGACGCTGCTCGGAATACTGCTCGCCGTCGGCGGAGTCGACGCGATGGTGCGAGGGAGGCGTCGGGCCGAGCGGTGAGACGGGTTTACGGCTACTTTCTGGTGGATATGTCCATTTTGATTTGTAAGGACATTCATACCTAGAGAGGGCGATCATGTCGGGAGTTTCGCGGAGAACAGCACTACTGGGTGGGCTGGCGGCCGCGGTCGGCGGATCGACAGCCTTGGCCTCCTGCGCACGGGCACAGACGAACGAGACGCAGACCGATCAAGCGAAGTCCGGTGCGGTGTTGATCCGCAACGCACGCGCGGTCCTGACGATGGACCCGAGCGTCGGAGATTCGAGCGTCGGAGATTCGAGCGTCGGAGAGTCGAACGTCGGTAAGTTGAACGTCGGTGAGTTGAACGATGTAGACATCCTGATCGAATCCGGGCGCATCGCGCAGATCGGCGCGGGGCTGCAGCAGGACGGCGCCGACGAGATCGACGCATCCGGATCGATCGTCATGCCCGGTCTGGTCGACACGCATTGGCACATGTGGAACTCCATCGCCCGAGGCTTCGGGCAGACGTCGAAGGGCGGATTCGCACCGTCCATGGCGTCGATCTCGCCGTTGTTCACTGCGTCGGACAGTGCCCTCGGAGTTCGGCTGGCACTGGCCGAAGCCGTGTCGGCGGGAATCACCACCGTCCACAACTGGGCCCACAACGTCCGAAGCCCTGAGCACGCCGAAGCCGAGGCTCAGGCCATGACCGAGTCCGGAGTGCGCGGGCGATTCGCCTACGGATACCCGCAGGATCTCGGCGCCGATCAGCCGATGGATCTGAACCATCTACGCTCCTGGTCATCCGATTTCCCGGACGGGCTCATCTCCCTCGGCATCTGCGCGCGCGGCCCTGATCGGTCCGAAGATGCTGTGTGGCAGCAGGAATGGGATGTCGCACGTTCCCTCGGACTTCCCATCACGACGCACATGGCGTCCGACGCTGCCGCCGCGGCGCTCGGCGGGATCGCCAAGCTGGACGCCAGGGGAGGGCTGGGACCCGACGTGCAGCTGGTTCACCTGACCGCCGCGACACCGGCCGACCTCGAGACCATCGCACGGACACGAACGGCGGTGTCGATCAGCCCGTGGACGGAGCTGCAGGTGGGCTACGGGCTCCCTCCCATTGCGGCCCTTCGAGATTCGGGAGTGGCGCTGGGGCTTTCGGTGGACAACACGGTACTGTCCGGCACCGCCGACATGTTCGAGGTGATGAAACTGACGGCCGACCTCCCCGGCGGAATGCAGACGAAACAGGGCACCGTCACCGACGCGAGCGTCCTCGACTGGGCCACGGCCACAGGCGCACGGTCCATCGGATTCGGCGACACAGCCGGTGTACTGGCAGTGGGTCGACCGGCGGACATCATCCTGGTGGACGCCGACGCACTCAACACAGCCCCGATATACGACGCGACCAGCCTCGCAGTGCGAGCGGCCCGGCCGTCGAACGTGTCGTTCGTCATGATCGACGGGGTCGTCCACAAGCGTGGCCACGAATTGGTCAGGGTCGACACCGAGGCACTTCTGTCCGAGTCCGACCAGGCGATTCGCACCCTGCGTGACCGGGCAGGTTTTTGAGGGGGTTGTGGAACCCGGAGTGCTGATGTAGCTTGGCGGTAGTTCTCCGCCGACCGATACGGTCCGCGTCGAGGATTTATCGGGGGAAATTCTCGTTTCCCGCTCACATCGCGTTTCGCGCGAATCTCGGAAGTAGAGACTCATGACCACAGCACACGCCACACCTGTATCGAATGCGGTGTCGGAATCGGAATTACGCCCGGTCTCCGGCATCGTCGACATGCACGGCAACACAGCCATTCTACGGACCACCGGCTACCTGCCAGGACCCATCGACGTTCAGATACCATCGAACATCCTGCGCCAGAAAGGGTTACGTACAGGCGATCTCGTCACCGGCGCCGCACGTGCACCGGAGAAAGCACGTCAAAAGTTCGACGCACTCGTTCGCGTCGACGACATCAACGGCCGAGACGCCGGGGAGAAGCGCCCGAAGTTCGACGCTTTGACCCCGCTGTACCCCAACCAGCGCCTGCGGCTCGAAACCACTCCCGACCGCCTGTCCACCCGCATTGTCGACCTCGTGATGCCCATCGGCAAAGGTCAACGCGCGCTTGTCCAGTCACCGCCGAAAGCGGGTAAGACCACAATGGTCAAGGACATCGCCGCCGCCATCGCGCTCAACCATCCCGAGTGCCATCTCATGGTGGTCCTCGTCGACGAACGCCCGGAAGAAGTGACCGACATGATGCGGTCGGTGAAGGGCGAAGTGATCGCGTCGACGTTCGACAGGCCGCCGACGGACCACACGGCAGTCGCCGAACTGGCAATCGAGCGAGCCAAGCGTCTCGTCGAAAGCGGTGAAGACGTTGTGGTGCTCTTGGATTCCATCACCCGACTCGGGCGCGCCTACAACAACTCCTCGCCCGCGTCGGGCCGGATTCTCTCCGGAGGAATCGACTCCACAGCGCTCTATCCGCCGAAACGTTTCCTCGGTGCCGCCCGCAACATCGAGAACGGTGGCTCGCTCACCATCATCGCAACAGCCCTCGTCGAAACCGGCTCCCAAGGGGACACAGTCATTTTCGAGGAATTCAAGGGCACCGGTAACGCCGACCTCAAACTCGATCGCAAGATCGCCGAACGAAGAATCTTCCCAGCCATCGACGTCAACCCGTCGGGAACCAGGAAAGACGAACTACTGATGTCGGCCGAGGAATACTCGGCCGTACAGAAAGTCCGACACCTGCTCAGCGGCCTCGACTCGCAGCAGGCAATCGAACTACTGGTCACGCAACTCGCGAAAACCCGGTCCAACCACGAATTTCTCACGCGTGCAGTCACTGCTCGCTAGATGCGGTCAGTTCTGCCCCGGAGAGTTCTTCGCTTCCAGGAACATCTGCAGAAACGATGTACCCGGCGTTGTACTCGGCTGCTCGTCACGTTCCTCGGGTCCGGTGTCGTCGTTGCCTGTCATCGCTGCGACTCCTGCGGGTCGAGGCTGTCGACGATGAGGTGGCCGGCACCGAGGACATCAAGGATCATGCGCACGGGCCTGGTCGGCGCGAAGATGCGAACCTCGGCGGTGGATGCCGTGACCGCGTCGACGATGACGCTGGCGGCTCCGGAGTAGATGAACGTGACAGCCGACAGGTCGACGCGGACGTCCGAGTGCTCGGAGGTGAGCTCCTCGATGCTGTCCATCAGGGGCAAGCGTGCGGTCATGTCCAGCTCGCCGGTGGCTCGGAGCACCGCGAAGTCGGAGGAGTAGGACTCGGTGTCGATCGTGAACCGAGGAGCGTGCTCCTGTGGGTCGGAAGCAAGGTCGACGGACAGTGGATGTGCTGCAGTGATCATGTTCTCTGCCTTCGCGTCGTGAGTTCGTCGAGGTCAACTCTCGCAGCAGAAGGTCTCGTAGCCGTAAATCGTTCCATCACGGTGCCATCACCGAGTGATAACGAAACGATAACGTCAGTAGGTGGGCGCCAAATGGGCCAGGTCGGCGGCCAGTTCCCGACCCTCGTCTCGCACGTCGACGACGTCGGAGTATCCTTCGTCGGCGGGAGTCGGCAGTCCCCGCTCGGTCAGCCACGCGTCGTCGAACAGCTTGCCCAGGTATCCCCGACCCGAGTCGATGAGCAACGAGACGACCGTGTCCGTCGCCCGCAGATCGCGCGCCAACTCGACCGTCGCAGCCGCCACCGTTCCCGAGGATATCCCGACGAGCAGCCCATGGTTGCGGGCCAGCGCCCGAGCGCTGCGGAAGCTGGAGGCGTCGTCGATCCGGATGATGCGGTCGACGATGTCGGTGTCGTACGTGGTCGGCCAGTCGCCGTCGGGCATCGCGCGGCCCGCACCCTCCACGTAGTACGGAGTGACCTCGCCCGAATAGGCCGATCCGACGGGATCGGCTCCGATGATCTGGACCCGGCCGTCGGATACTTCCTTCAGATAACGCCCTGTGCCACTGATGGTTCCACCGGTTCCGATGTTGGCCACGAAGTGGGTGATCCGGCCTTCCGTCTGCTCCCACAGTTCCGGCCCCGTCCCGCGGAAGTGCGCGGCGGGATTGGCAGGGTTGTCGTACTGCGCCGAGGTCCACGCGTTCGGCACCTGCTCCACCAGACGCGTCACGATGGTACGGGCGTTTCGAGGATGGCCGAGCGGATACTGGGCGCTGGTCAGGACGATCTCCGCACCGAACGCACGAAGAACCGAAATCTTCTCCGGCGACACCTTGTCCGCCACCACCAGGATGGTTCGGTACCCCTTGGCGGCCGCGATCATCGCAAGACCGGCGCCGGTGTTGCCCGACGTCGCGTCGATGATCACAGAATCGGGGGTCAACGCACCCTCGCGCTCGGCATGTTCGATCATCGACGCCGCGATTCTGTCCTTGGCCGATCCTCCGGGATTGACGAACTCGACCTTGCCCAGAAGTGTTGCCTCGGTGCTGGATCCCAGTCTTCCCAGGTCCACCAGAGGTGTGTTTCCGATGAGGCCCAGGACGGATTCCGACGGTGCTGTCGTGATCACCTGGTCCGCTACGAGATCCGTGATGTCGTCCACCTCCATGACGTTCGAGGCCGAGCTGGTCGACGCTGCGACAACGGCCATCGCACAACGTAACCCCTTCGGTCACGGAATTCACGAGTTCCACTCAGCATGATTCCAGAGCGTGTAACGCTCACCATGATTTCATCCCTTGCCTTCGGACGGTCGCGGCGAACGTGCAGGTAGGAGGCCCGAATTCGCATCGTTAAGTTGTAATTGACCATTTCGGTAGATGAACTTCGTTGGTATTCGCGGCGACGGACCCCACACTGAGTGCGTTCCCCCGGCGATGCCACGAATCATCCTGAAAGGGCCAGAAATTCCTCACATGACTCACGAATTCGATCGACGCCGCTTCCTCGGTTTCGGGGCTGCGCTGGTCGGTACCGGGTTTCTGGCTGCATGCGGCGGCGCCACCAGTCCGACCGGGAGTGCCACGGCATCGGGTTCCCCGACACCCGGCGGTACCGTCACGTACCTCAACGAGAAGTTGATCGACGGATACCAGCAGCAGAGCACCGGATCCTGGCATGTGGCGCAGGTGTGGAACCAAGTGGTGGAGAGGCTGTTCTACTACGACGCCGACGGCGTGTTCCGTCCGCACCTGGCAACAGGATTCACCGAGAACGACGACCGCACCGAGTTCGGCCTGACCATCAGGCAGGGCGTCACCTTCTCCAACGGCGAGAAGCTCGACGCCGCCGCGGTGGCGTCGAACCTGAACCTGTTGGGCACGGGAGACAAGGGGCGAGGAGTCCCGAGAGCCGCGTACTTCCCGCCCAGTTACGACGTAGCGGAGGCGACGGGTGAGTACGACGTGACGATCCGCCTGACCGAACCGTTCGGTGACTTCATCCAGAAACTCGGGGCGTGGACGACCGTCGGAATTCTTGCCCCCGCGACGATCGACGCCGGCCTCGCCGATCAGTCCGATCTGAGCAAGATCTTCGGGACCGGGCCGTTCGTCGTCGAATCATGGCTCCCGAGCAAGGAGGTGGTGCTACGCCGCCGAGAGGACTACTCCTGGCCGCGCAGTGATACCGCGCACGACGGCCCGGCCTACCTCGAGAAGATCACCGTGCAGCAGGTGATCGAACCCTCGCTGCGCGGAGGATCGCTCCAGGCAGGCCAGGTGGACATCATCCACTACGTCCAACCGACCGAGGAGCCGTTCGTCACCGACGGATTCACCCTCATCGCACCGACGTTCTTCGGCAGCGTCTGGGGTCTTCAACTCCGCCTGACCGCAGCACATCTCGACGACATCCGAGTGCGTAGAGCGCTCACCCACGGCGTCGACCGCGCCGACATCATCGCCACCAACTACCCGAGCGGCGCATGGACCGAAGCGAAGTCGACGTTCAACGAGATCGTGCCAGGGACATTGGATCTGCGCGACAGATTCGCGTACGACCCCGACCTGTCGAACCGTCTGCTCGACGAGGCGGGGTGGACGGACCGCAACAGCGACGGATACCGCGTCAAGGACGGCGAGCAGCTCAGCCTGCTGATCTACCCCTCGGTGTTCATTACCACCTCCGAGGCCGACCTGCAGTTGGTCGCCCAGCACTGGCGTCGGATCGGGGTTCGGCTCGAGATCAAGGGCACCGACTTCTCCAACTACAACACCGTGACGGCCCAGCCGGACGTGCCGCTGTACGAGAACCACTGGCTTGCAGGCAGTCAGAGCGAGATGTGGCGGTGGTGGCACAGCTCGCAAGCCAATCAGTTCAAGACCCCGGGCGAGGAACTCGACGGCCTGCTCACCACGCTGGTGCAGGCGACATCGGAGCCCGCTCGCATCGACGCGTCCAAGGCGGTGCAGGAGTACGTGATCGACAACGCCCTGTACATACCGATCCACGAGTTCCGTCAGACCTGGGGCGCCGCGAACCACCTGAAGGACCTGAGTGTCGACGGTCTCGGGCTGATCAACTTCTACGACGCCTGGATCGACGAGTCGAACCGGCGAACGACGTAAGGACTTCATTCTCTTGTCTCACACGACGCGGTACGCGCTCTCGAGAATCGGGCAGGCTCTGCTGACGGTGTTTCTCGTCTACATCGTGGTGTTCGTCATCGTCACGTTGCTGCCGGGCGATCCCGTGTCCGGCAGGCTGAGCAACCCCGAATACGGATACACCGCCGACGAAATCTCCGAGATGCTCGTCTACTTCAAACTGGACCGCCCGGCCTGGGAGCAGCTGTGGGTGGCGCTGGAACGACTGCTGCACGGTGATCTCGGCCTGTCGTATGCGTCCAACCTTCCGGTGTCGACGCTGTTGTGGTCGGGAGTTCCGTCCACCCTGCAGCTCGCGGGCACGGCGTTCGTCATCGCGATCGTGTTCGCAGCCGCCGTCGCCGTCGGCGCGTTCTTCCTGCCGACGAGATTCGGCGGCGGGGTACTTCGAGCATTCCCGTCGCTGTTCCTGTCGCTGCCCAACTTCCTGATCGGGCTCGTCGTCATCAACGTGTTCTCCTTCCAGCTCGGACTGTTCGTACTCAGCGACTTCCGCAGCGTGGACTCGCTGATCTACCCGGCCGTCACCCTCGCCATCCCGGCGTCGGCGCCGATCGCACAGGTGTTCATCAGCGCGCTGGACACCGCGCGGTCCGAGCAGTACGCCACCGTCGCCGTCTCCAAGGGAATCGGCAGATTCGAATTGCTGACCAGGCACCTGCTGCCCAACGCGGCGCTGCCGACCTTGACGATCACCGCGATCATCGTCGGCGATCTGTTGGGCGGGTCGATCATCACCGAAGCGATCTTCGGCCGAAACGGCGTCGGCAGCGTCGTCGAGAAAGCCGTCGGCGAGCAGGACGTGCCGGTGTTGCAGGCGGCCGTGGTACTCGCGGCGGTGCTGTTCCTCGCGATCAACCTCGTCGTCGACCTCGTGTATCCCGTCCTGGACCCGCGCCTGCGTCGGACGGTGACGGCATGAGCATCCTCGACCGCCCACGCACCGCCACCGTCACGGGAGCGGTTGCCGTGCTCGGATCCGCCACCAAGGCACGCAACGGCTACACCGTCGCCGCGCTGCTGTTCGTCCTGCTGATCGCGGCATGGGCGATCGCACCCGGCCTGTTCACCAGCCAGGACCCATACCTCGGGACCACCGCGGACAAGTTCCTGCCGCCGTCCTGGAGCCACCTGTTCGGCACCGACCAACTGGGCCGCGACATTCTTACCCGCGTCATCCACGGCACTCGGTCGGCCGTACTCACCGCATTGCTCGCGGTGGCCATCGGATCGGTCGCGGGCAGCATCGTCGGGCTCGTCGCCGGATTCTTCGGGCGCGGCGTCGACGCCGTCCTCGGCCGCGTGATCGACACCTTGCTCGCGATCCCCGGCTTCCTGCTGGCCGTCATCGTCGTCGTCTCACTCGGGTTCGCGAGCGTCAATACCGCCATCGCCGTGGGTATCTCGTCGATCGCCGTGTTCGCCCGGCTCATCCGTTCCGAAACGCTCCGAGTGAAGAACTCGGCCTTCGTCGAATCCTCGAAGCTGATCGGCGGAGGCACGCTGACGGTCCTGTTCCAACACGTACTCCCGAACGTGTATCGATCGGTGCTGGCGCTGGCAGTCCTGCAGTTCGGGCTCGCCATCATCAACGTCTCCGCCCTCGCGTTTCTCGGCTACGGCAACCCGCCACCCAGCCCGGACTGGGGACTGTTGGTGGCCGAGGGGAAGGACTTCTTCTACCGGTACCCCTGGTTCGTCTACGCCCCGGGCGTCGTGATGGTGGCGTCGGTGCTCGCTCTCCAGCAACTCAGCAAGTCCATCGGAAACAAGGACAGGTGACATGACGGCAACGGCGGAACTGCGCGAGAACGCCCACTCGATCTCGGACCCGGCACCACTGCTGGCCGTCCGTGATCTCGCGGTAGCGTACGACGGCAACCTGAATCACCCGACGGTCTCGGGTGTCTCGTTCGACGTTCGAGCCGGAAGCACGGTGGCGATCGTCGGCGAATCGGGATCCGGCAAGTCGACGGTCGTCGGCGCCGTTCTGAAACTTCTCGGCGACCGCGTTGCCGTCGGTGGGACGGTCGAGTTCGGAGAGCGGGACATCCTGCGGCTGCGGGAGCGCGACTTTCGACGAATCCGCGGACGGCGCATCGGGTTCGTGCCGCAGGATCCCACGGCGTCGCTCAATCCGGTCCGGCGGATCGATCGCCAGATATTCGAGGCGTTCCGATCCTCCGGCCTCCCGGAATACGCACAGCCGAGGAACTTCCACGATCAGGCTGTCGCACTGCTGGATTCGGTGGGGATCCCGACGCCGGAGCGGGCGCTGCACTCGTACCCGCACCAACTGTCCGGCGGTCAACTGCAGCGCGTGCTCATCGGTATCGCGATCTCGCAGCGACCTGCGTTGATCGTCGCGGACGAACCGACGTCGGCGCTCGACGTCACCATCCAGAAGACGATCCTGGACCTGATCGATCGGTTGAAAACCGAGCGGGACCTGTCGGTTCTGCTCATCACCCACGATCTGTCACTCGCCGCCGAGCGCGCGGACACCGTCGTGGTGCTGAACCGAGGCAGAGTCGAAGAGTCCGGAACGTCGGCGGAGGTCCTGGCCGATCCGAAGTCCACGTACGCACGGAACCTGATCGGCGACATTCCCAGCATCGACCCCGATCGATTCGCAGCGGCGAAGGCCGAACGCGCCCTGCCTGATACCGAACCCGCCCTGTCGGTCGTCGACATCCACAAGGCCTTCGACGTCGGTCGGCACCGCATTCAAGCTCTCGACGGTGTGTCCTTCGAGATCCCGGCAGGCCGGACGCACGCACTCGTCGGCGAATCGGGTTCCGGCAAGTCGACCCTGGCCAGGCTCGTCCTGCGACTGGAGGAACCGGACGCCGGACAGATAGTCGTGGCCGGACAGGACATCTCCCACCTCGGTACACGTGGACTGCGTGATGCCCGCAGGCACCTACAGCTGGTGTACCAGAACCCTTTCCACTCGCTCGACCCGACGTATTCCGTGGAGCAACTCGTGGCGGAACCGCTCGTGCGGTACAAGATCGGTTCACGAACCGAGCGGAGGGAACGCGCGGTCGAAGTACTCGATCTCGTCGGACTGGACCAGACGTTCCTGCGCCGAAGAATACGCGCGCTGTCCGGAGGCCAACGACAACGAGTCGCCATCGCCCGGGCACTGAGCCTGAGCCCGAAAGTACTGGTGCTCGACGAACCGACGTCCGCGCTCGACGTCACCGTGCAGGCACAGATCCTGCAGGTGTTGATCGAGCTACAGGTCAGGCTCGGCGTCAGCTACCTGTTCATCTCGCACGACCTGTCCGTCGTACGCCAGCTGTCGGACACGGTCACCGTCCTGCGCCGCGGAGTCGTCCAGGAAGCAGGCCGCACCGAGGACGTGTTCTCGGCGCCCACCAGCGAGTACACCCGAAAGCTCGTCCGATCGATCCCCACCTGGGAGCCCAACGAAAAAGGAGACACAGCATGACCGCTTCACCGGACACAGCCGTAGGCCTGGACGTCGTTCCCGTCGCCGGTTACATCGGCGCTCAGATCACCGGCGTCGACCTCCGTGACGACCTCGACGACGCCACCGTCACCGAGATCCAGGGCGCCTTGAACCAGTACAAGGTCGTGTTCTTCCGCGACCAGCAGATCGGGCACGCCGAGCAGGTCGCGTTCGCCCGCAAGTTCGGCAAGGTCACCCCGGCTCATCCGCACGAGGAGAACCCGCCGGAAGGATTCCCGGAGATCCTGCCGATCGACAGCAGGCGCTACGACAAGAACCTCGGCCGCAAACGAACGTCCTACGACCACAGCTGGCACACCGACGTCACCGCCCTGATCAACCCGCCGGCAGCGTCGATCCTGCGGGCGGACATCCTCCCGCCCTACGGCGGTGACACCGCCTGGGCCAACCTCGTCGCCGCGTACGAGAACCTACCGAAGGAACTGCGGAACTTCGTCGACACACTCGACATCAAGCACCAGTTCCAGGCACGAGCAGCCGCCGGCAGCCAGCGCGACCGAAAGATCAAGGAAGCCAACCTCGTCGCCTACCACCCGGCTGTTCGAGTCCACCCACTGACCGGCGAGCGTGCGCTGTTCGTCAGCCCCGGATTCACGCGCGGCGCACGCGAAATCCGCGGATTCACCCCGGACCAGAGCGAGCGGCTGCTCGAGTTGCTGTGGGCCGAGGCGTCGAAGACCGAGTACACGGTCCGATTCCAGTGGAAGCCCGGCAGTGTCGCGTTCTGGGACAACCGCGCAACCGCTCACCTCGCGATCGCCGACGCCGGACACCTCGGCCACGACCGAGTGCTCTACCGCGTCACGCTCGAAGGGGACGTACCGGTGGGTGTCGACGGACGACAGTCCGAGGCAGTCTCGGGAGAGCCGTTCCACGGCGCATGAGCCGGTACCTGCGCTTCACCACCAATCTCATCCCGGGCGCTCTGCAAGGGCCGGGCGCGACGCATCCGTTCGTCGACATCGACGACTTCGTCCGCTCGGCTCGACTCGCCGAGCAGGCGAGGCTCGACGCGGTGTTCTTCGCCGACTCGCAGGGCATTCCGCCCGGCGGGCGCGGCTTCGCGTACCTGGATCCGCTGACAGTGCTGCCGGCGCTTGCCCGGGAGACCGAGCACGTCGGTCTCGTAGCGACGGCGTCGACGACCTACTCGACGCCGTACGCGCTGGCTCGGTCGATTCTGTCGCTCGACCACATCTCCCACGGCCGAGCCGGGTGGAACATCATCACCACGATGGACCCGACCGTCGCGCGGAACTTCGGCGTCGGCGAACCACCGCCGCGGGAGGAACGGTACCGTCGGGCCGACGAATTCACCGAGGTGGTTCTGGCGCTCTGGGATTCGTGGCGCGACGAGGTCACCGAGGACTGGGACCTGGAGAATCTCCGACGAGAGCCCGTCGACCACGTCGGCGAATTCTTCTCCGTCGCAGGCCCGTTGCAACTACCGCGTTCCCGGCAGGGCAGACCGGTGCTGTTCCAGGCGGGTGGGTCCGATCGAGGAATCGAGACCGCAGCCAGATTCGCCGACGCGGTGTTCTCGGTGGGCCTCACGGAAGACGCGTCCCGGGACTACCGCGAGCGACTGAACAAGGAGACCCGTAACACCCGCGGTGGATCCGAGGGCGTCCTCGTTCTGCCCGGCATCTTCTTCTCCGTCGGAAGTACCACGAACGAGGTGGATCGCCTGCTGCACGACGCCGAGAACGCACTCGACGGAACGGATGCGCTGCACCGCTTCGCATCCAGATTCGACCTCGACCCGGACGAGATCGACCTCGACGGACCGGTACCACCCCAGGTGGCGGTCACCGACAACACACGATCGATCGGCTTCGCCCAGGGCGGAGCCGATTTCGCCCGCAGCAACCGCGACCTCACGCTCCGCCGATTCATCGTCCTCGGCGGAGGCGGTCATCGCCGGGTCTTCGGCACCCCGGAGTCCATCACCGACGACCTGATCGGGTGGACGGAGCGCGGAGCGGCCGACGGGTTCACGGTATTCGTGGAGTCGTTGCCGCAGTTCGCCGACCACATCGTTCCGTTGCTGTGGGAACGCGGAGTACACCGCCGCGAATACTCCGGAACCACGCTGCGCGACAACTTCGCACAACACACAGGCTGACATCGCGACCGACCGATCGACAACAAACAAGGAGAAGACATGACGGACACATCGACACGACAGCTCGGCACCGACGGACCAGTGGTCTCGCCGACAGGCCTCGGCTTCATGAGCTTCCGCACCGGCTCCGGCCCCGAGGACCTACGTGCCGCCACCGACGTCGTGGATGCGGCACTGGACTCCGGCATCACGTTCTTCGACACCGCCGACGTGTACGGACCCGAACACAGCGAGATCCTGCTCGGCAAAGCGCTGCAGGGTCGACGCGACAAGGTGGTCCTCGCAACCAAGTTCGGCAACCCGCTCGACCGCGAGACCAATCCGAACGCGAAAATCGACGGCAGCCCCGAGTACGTCCGGACCGCCATCGACGCGTCACTGCGACGGCTGGACGTCGACCACGTCGACCTCTACTACCTCCACCGCGTGGATCCGACGGTCCCCATCGAGGACACCGTCGGCGCGCTGAAGGAACTCGTCGACGCCGGCAAGATCCGCCACATCGGACTGTCCGAGGCAGGACCGAACACCATCCGCCGCGCTCACGCCGTACACCCGATCGCAGCGATTCAGAGCGAGTGGTCACTGTTCAGCCGGGACATCGAGACATCCACCGTGCCCGTCGCGCGAGAACTGGGCATCGCGCTGGTGCCCTTCTCCCCGCTGGGACGCGCGTGGTTGACCGGCGCAGTGCACACCAAAGAGGACATCAAGGGCAGGTTGGTGGACCACCCCCGCTTCGCCGACGAGAACTTCCAGACCAACAAAGCCCTCGCCGACGAGGTGGTCGCGGTCGCAGCCGATCTCGGTGTGAAACCGTCGCAGGTGGCGTTGGCGTGGATTCTCGGACGCGGCGACGACGTCGTGCCCATTCCTGGAACTCGGCACGCCGAGTACGTCCGCGAGAACGCGGGTGCGCTGGCGGTCACGTTGACGGCGGATCAGGAAGCCAGGCTCGCGAAGCTGGCCGATCAGGTGGCAGGGCATCGCTCGATTCAGCCGGAGAACCTGGGCACCGAAGCGCCCCTCCCTTCCTGACACCCACGCGCACGACGAAACGGAGAACCTTCACGTGAGCCGCGAATTCCTCTGGTACATCCCCAACACGACCTCACCAGGCCACCGAGGCGACGACACCGTCGACGGCTGGGGGACGCTCGAATTCTCCGTCGAGCAGGCTCTCCTCGCCGAAAAGCACGGCTGGGGAGGAGCATTGATCGGAACGGGATGGGGGAGGCCGGACACCTTCACCGTCGCCACCGCTCTCGCGGCGCGGACCGAGAACTTCACCCCGCTCATCGCGATCCGGCCCGGGTACTGGCAGCCCGCTCACTTCGCGAGCGCAGCAGCGACGCTCTACTCGCTGACCCGAGGGCGGGTGTTCGTCAACATCGTCAGTGGCACCGACGATCTGGGAGCCTACGGCGACGGTGAATTCGACAAGTCACGACGGTACGACCGCACGCGGGAATTCCTGAAGATCGTGCGCACGTTGTGGGCCGAGGAGAACGTCAGCATCGACGGCGAGTTCTGGCAGGTGGAGAACTCGACCGTCGTTCCCCGGCTGCCCGACGGTGGCCGACCCCGGCTGTACTTCGGTGGCGCGTCCGCTGCCGCGGAGGAAGTCTCGGCCGCCGAGGCCGACGTTCAACTCTTCTGGGGTGAGCCGCTCGACGGCGTCGCCGAACGCATCGACCGCCTGAAGGTGTTGAGCGACAAAGTGGGACGAGAACACGAACCACTGCAGTTCGGTCTTCGCGTCACCACTCTGATCCGTGACACCGCCGAGGAAGCGTGGCGGGACGCCGAAGCCAAGGTGGCGCAGATGGCGGGCCGGAAAGATCCGCTGCGCCCGGCCAATCCTCGGGACGCCACCGGACAGCAGCGGCTTCTGGACCTCGCGGAACGAGGCGATGTTCTCGACACCAACCTCTACACCGCGCCGGGGAGGCACGGCGGAGGCGGAGCCGGAACCACCTGGCTCGTCGGAACGGCAGCAGAAGTCGCGGCGGCCCTGGAGCGCTACGCGGACCTTGGCGTCAGCCACTTCGTGCTGTCCGACACCCCCTACGCCCGAGAGGTCGCGCGCATCGGCGACCAGCTGCTGCCACTACTCACAAGGGGCTAGCGGGTGTAACGCTGGAAATGAGCCGCCCGGACGGCCGGGGCGAGCCCGCGTACCTGGAGGAACTGAGCTGCGCGGGCTCGTACTTGCGCGATGTCGTCCTCGAGCAGCCCGACGCCACCGCGTGCCACAACACCCGCGGTCGTGGCACGAACTGCGATCTCGTCGAGGACCACGCGCCAGTGCGGATCCGGTAGCGGAGTCGCGTACGCGAGCTCCAGTTCATCGGAGATGGCGGCCAACGATCGGTCGTCGGGGAACAGTGCCGCCGCGTCGTCGAGTGCAGCCCTGGCGAGACCGTAGGGACCCACCGGCGGATACGTCGTCACGGTGGCGGGGTCGACCGTCGGATCGAGCTGAAGCGCCCGTCGCGCGTCCAGGCCGAGCACTCCGTCGCGCGCTTTCCACTCCGCGACCGGAACTACCTCGGACACGAACTCGTCCGGCAGAAATACATCCTCGAACGTCAGCGTGGCAGTCCGTGAGCCGAACACGGCCGTCAGTCTCGACACTCGGCCGGAGACGCCGGGCTGGTCGAGCGGCGCGATACCGAACACGTAGTCCTCGCGGGCCTCGTCGACAGCGCCGAGCCAGACCACATCGGTGAGGCCCCAGCCGGAGTGCCAGCCGATCACCCCATCGATGCGATATCCGCCGGGCACCTTGCGGGCTATCGTTCCTCGGCGCTGCGGCCAGGATCGGACGTGACCCATCCCGGCTCCGCCGATCAGCGCTCCGGTCGCCAGTTGCGGTAGCAAAGCGAGTGTTTCGGGCGTCCCGGCCTTGATGGCCGGTACGACGGGTGCACCGTGTTGGGTGACGATGGTGGCCGTCGACGGGTCCGCGCCGAAGAGAAGTTCCTCCGCTGCGTTCTGCACCTCCCGTGGAACATCGAGACCTCCGTATTCGGCCGGAACGAACCACCGGTGGTACCCGACCTCCCGCAACGCCTCGATGTGCGATCTCGGCACCTCGGTGCGGTCGATCTCCACCGCACGAGGCGCGATGACCTCCTCGACGAGGCGGGCGAACTCACGATATACCGGATGGGTTCTCGGGTCTGTTGTTACTTCGGTGGCGGTGGTCATCGACAACCTTTCGAATCGAATGCGTACTACAGCCAAAGTAATTCAGTCGAAGGTTCCGAATGACAATTCGAATCTTCGGGATTTCAGAAAACCGTACAGAATTACTTCATCCGAATTTCGACCTGCAATCACGATGAATCTATTCATGGTGGTCGGGATGCACAGTTGTCTATGGTTCCTCCAATCCGACATACGTGCACGAGAGGAAATGTCTTGAGCAGCTCCACAACACATCAGCGGACATCGGCATGAGAATCCGTTCCATCCAGAAATTGGTGCCGATCATCGCCGCACTCGTCGCCGCGCCACTATTGGCCGGATGCACCAGCTCCGCCGACGACGGAGCCGTCACCTTCCGGTTCGCCAACTCACCCACTGCGCTGTCCCTCGTTCGCATCGCCGACGAACTCGGCTACTGGGACGACGCCGGAGTCAAGCCCGAATACGTCGGCCCCGCAACGGCCGTCCCTGCCGTGCAACTCCTCGACCAGGGCGCCATCGACATCGCCACCGGCATGTTCAACAACGACATCGACGGCAAGGTCAAAGGATTCGAGTTCACGGCCATCGCGTCGAGCATGCTCGATCTGCCCGAAGAACCGCACATGTCGTACTTCACCCAGGCGGGCTCCGACATCACGCGAGACAACCTGAAAGCGATCGAGGGCAAAACCGTCGGGCTCTCGGGTTTCAACAGCTGCACCGACCTCGTCCTCAAGCGGTACCTGCTGAAGAACGGTGTGGACCTGGACAAGGTCAACTTCCTCGAACTCAAGAACGAGTTGATCGCACCGGCCATCGAGCGCGGAGAAGTGGACCTCGGTGTCTTCCACCCACCGCTCATCGGAGTTCTGCTCAGCCAGCCGGACAAGTTCACCCAGGCGTTCACCTCCTACGAGGACTGGGGTCCGCTCGGTGGCCAAGCCCCGTACGTGGCCAGCAACAAATGGTTGAAGGAAAACCCCGACGCTGCACGCGCATTCGTCGGTGTCATCGCCCGCACGGCGAACTGGGCCAACGCACACCCCAAGGAGTCCGCCGAGATCGCAGGCAAGACCACCGGCTACCCCGTCGAGCAGACCACCAACTGGCATTACGCACCGAATGCATTGCTCGACAAAGCAAGCCTGCAACTGTGGTGGGACCTGGTCGAAGAAGTCGGAACACCGCTGCCGGGCTCGGAGCACCTGAAGCCCGAGGACATCGCCACCAACGCGTTCAACCCGTACGCCACGTCGGCCGACCTGATCGAGTCCCAGGACTTCAACACCGAAATCGTCACCGAGGAACAGAACGACGGAATCTTCAAGACCCACTTGGTCGACATCGAGGGACTCGAAGAATGACCACCACGGATCGGAACAGGTGAACTGCCATGAGTCAACAACTGCTCGACGGCGCACGCAGCGCGACGAACAACACGACACACGCCAAGATCGAAGCCAAGCGGGTGGTCAAGCTGTACCCCACGCCGGGGACACGGCGTGGGACCACGACCGTGCTCGACGGTTTCGACCTACGGATCGAGAGCGGCGAATTCGTGTCCCTGCTCGGACCGAGTGGATGCGGAAAGTCGACGTACCTCAACATCCTTGCCGGCCTGGAGTCCTACAACGGTGGCGCCGTCCTGATCGACGGCAAGCGCGTCGACGGCGTCGACAAGAACGTGGGCGTCGTCTTCCAGGGATACGCTCTGTTCCCGTGGCTGACCGCGCAGAAGAACGTCGAGGTCGGCCTGAAGATCCGCGGTGTGCCCAAGGCCGAGAGAAGGGCGCGTGCCGCGGAAGTACTGAAGACCGTCGGGCTCGAATCCGCCGCCGACCGGCTGCCCCACCAGCTGTCCGGAGGTATGCGTCAGCGCGTCGCGATCGCCCGCGTGCTCGCGTACGAACCGGAGATACTCGTGTTCGACGAACCGTTCGCGGCCCTCGACGCGCAAACCCGTGAATTCCTGCAGGGCGAGCTACTGCGCATCTGGGAGTCGGGCGAGAAGAAGAAGACGGTCCTGTTCGTGACCCACTCGATCGACGAGGCGGTCTTCCTGTCCGACCGCATCGCCGTCATGACCAAAATTCCCGGCCGGGTGAAGGACATCATCGACGTCGATCTGCCACGCCACCGCGACAATGCGATCCGCAGCTCCGAGGAGTTCGTGCACGTTCGCTCCCGCGTCGCCCGAGTCCTGGAAGACGAGGTGAACAATGTCCTCGGCGCTCGATGAGCAGGAGGAGGTGACGACGCCTCCCAAAGGAAGAAATCCCTTCCTCGACAAGTACGACCGGTTCGTCTACGGCGCGATCGGACTGGTCGGATTTCTCGTCGTCTGGTGGGCTGTCGTCGATTTCGGTTACGTCTCCGACCTCTACCTGTCCAAGCCGCTCGACGTGTTCTCGGCGTTCGTCGACGGCCTGGTCGACGGCACCCTGACGTCGGAGATCTGGCCGAGCGTGCAGCGCGCACTCGTCGGGTTCGCGTTCGCGTTGGTAGGGGGTATCGCGCTCGGCATCCTCGTCGGCTCGGTGAAGATCTTCCAGAAGCTCACCGAGCCGGTGCTGCTGTTCTTCCGCAACCTGTCGCTGCTGGCGTTGCTGCCGGTGTTCGTCGTCTTCCTCGGCATCGGTGAGGAATCGAAGATCGCCATCGTCTTCTGGGCGTGCTTCTGGCCGATCTTCATCACCGCCGTCGGCGCAGTGTCGAGCGTCGAACGGATCCTGCTGAATGCAGCACGCACGCTCGGTGCAGGACGGGTGTACATCTTCACCCAGGTCGTGCTGCCCGCCGCCATTCCCGGCATCTTCCCCGGCATCAGGTTGGCCGCTGCCAACGCGTTCACGGCGCTCGTCGCGGCCGAACTCGTCGGCGGTGCACAAGGCATCGGCATCTACATCAACAACGCGGCACTTCGCTACCAAACTCCGCAGATGTACGCAGGCATCCTCACTCTCGGCCTGATCGGCATTCTGGTCAACGCCGTCATGACCGGCGTCGAGTGGAAGGTGACCGGATGGCAACGAGGACTCACGAGTAGATGAGATACCGAACAACACTGGTAGCACTCGTCATTCCGCTGCTGGTCGCGTGCGGTTCGAACATTCGGATCGACGACGGTTCGGCCGGCACCGACACACTGACGGTGTACGTCGGTGCCGGTGACGACCGCGAGATCCTGCAGTACGCGGCCGACACTCTGCTACCCGACCTTCGGCTCGAACTGATCGATGCCGACGAGCACTCCAATTCCAAGGTGGCGGCCGGGGAGGGAGATCTGTCGTACTACCAGCACATTCCGGCGTTCGAGGCGGACCAGCAGGAGAACGGCCTGGACGCGCTGAGCATCGTGTCCAAGGTCAATGTCGTTCCCTACGGGCTGTACTCGTCGACATGGAAGGACCTCGCCGACACTGCCGACTGGCTGAACGTCGACCTCGTCGAGGACCAGGTCACCGGTAGTAGCCTGCCGCACGGCTCCAAGGTGGTCCTGCCGAACACCGCGACCGGCTTTGCCCGCGGACTCTACTTGCTGCAGAGCGCCGGCCTGACGCAGCTGGACCGACCCTTCGGCGGCACCACCGTGCAGGACCTGACCGTCACGGAAGCGAACGTGGTGGACTCGCTGCGGCACCTGTCCCTGCTACCGCTCGAGTACGGCGAATTCGTCGACGGGTTGTACGACAACTACGACGCCGTCGTCCTGACCCCGAAGCAGGCAGAGTCCATCGGACTCGACCCGGCGACCGACGCACTCGCCGTCGAACCAGGACCCGAGAATCCGTACGCACACGTCGTCGTCGCCCCGTCACGTCTCGCAGGCGACGAGCGGGTGCTCGAACTGACGCACGCGCTCGAAAGCCCCGAAACCGCACGGTTCCTCGAATCGAAATACCACGGCGCGAACATCCCTGTGACTGCCGCACACACCAACTGACGAGAGAGAAGACGATGACCCATTCCTTGCGCCGGGCAGGTGCCGTCACGACGACGGCAGCGGTGGCACTCCTCGCGTTCGCGGCACCCGCGGCAGCACACGTACGGACGGACGGCGATCCGGTCCCCCAGGGCGGCTACGGCATCGTCCGACTGATCGTGCCGGGAGAATCGGCCAAGGCGTCGACCGTCCGGCTGACAGTGACGCTGCCGGACGGCGTCGACCTGACGTCGGCGCGCACCCTTCCCGTCCCCGGGTGGACGGCGACCGTGGAGCGTGAAGGTGGCGACACCGGCCGCGTCGCCAGGATCAGCTGGACGGTCACCGACCCCGCAGGCGGATACGGCGTCGACGAATTCCGTGACTTCTCGTTCTCCGGCGGACCGTGGCCGGACGACGTCGACTCCATCGCACTGCCGTCGGACCAGGCCTACTCGGACGGCTCGGTCGTGTCCTGGAACGAGGTCGCCGTCGACGACGCCAGCGAACCCGAGCACCCCGCACCCGAGGTCGCGTTGGTGGCGGCGTCGGACGCGCACAGCCACGGCGACGGACACGGGGACACCGCGTCGGCCCGGCACGAGGACACCGAAACCGATGGCACCACCTGGGTGTGGCCGACCGTCTCGGTGGTGAGCCTGGTGCTCGCCGTAGCCGCGATCGCCGGGTTGGGACTGGTGGTGCGGCGGGGTCGTGGCGCGGGTTCGTGACCTCGGCATCGTGCTCGTGGTGCTCGCCGCCGGGCTACTGCTCGGCAGCGGGACCGCGTCCGCACACGCAAGTCTGATCTCGGCGACTCCGACCACCGGAACGCACGTCGACGACGCCCCGAGCGAGCTGACTCTGCAGCTGAACGAACCCGTCACCCTCATCGAGGGGTCGGCGCAGCTGATCGACGGGGACGGAAAGACATTCGACTTCTCAGACGTACGCGTGGACGACGGTCGACGCCGGATCGTCCTCGTCCCCGCCGTCACCGTCCAGGACGGTGCGTACCTGGCCACGGCTCGCGTCGTCTCGGCCGACACACACGTGGTGTCGTTGTCGATCCAGTTCACCGTCGGATCGGTGACTCAGCAGGGAAAATTCGACGCAGGGGAGTCCGGCGGTGGCGTCGAACAATACCTGAACTACCCGGCCAAAACCCTTGCCTATTTGGGCTTGGTGGCCACTGCGGGTGTTCTGCTGTCCTCGTTGCTCGTGTGGAGATCAGCGGTGGGTACGACCCGTTTTCGGGTGGTGTACCGAATCGGTGCTCTCGCAGTGGCTCTCGGACTGGCAGGCAGACTGTTCGTACTCGTCGCGCAACAATCCGGGGGCGCACGAGAGATCTCGACCGCCGGACTCGGTACTGTGCTCGTCACGCCGCACGGTTCGGCCTTGCTTGTGGCAGTGGGATTGTCGATGGTTGCGGCCGGAATCGGGCGCACCCCGATCGTGTTCGGTCTCGTGTACGCCGGCGCGGCGATTCTCGCCGTGACTCTCAGCGGCCACGGCGGCTCTGCCGGAGGATGGCCGTGGGCGTTCCTGGCGACGCTCCTGCACGTCTACGGCATGACGGTGTGGCTGGGCGGCCTCGCGGTGATGCTGCTCGTACTGCGTGCGGCACCCCGACTGCAGCGATGGCACCGCATCGCGACGGTGCACGTCGGACTCGTGGTCGTTGCGGGCCTCGGTCTGTCGCTGCTGCAGGTCCAGCCGCTGCCGGCGCTGTGGAGGACGTCGTACGGAGCAGTGTTGCTGGCCAAAGTTCTCGCAGTCGCGTTCGCCGTCGGCCTCGGACATCTGGCGTACCGACGATTCCGACGCCGGACCCTTCTCGTGGAAACCGCAGTGGCCGTGACGGTTCTGGCTCTGACCTCGATCCTGTCCTCGCACACGCCGGCCAAGGACGTGTACACGACGAACATCGCCACCACCCTCGACTTCGGTTCCTCGGATGTCCTCGACATCGGAATCGACTCGATCAGGCGAGGACCCCAGCAGCTCACCGTCACGTACGAAGGTGCGGGGGCTTCCGACGTCGGCGTCAGCGCCGACCTGTCCTCGGTGGACGCCAACGTCGCCCGATTGCCCGTCGAACTCACCGAACCTGTGCACGACGGTGACCGAACCATCTGGCGCAGCGAGCACCTGGTCGTCCCAGCGCCGGGGGAGTGGAAGGTTTCCATCCGATTCTCAGGCCTGGACGGCCCCAAAGTCGCATCGTTCTTCTACGACGCGCTGTAACCCGAGTTTGTCAATATATTCGTTCAGTCTGATTCCGACGTGAGCCGATGTCCGAAATGAGATGGTTCGGCCGGTGGGTCGTTTGCGCAGGTCACGACGGGTCCACCTCGTCCGTGGTTACTGGATAGTGGCAATAGTCATAGGTATGTAAATTAAACAACTCATCAGTAAGTCGCTATCTTCGAACTCGGTTCAGAGATCCACCGTATGGCTCGGCTGGTGGACAGCAACCCTCGTTCAGCGGCGGGGTGCTTCCGAGCAAAACCTGGCTCGCTTCAAACCGAAGCGAGCAAGCGTTGAGAAGCGAAGGATGCAGCCAGTGTCGGAAAGTGCAGTGCCCGAGTCGAATTCCATCGTCGACATCGCCGGGTTGGTCGTCGAGTTCGGATCGGGCAAGAACAAGCACGTCGCCGTCGACGGCGTGGACCTGCAGATCGGACCGAGCGAAGTGGTCGCTGTGGTCGGAGAATCGGGGTCCGGCAAGTCCACTCTCGTATCGGCCATCCTCGGACTGCTCCCCAGTTCCGCGTCCGTCACCTCCGGCACCATTCGGGTGGACGGTTCGGACACCACGAGCTGGAAAGAGAACGACTGGCGAACGATCAGAGGACGCCGCATCGGCCTCGTGCCCCAGGACCCGATGTCCAACCTGGATCCGGTGCTACGAATTGGACACCAGGTCGACGAGGCCGTGCGGGCGCACAGGCGCCTGCCGCGCGCAGAGGTGCACGACGAGACTGCGTCGGCCTTCACTCGTGCAGGCCTTCCCGGTGCCGAGCGCCGGAAGTATCCGCACCAATTCTCGGGCGGTATGCGTCAGCGCGCGTTGATCGCCATGGCGTCGGTGAATTCGCCCGCACTGTTGATTGCCGACGAGCCCACTTCAGCGCTCGACGTCACCGTGCAACGGCGCATCCTCGACAACCTGGCCGAGGTCGTCGCCGGTTCCGGTGCCGCGATTCTTCTCGTCACGCACGACCTTGCGCTCGCCGCCGAACGCGCCGATCGAATCGTCGTGATGCGTCACGGCCGTGTCGTCGAATCCGGCACTGCAGCTGCGGTATTCGGCCAACCCGAACACGACTACACCCGGGCGCTACTGGCATCCGTCCCCTCGGCGCGGCCGGTTCGAGAAGCCGCGACCCCGGCTGAGGCGTCGATCGTGCTCGAAGTGAGAAACCTGTCCAAGAGCTTCGGCGGAGTACCCGCGGTGGACGACGTGTCCTTCGTTCTCGAGCGAGGCAAGACGCTGGCACTCGTCGGGGAATCCGGCTCGGGAAAGAGCACGACAGCGTGGTCGTGCCTCGGTCTGAACACCCCGAGTGCGGGCCGCGTATTCTTCGAAGGCACCGATGTCGCGTCGTTGAAGGGGCGCGAACTTCGTGCGTTTCGCAGGCGCGTCCAGCCGATCTTTCAGGACCCGTACGCCTCGCTCGACCCCACGTACACCGTCGACCGAATCTTGAGAGAGCCCCTGTCTGCGTTCGGTATCGGTGATCGATCCTCCCGCAAGGCCCGTGCAGTCGAGCTGCTCGACCTTGTGGGACTTGCGGCGGCCACGTTGCGCAGGCGACCGAGTGAACTCTCCGGTGGGCAACGCCAACGCGTCGCCATCGCCCGTGCTCTCGCCGCCGAACCCGAGCTGATCGTCTGCGACGAACCGGTTTCCGCGCTCGACGTCCTGGTCCAGGCGCAGGTGCTCGACCTGCTGCAGACACTGCAGACAGATCTGGGGTTGACGTACCTGTTCATCTCGCACGACCTCGGCGTCGTGCGCCGGATCGCCGACGACGTGGCCGTGATGACCAAAGGGAAGATCGTCGAATACGGCTCGACAACAACGGTGTTCGACAACCCGCAACACGATTACACCCGAGAACTGCTCGGTGCCGTTCCGGGTCTTCGCGTGCCGATCGAAGTCTGAAACACAACGGTGCACAACCGAACCTGACCAGGTTCGGGCAAGTCGAATGGAAAGAACAGATGAAACGCACACCCCTGATCGGCAGTGCTCTGCTCGCTGTCGCAGCAGTAGTACTGACCGCCTGCGGCGGAGGTTCGTCCAGTGAGGCGTCCGGCGAGCCGTCGGACAACATCCTCCGCGTCGCGACGCAGAAACCGACATCCATCGTGCCCGGGAACTCAGGCGGGTACTTCGCACTGTCGGTCTCCGAGACCTTGTTCTCCGGACTCGTGAAGTACGACAGCGACACCGGGGAACCGGTCAACCTCGTTGCCGACTCGATCGAGACCGAGGATCAGAAGGTCTGGGACATCACGCTGAAGGACGGATGGACCTTCCAGAACGGCGAGGTCGTCGACGCCGAGTCCTTCGCGCGAGGATGGAACACCACAGCAGACCCAGCCAACGCCTGGGTCGGCAGCTCGCAGCTCGCAGGCATCGAAGGCTACGACGCGCTCAACCCCGACGAAGGCGCACCGACCGCCGACTCCCTGTCCGGCGTCGAGGTCACCGGGCCGCTGAGCCTCACCGTCACGTTGACCAAACCACAGAGCCAGTTCCTGTACCAGATCGGCCAACCGGCGTTCTATCCTCTGCCGGCAGCAGCGCTGGATGATCTCGAAGCCTTCGCGGCGAAGCCGATCGGCAACGGCCCCTACGAGATCAGCGAGCCGTGGACAGGTGGACCGGAGATCAAAACCGTCCGCTACGACGAGTATGGCGGTGAGAAAGCCGAGAACGGCGGCGTCACCTTCAAGATCTACACCGGATACGACGTCGCCTACCGCGATTTCCAGGCCGGTGCAGTCGACGTGACCGCACTGCTGCAGCAGGACGTGGAAAGCGCGAAGGCAACCCTCGGCGACAAGTTCGTCCAGTCGGCCAGCTCCAACTTCACCTACCTCGGGGTGCCGACCTGGAGCCCGGCCTACGCGGATCCGCGAATCCGCCGAGCACTGTCGCTGGCGATCGACCGTCAGGGCATCATCGACGCGCTCCTCGACTCGTCGACCCAGCCATTGACCGATTTCAGTGCGCCGTCCGGGAACGGCTACCGTGCCGACACCGACTCGACCAACCTCGACTACGACCCTGAACGCGCGAAGCAGCTGTGGGACGAAGCAGGCGGTATCGACGGCCAGGTGAAGATCACGGTCGTGACCGGCACCGGACGCGACGAGTGGAGTGAGGCCGTCCTCAACCAGTGGGCGACGGTGCTGGGTCTGACCGATGTGACACTGGAATTCATTCCGTCGGAGAACACCCATGCTGCACTTCGGGGCAGGCAAGTCCCCAACCCGGTGTCGCTCAACACCCCTGTTGCCTACCCGTCGCCGTTCGCGTTGCTGGGCAATGCATACCGGACCGGAGGCGGCACCAACTACAACGGCTATTCGAACCCCGAATTCGACGCATTGCTGGATCAGGCGGCGGCGGCGACCAACGAGGAATCGACCCAGTTCTACGACCAGGCCAAGGACATCCTGCTCGACGAGCTTCCGAACATTCCGCTGTGGAGTGCCGGGCGGGCGGTCGCAGTCGCGGACAACGTAGAGGGCTACACCGAGGATCCGTTCAACAAGAGCCCGTTCACCACGGTGACCGTTGCCTGAGCAGGCACTCGCGGTGGCGGACCGAGAACAGCCTCGGTCCGCCTCCACCGCGGGCGCCACGAAGACACGAACTGCACGACGGATTGCGGCGCGGCTGGGCCAGGCCCTGCTGATTCTGATCGGCACGTCACTCATAGTGTTCGTCGCGGTGTTCGCCCTCCCTGGTGATCCGGTGCAAGCACTGATCGGCGACGCAGTACTGACCGACGCCGTCGAGTCGGCCATCCGCGCCAAATACCATCTCGACGATCCACTGCTGGTGCAGTACTGGAGCTATGTCTCGGGTATCGCTCGCGGAGACTTCGGTACCACCGTCGGCGGTGAGGACGTCGGAACCATTCTCGCGCGTGCCTGGCCGGTAACGATCAAACTTGCTCTGACAGCGTGGGTCCTGGAACTGATCGTCGGTGTCACCGCGGGCACGCTCGCCGCGCTGCGACCTGGCGGTCTGCTGGACAAAGCGGTACTGGCGGCGACGGTACTGACGCTCGCGGTTCCCACGTTCGTGTTGGCCTTCTTCGTGCAGTCGATCGTCGGGGTGTCCTGGGGCATCCTCCCGGTGGCCGGAATTTCCGAGGGCTGGCCGACGTCGTACCTGCTGCCTGCAATCTGCCTGGCCACAGTGGGATTCGGGCCGGTTGCGCGTCTGACTCGGTCGAGTGTGTTGTCGACGCGGTCGGCGGATTTCGTCAGAACTGCTCGTGCCAAGGGCATCTCGACCAGACGACTGACGGTGCGGCACATCCTGCGTAATGCCCTCGTGTCCGTAGTGACCTACCTGGGTCTCGATCTCGGTGGCCTACTGGGCGGATCGGTGGTGGTCGAGGGGATCTTCAATCTTCCCGGTGTCGGTGGCGAACTGTTCACCGGAATCAGCTCACAACAGGGAACCGTGGTGGTCGGGATCGTGTCGGCATTGGTGCTGGTCGCAGTCGCGGTCAACATCGTCGTCGAGATCGCGCATCACCTGCTCGACCCACGTATTCGACAGGACAAGTAGATGATCCAACTTCCACCCGGGGAAGACATCGAGACCGGACGAGTCTGGACGAGCCTGAAACGCAGCCCCGGCTTCTGGATCGGCGCTCCGATCGTTGCCTTCTTCCTCCTCATCGCAGTACTCCCCGGCCCGATCGCCGGACTCTTCGGTCACGGGGATCCGCGTGTGTGCGAACTGTCACTGAGCAGGGGCGCTCCCGACTGGTCCACCGGACATCCGTTCGGGTTCACCGTGCAGGGGTGCGACCTGTTCGCCAGTGTCGTGCACGGCGCTCGTGCATCGATCGTCGTCGGAGTGACGGTGACCCTGCTGACGTCCGTCGTTGCTGTGGTCCTGGGGATTGCGGCCGGTTACTTCGGCGGGCTCGTCGACGCCTTCGTCTCGCGACTGTCCGAGATCGTCTTCGCGCTACCACTGTTGCTCGGCGCGATCGTGGTACTCAATTCCATTCAAGGGCGCAGTGTCTGGTTGTTGAGCGTCGTTCTCGCGGTGTTCGCCTGGCCCACCGCCATGCGCGTGACCCGCGGGGAAGCGTTGTCGATCAGAAACCGCCACTTCATCGTCGCTGCACGATCGTCCGGTCTCGGGACGTTACGCATACTGGTCAGCCACGTGGTGCCCAACACCGTCGGCCCGGTCATAGTCCTGGCGACACTGCAGATCGGCGCAGTCATCTCCGCCGAGGCGACGCTGACCTACCTCGGAATCGGCCTGCAACCTCCGGCGCAGTCGTGGGGTCTGCAATTGTCGGCAGCACAGAACTACTTCCAGGCGGCACCGCACCTGCTGGTGTACCCCGCTGGAGTGCTGACTCTCGCGGTGGCCGGATTCGTCGTGCTGGGTGAGTCCATCAGACAGGCGACAACCTCGGATCGAGGGGCGGCATGACGCTGACATTCGTCGCGCGGCACTGGGACCACCTGCTGCCACTCGCGCTGGGAGACGTCACGGCCGAAGGAGTCGACCTGCACTTCGAACGTCGGACAGCACCCCGAACATCTACGCCGAACCACGGATCGACGTTGCCGAGACCTCGTTCAGCCAGTACGTCCAACACCGAGCCCGCGGGGACCACTCGGTGACCGCACTACCGGTGTTCGTCATGCAAGGGTTTCGACATCGATGCATCATCACTCGCAGCGACTCGCCGTTGCACTCGCTCACACAGTTGCGCGGGGCCACCGTGGGCCTGACCGGATGGCCGGACAGTGGTAACACCTGGACCCGCGCTTTGGTACGGGACGAAGGCGTAGCTCTGGAGGACATCGACTGGCGCGTAGGCCCTTTGACC